>LIQL01000600.1:0-6126 GCA_001418405.1 Streptomyces diastatochromogenes | reverse complement strand
CCAACTGGCCGGCCAGTTGGGCGTGAGCCGGTCCGGGCTGCGCGAGGTGCTGATCCTGCTCCAGGAGGACGGCGTGATCACCCGCCGCCAGGGCGCCGGCAGCACGGTCAACCAGCCACCGCCGGCCCCCGGACTGGAACGCCTGCTGCCCGTCGAGTCCCTGCTCGGCCCCGGTGCGGTGCGGTGCCGCCGGCTCGCCACCGAGCTGGAGGAACCCACCGACTTCTCCGGCTACCACCTCCGCCTCGCCGCCACCGAGCGCGCCTGCTTCTGGGAGACCGTGGTCGAGGTGGACGGCACGGCGGCGTGCTTCGCGCACGAGTGGGCCGCGGACGACAAGGTTCTACGGACCACGACCGGCGCCGACCTCGCCGACACCCTCCGCGCCTCCCTGCCGGAGCCGGACGCCGCCGGGCCGCCCGCGACCACCGACGACCCGGAGGGCACCATGCTCGCCGCCTTCCTGGCCGCGGAGCAGGGCCACGGGCTCACCGCACGCAGCACGCTCGGCGCCACCATGCTCGGCACCGAACGCGGCCACGCCATCGCGCGCCCGCCGGAGACGCCGGCCCTGCTGCTCACCCAGACCGTGTGGGCCGGCGGCCGCCCCGTCCTGGCCGCCAAGTACCTCTTCCCGGCCGGCGCACCGCTGCTGTCCCTGGCGTCCCGCCGCTGAGACCGGGCGGCACGGCGCCACGGCCACCAGGCGCGCCCGCATCGGCGGACGCCCTTCGCCGCAGCACGCCGCAGACGCTTCCGCAAGCGCGGTTCCCTCGCCTGCCCGCTCCAGCCCCGAAATCGCCCTGCATTCGGGTGGGGGCGCTCCGTGCGTCGGTTCGCGACGCCGGGCGGGGGCAGGCAATGCGATGAAAGTGCTCATAGTCGGAAAGGAACGACATCATGCGCCTTTCGCACACATTCTGCGCCGTTCCCGCGGCGACCGTGGCGTTGCTGGCCTGGCCTTCCGCGCCGGTCGCCGCCGCGGCCCCACCCACCATCCCCTACGTCGAGCTGTTCAAGGGCTCGCCGCAGGACGCCGCCCAGATCAAGGTGGCCTTCTGCACCAGCCCCAGCAAACCCCCGAACATCATCAAGGTCACCGCTCAGGCCCTGCACCCGGGAGAGCAGCCCGCCGGGCACTGCGTGATCGTGCAGCCGCCGCAGCTCCCGACCGGCCCGCCGCCGCCCCAACAACGCAGCGGCACCGAACCGTTCGGGCTCGACGTCCCGCAGGCCGTGGTGGAGGACACCGTCGACAACGTGCGGGCCCTGCACATTCCGCTGTGTGCCGCGGTGACCAACGCGGTGGCGACGCTCTCCCTCAACAAACTCCCCCAAACCCCCACGGCACCGTGCACGTTGGTGGACGGCGCCCACCTCGTCGGCACGCTCAGCACAGGCACAGGCACAGGCCCCGGCACTAGCACAGGCACAGGCACGGGCTCCGGCACCGGCCCGGGCACTAGCACCGGCACCGGCACCGGCACCGGCACCGGCACCGGCACCGGCACCTGACGGCAGCGGCCGCACCCCGCGGACGTCAATGGCGACGTCCGCAACGGGCCCGGCCTCCCGACGCGTCGGGAGGCCGGGCCCGTTGCCTGGCGGGGGGGGCTCCCGCGTCAGCCCGTGAAGGCTTCGATCAGGGTCCAGACGGCCAGGACGGCCATGCAGATGCCGCCGATGCGCTGCACGGTCTTCAGCGGGACACGCTTGGCGATGAACCGGCCCACGACCAGCGCGAGCGCGGAGACGGACATCAGGGCCGCGGCCGACCCTATGGCGGTGGGCAACCAACCGTTGGTGGCGGCGAGGTTGGCGGTGGTGATCTGCGTGAGGTCGCCCCACTCGCTGATGAAGACGGCCATGAAGGCGGTGCCGTAGACGGGCCAGAACCCGGTGACGGTCTTGCTGCCCGCTTCGTCCTCGTCGTCGTCGCCACCGTTGCGCAGCAGGACGAACGCCCCGAACACGAACAGGGCGGCGGAGACGAGCTTCACCGCCATGGTGGGCAGCAGACCGATCAGGCTGCCGGCACCGACGGCGAGGGCGACGTGGACGAGGAACGCGGTGGAGGTGCCGAACCACACGTACAGCGGGCGCATGCGGGTGCCCATCGCCAGCGAGGCGAACATGGTCTTGTCGGGGAGTTCGGCGAGGAAGATCAGCCCGAAGGCGGTGACGATCGCCAGGGGGTCGAGGGTCATCCGGGTGCTTTCTGCTGGGGCCGGGCCGCCGGCTCGTACGACACCCAGCGAGGTGACGGGAGAACCCTTCCGGCCCGGCATGCTGGTGTGGCCCGCGCCGTTTGCGCAGGCCAGGTCATGCCGTGGCCGAAGGTCTCGTCCGCCGGCCCTCCTGCGCGGCCGGCCCGGTGGCCGGGTTGCCCCGTGGGGCATCCAGTGTGTCGACCAGCGGTGTTTCGGGACTACTCCCCTTCGCCACGCCCAGTGTAAAGGGTGGGTATAGGCGGGGTGCGGCCGGTGCCGGGTGGTGCCCGTCACGCGCGGACCGGCCCGGCGGCTTCGGCGGAACGCGACGCCCGGCCCGGCTGCCGGCGCTATCCGTGGAACGTCGTGGTCGCCTCCAGTGCGGCCCGCCCGGTGCTGAGGCGGTTCACCGGTGCGCTGCCGTCCGCGTAGCCGAACGAGACGCCGACCAGCAACTTGCCTGCTTCGATGCCGAGTTCGCCGCGCACCGTGTCGGCGTAGAAGCTCAGCAGCCCCTGCGGACAGCTGTCCACGCCGTACCCGGCCATCGCCAGCAGCAACGTCTGGAGGTAGGCGCCGACGTCCGCGGCCAGGCGTGCGTCGGCCCGGTCGGCGACGAAGAGGAACGCGACGTGCGGTGCGCCGTAGAACCGCAGGCTCTCGGCGTCGTACGCGGCGCGCGCCGGGTGGTCGTCGCGGTCGATGCCCAGCGCGCCGTAGAGCTGCGCGCCGAACGCGGATCGCCGCCGCAGTTGCGCCGGTGCGTACGCGCCCTCGTCGTACGGGAAGTCCACGGAGGTGCGGTTCGCGGCGTGGGCGGCCTGGAGGGAGTCGGCCAGCCGCTCGCGCGCCGCACCGCTGGCCACCGCCACCCGCCACGGCTGGGTGTTGGAGTTGGACGGTGCGGAGCCGGCGAGCGAGAAGATCGCGCGCATCGTCTCCCCGGGCACGGCGTCGGGCCGGAACGCGCGCACCGCATGCCGGCCGCGGATCAGCCGCTCCACGTGACCGCTCGTCTCCGGCGGACCGGCCGGATCCCTCAGGCACCCCGCACGCTTCATGACGCACTCCTTGACGAAGAACTAAGTAAACGGATTCGTTTACCTCACTCGGGAGCGACCCTACCCACACACCACGCCGAAAGTAAACGCAGACGTATACTTGCCGCATGGGTGCGACCGAGGAGACGACACAGCGGCGGGGGCGGGGCGCGCGGGAGCGCATCCTGGTGGCCGCCGGCCGGCTGTTCGCGCAGCAGGGCATCACCGCGACCGGGATGGAACAGGTCGCCGAGGAGGCACCGGTGTCCAAGCGGACGCTCTACGCCCACTTCCGCACCAAGAGCGACCTCGTGATCGCCCACCTCCAGACGCTCGCATCGTCGGGGAAGACCCTGGAGGGCGTACTGACCCTGGAGGAACTCAGCCCTCGGGAGCGGATCCTCCGGCTCTTCGAGCAGCCCGATACGGAGGCGCCTTCGGTGCGCGGCTGCCCGTTCATCGACGCCGCGGCGGAGTTCCCCGATCCGCAGAGCCCGATCCACGCCTACGCCCGCGAGCAGAAGCTGCTGATGGTGCGGCTGGTCACCACGCTCGTGACGGAACTGGGCTGCCCCGAACCCGAGGCGCTCGCCGAGCAGTTGGTCACCCTCGCGGACGGCGCGGCCAGCCGCGCCATGGTGTTGAACGAGCGGGACTACGGCAGGCACGCACGCGCCGCCGCCGAGACCCTCCTCGCACACGCGCTGGCCCGGGTCGCGCGGGAGTGGTAGGCCGGACGGTAGGCGGCCGCTCGCCCGCCCCGCTCGCCCGGGGCGTCGTCGGCAGCCACCGCCGCCGGTGGCACCGGCGGCATCCGGCATCTGGTGGAGTGGCGGCATGACCCCGCTGCCGCACCGCGCCCTTCGGGCCCTCGAACGGTTCAACGCCGCCCACCCCTGGGACCACAACGCCCACTACCACCGCTGGATCCTGCGACGGCTCCCCCGGCGCTTCGCGGCGGCCCTGGACGTCGGCTGCGGCAGCGGCGACCTGGCCCGGCTGCTGGCCACCCGCGCCGACGCGGTGCACGGCGTGGACGCCGACCCGACGATCACCGCCCGGGCGCGCGGGCTGACCCCGCCGGGAGCACCGGTGACGTTCGCCACCGAAGACGCCCTGACCGGGCTCCCCGACCGGACCTACGACGTCGTCACGTGCGTCGCCGTCGTCCACCACCTGCCGCTCGTCGAGGCGTTGACGGTGTTCCGCCGGCACCTGGCGCCGGGCGGCACCCTCGTACTGGTCGGACTGTCCCGCCCCGCCACTGTCGTCGACCACCTGCTCGCGGCCGTCTCCAGTCCGCTCAACCCCGCCGTCGGCTGGCTCAAGAACGGCGGCCGCACGGCGCCCGCACCGGTCTCGATGACCGCCCGGACCCGGCCGGCGGACATGTCCTTCCCCGACGTCGTCCGCGCGGCCCGCGCCGTCCTGCCCGGCGCCCGGCTGCGCCGGCGGCTGTTCTGGCGGTACACGCTGGTGTGGCGGAACGACTGAGCACACGTCAGGGCCGCCGCGCGGGCGCGCCCGGCCACCCCGCCCTCCGAACGCATCGGACGCATCGGACGCATCGGACGCATCGAGGACGGCGGGGACGCCGGGGACGAACGGGACGACGTCGGCCGGCGGTCGGGGGCGGTCCGCCCGTGCCGGGCCCCGCGCGCCGATCGGCCCCCGCCGCCGATGCCGCCATCCCGGCGCCCGCCCGCGACAGACCGCCCGCCCGCCGGGCGGTTCGGCGGGCCGACGCGGTCGAGGCGCCGCACCGCGAACGCGGTGATCCAGGTGAACTCCCCGTCCCGTCGCACCCGCACCGTTCCGGCGGGTGTGCTCAGTTGGGCCGGTCCGAGCAGCCAGGCCGCCAGCCGGTCGCCCTCCTCGGGGATCGCGGCCCCGTCCCGCACGACTGCGAGGGCGTTGCCGTGGCGGCCGTCGGCGCCGCAGAAGACCCGTAGCGTTTCGAAGGCAATCATGCCGGCAGTCAAGCACGGCCCGGACGGCGACCGGCCCGGACGGCGGATCGGGGGGCTCGTCGTCTTCCGTCGCGGAGGCCCGGTCGGGCGTCGGCGCGGTGCGGGCTACGCGGCGTCGGGCGGGATGATGACGAGCCCGGCGACCTTCTCGTCCGCGTCGAAGGCGACCCGGGCCTTCATGTCGCCGGCCTCGTAGCGCAGCGGGATGTCGACGACCGTGTGGTCGCCGATGCGCCGGACGAACGGCTCGCCCTCGCCGAAGCCCTCGAACGCGCCGACCATGCCGGCGACCGTGGCCAGTCCGTCGCCCCGGACCTCGTCGGTGAACGCTTCCAGGACCTGGGAGTTGAAGGTCTTCCGGGCCTCGTCCATGCGGCCCTCCAGTACATCGGTGACGATCTGGACGGCGCGTTCCGCGGCGTCGGCCAGGTGCACGGTCTTGTCCATGGGTTCTCCCGTTCGGGGGTCGAGGGGCTTGCCGAACCGCTGGAAGGCGGCTTGGCGGGTGACGCCGAGCAGGTCGCCGATCTCCTGCCAGGTGTGGCCGGCGTCCCGGCACTGCTGCACGCACAGCTTGAGGACCTGTTCCGCCAGCTTGTCGACGTCCCGCGAGCGCCGGACCAGTTCCAGGTAGGCGGGCGGCGCCAACGGGCTGCGCGCCACCTCCGCGGCCAGGGCCGTGCCCTGTTCGGCCAGCAGGGCACTGAGGGCGTTGAGGGGCATCGAGGGTTCCGTCACGTCCGACACACGTAAAGGATGCCTTTACAACCCGACCGGCGTCAAGGAATCCTTTACGACCTCCCGGTGGTCTGGTGCGGCATTCCGCGGCGCGGCGGCCCGACGCCCTACCCGCCCACCCCCAGGAAGCGCAGCACGGCCAGGACCCGCCGGTGGTCGCCGCCCGCC
>LIQL01000060.1 GCA_001418405.1 Streptomyces diastatochromogenes | reverse complement strand
CCGGCGGCGTCAGGGCGGTGACCCGGCCGAGTGCGATCAGGTGGTCGCCGCCGGGCAGCACGTCTGCGAGTTCGCACTCGATGGTGGCGAGCGCCGCGGTCAGCAGCGGCGCGCCGTTGACGCCGGAGCGCCAGTCGACGTCGGTGAACTTGTCGCCGCCGGTGACCGCGAACTGCCGGCACAGGTCCTCCTGGTCGGCGGCGAGGACGTTCACCGCGAACCGGCCGGCGGCACTGATCTTCGGCCAGGTCGTGGACGTCCCGGCCGGGCAGAAGCACACCAGCGGCGGGTCCAGGGAGACCGAGGAGAACGACTGGACGGCCATGCCGGCCGGTTGGCCGTCGGACTGGATCGCGGTGATCACGGCTACGCCGGTGCAGAAGCGACTGAGCGTGTCGCGCATCGCGGCGTCGTCGAACGACGTGGTGGGGGCGGTGGGCGGGATGTAGGTGGACACGCGTCCTCCCGAGGTGGGGTGAATTTCTCTACGTGTTTCTACTAGGTATATGCCTAACCGAAACACTGTGATTGGATACCGGCCACGTCCGCACGTCAAGTAGGCGGTTCCGCACGACACACCGCCGTCACCTCCGAGCAAGGGAGCGGGAGGGCCAATGACCTGGGCACACCACACCCCTCAAGGGCCGCCGCAGCCGGCGGCACCGGCCACCGTCGCACAACTCGCCGCCCACGCGGCCCGCGCCCACGGTGACCGGGAGGCGCTGTCCGACGGCGAAGTCCGTTGGACGTTCACCGAGTTGGAGAAGGAGGTCGCCGCCGCGGCACGGGCCGCGCTCGCCCACGGCGTCCGGCACGGGGACCGGATCGCGGTCTGGGCCCCCAACTGCCGCCAGTGGATCACCGCCGTCCTCGGCGCGGTCTCCGTCGGCGCCGTCCTCGTGCCCCTCAACACCCGTTACAAGGCGGCCGAGGCCGCCGACATCATCCGGCGCAGCGGCGCCACCGTGCTGTTCACCGCCCGCGGCTTCCTCGGCTGCGACTACGACGACCTGCTGCACGACTCCGGCGAGGACCTCGGGCGGCTGCGCAGCACCGTGCTGCTCCGCGACGACGCCCCGCCCCGGGACCGGGAGCGCCCCGGCACGGTCGCCTACGACGCCTACCTGGCGGCCGGCCGGCAGGTGGACGACGCCGAACTGGCCGCCCGCACCGACGCCGTAGGCCCCGACGACCTGTCCGACATCCTCTTCACCTCCGGCACCACCGGCCGCCCCAAGGGCGTGCTCGCCACCCACGGCCAGACCATGCGGGTCTTCGACGCCTGGGCGCGACTGGTCACCCTGCGTGCCGGCGACCGCTACCTGCTGGTCAACCCCTTCTTCCACACCTTCGGCTACAAGGCCGGGATCCTGGCCTGCCTGCTGCGCGGCGCCACCATGCTGCCCGAGCAGGTCTACGACGCCGACCGGATCCTGCGGCGCACCGCCGAGGAGCGGATCAGCGTCCTGATGGGTCCGCCGACCGTCTTCCACGGGCTGCTCCACCATCCGGAACGGGACCGGTACCGGCTGGACTCGCTGCGACTGGCCGGCACCGGCGCCGCCCTGGTGCCCGCCGAACTCGTGCTGCGGATCCGCGCGGAACTCGGCATCCCGGACGTCTTCACCGCCTACGGGCTGACCGAGTCCGCCGGGGTCGTCTGCATCTGCCCGACCGACGCCGACGCCGAGACCCTCGCGCACACCGTCGGACCGCCGCTGCCCGGCACCGAACTGCGCATCGTCGACCCGGCCAACCAGCCGCTGCCGCCGGGCGAGCCGGGCGAGGTGGTGGTCCGCGGCTACCACGTCATGCCCGGCTACCTCGACGACCCCGCCGCCACCGCGGCGGCCGTGGACCCCGACGGCTGGCTGCACACCGGCGACGTCGGCGTCCTCGACGACCGCGGCTTCCTCACCCTCACCGACCGCATCAAGGACATGTACGTCGTCGGCGGCTTCAACGCCTATCCGGCGGAGGTGGAACGGGTGCTGCGCGATCACCCGGCGATCGGCGAGGTGGCCGTGGTCGGGGCGCCCGACGAGCGGCTCGGCGAGGTGGGAGTGGCGTTCGTCGTCCCCGCCGACGGCGCCGCGCCCGACCCGCAGGAGCTGACCGACTGGGCCCGCGCACGGCTGGCCAACTTCAAGGTGCCCCGGCGCTACCACCTCGTACCGGAACTGCCGCGCAACGCCGGCGGCAAGATCCTCAAGGGCGAACTGCGCCGGACGGCCAGGAACGAAGGGAGCAACGGCGGATGAGGCCGACCGAGGAACAAGAGGAACTGCGCTCCGCGGTCCGCCAGTTGCTGGCGCGGCAGCCCGGCCCGGACGCCTGGGGGCCGCTCGCCGGGCAGATCGGCGCGGCCGGACTGGCGGTGCCCGAGGAGCACGGCGGGGCCGGCTGCGGACCCCTCGAAGTCCACGTCGTGATGGAGGAGTTGGGGCGGGCGCTGGCGCCCGTGCCCTTCCTGGGGTCCGCGGTGCTGACCACCCAGGCACTGCTCGCCTGCGGCGACGCCGCGCTGCTCCCCGCTCTCGCCGAGGGGCGGGCGGTGGGCGCCCTGGCCTGGGCCGAGGACGGTTCCTGGGAGCCGGCCGCGATCCGCACCGCGGCCCACCGAGGCTCGGACGGCGGCTGGCGGCTGACCGGCACCAAGGACCACGTCCTGGACGGCGCGGACGCCACGCTGCTGGTGGTGGCCGCCCGCACCGCCGCCGGGGTCGCGCTCTTCGAGGTCCCGGCGGACGGGCCCGGCGTGCGCCGCGAGCGGCTGGTGCCGATGGACCCGACCCGGGCGCAGGCCCGGATCGCGCTGGACGGGGCCGCGGGCCGGATCCTGGGCGCCGATGGCGACGGCGAGCGGGTGCTGGCCCGGGTTCGCGACCTGGGGAGCGTGGCGCTCGCCGCCGAGCAGGTCGGGGCGGCCGAACGCTGTCTGGAGCTGACCGTCGCCTACGCCCGGGAACGCGTCCAGTTCGGCCGCCCCATCGGCTCCTTCCAGGCCGTCAAGCACCGGTTGGCGGACGCCTACGTGCAGGTGGAGGCGGCCCGGTCGATCGCGCTCGGCGCCGCATACGCCGCCGCGGACGGTGCGGCGGAGCTGACGCGGTACGCCGCGGCCGCCAAGTCAGCCTGCTCGGAGGCGTTCTCGGCGGTGGCCGGGGAGACCATCCAACTGCACGGTGGCATCGGCATCACCTGGGAGCACGACGCCCACCGCTACTTCAAACGAGCCCACGGCAGCGCCCAGCTCCTCGGTGCGCCCGCCGAGCACCGGCGGCGCCTGGCCGCGGAACTGGAGCTGGTACTCCGTCAAGTTGCCTGATCCGCCGCCGACATGGCGGAGTGCAGACGTCGGCCCCGTACTCCNNGGAGTACGGGGCCGACGTCTGTGTGGGCTATCCGGCCAGGACCCGGGCCCGGCAGGCGGCCGGGGTTCCCCAGGCGTCCCGCAGCGGGCGGGCCTTGCGGATCCACAACGAGAGGTCCGGCTCGTCGGTGTAGCCGACCGCGCCGTGCAACTGGAGGGCGGCGCGTGCCGCCGCGTAGCACGCCTCGCCGGCCGCCACCTTCGCGGCTGCCACGTCCGCACCGGCCGACGGGGCGTCGCCGGCCAGTGCCAGGGCCGCCGCGTGCACCAGTGGCTGGGCGAACTCCAACCCGATCAGGACGTCCGCCAGTCGGTGCTTGACCGCCTGGAAGGAGCCGATCGCCCGCCCGAACTGGGTGCGTTGGCGCACGTAGTCGACGGTTCCGGTGAGCAGGGCCCGCCCCAGGCCGAGTGCCTGGGCGGCGGTCAGCAGCCGGGCGAGGTCGACGGCGTGTCCGGCGGCCGCGGTGACCGCCGGGCCGCGGGCGAGGACGGTGCCGCCGAGCGGCCGGGACACCCGCCGGGCCGGATCGAGGGTGGCCTGGACCGGACCGTGGGTCTCGGTGCGGCACACCGTGTCGCCCCCGACGACCAGGACGGTGTCGGCGGCGTCCGCGTCGAGGGCGAACGGGGCGCCGTCCGCGCACAATCCGATTACGGCGTCACCCGCGGCGATCCGCGGCAGCCAGTCGGTCGCCGCACCGGCGTCGCCCAACCGGTCCAGGAAGGCCGCCGCCGCGACCGTCTCCACCAGCGGGCCCGGGACTGCGTGCCGACCCAACTCGACGAAGGCGACTGCTAGTTCGAGGGGGAGCGGGCCCATCCCGTCGTGTTCCTCGGGGACCGCGAGTGCGAACACCCCGGTCTCGGCGAGCCGGGTCCACAGGGCGCGGCCCGGCTTGTGCTCGCCGGCCGCCCAGGCACGCACCGCGGTGGCGGTGTCGGCCGCGCCCAGCAGGGCGTCCAGGGTGCGGGCGAAGTCCCGTTGCTCCTCGGTCAGCAGGAAGGGCATCGGTGGGCCCCTCCCGCGAGACCGGTGCGGACCGGGCCGCCCCGGACCGTTCGGTGCTGCGTCATGCCCGGGCCTCCTTCGGCAGGCCGAGCAGCCGCTCGGCGATGATGTTGCGTTGGATCTCGTTGGTGCCGGCGTAGATGGGCCCGGCGAGGGAGAAGGTGTAGCCCTCGGCCCAACTCCCGTGCGCGGGCGCGTCGTCGGCGTCGTCGGCGAGCATGCCGTAGGGGCCCAGCAGGTCCAGTGCGGTGTCGTGCAGGGCGATGTCCAGCTCCGACCAGAAGACCTTGTTGAGGCTGGACTCGGCGCCGAGCGTGCCGCCGGCGGCGATCCGGGAGGCGTTGGCGTGGGTGAACAGCTGGTAGGCGCGGGCGCCGATCACCGCGTCGGCGACCCGGTCGCGCAGTGCGGTGTCGGTCGGGTCGCCGCTCTCCCGCCACAGCGCGGTGAGCCGGTCGGCGGCGGCGGTGAACCGGCCGGGGCTGCGCAGGGTCAACCCGCGTTCGTTGCCGGCGGTGCTCATCGCCACCCGCCAGCCCTGGCCGGGCTCGCCGATGACGTCCGCGTCGGGGACGAACACGTCGTCGAGGAAGAGCTCGGCGAAGGCCGGTTTGCCGTCCAGTCGGCCGATCGGCCGCACCGTCACGCCGGGCGCGTCCAGCGGGAACATCAGGTAGGTCAGCCCCTGGTGCGGGCGGGCCGTTCCCGGCTCGCTGCGGAACAGCCCGAACGCGCGGTCGGCGAAGGCGGCCCGGGACGACCAGGTCTTCTGCCCGCGCAGCAGCCAGCCGCCGTCGGTCCGCACGGCCGTGGAGCGCAGCGCCGCCAGGTCCGAACCGGCCTCCGGCTCGGACCACGCCTGGGCCCAGATGACCTCACCGGTCGCCATCGGGCCGAGGATGCGGGCGCGCTGTTCCGCGGTGCCGTGCTCGAAGAGGGTGGGGGCGAGGAGGTTGATGCCGTTCTGGCTGACCCGGCCGGGGGCGCCCGCGGCGTAGTACTCCTCCTCGAAGGCCAGCCACTGGAAGAGGGTGGCGTCCCGGCCGCCGAACTCGGCCGGCCAGGAGACCACCGACCAGTGGTCGGCGGCGAGTTGCCGTTCCCAGGCACGGTGTGCCGCGAAGCCCTCGCGGGTCTCCAACGACGGCAGGGGCGTCGCGGGGACGTGCGCCGCGAGCCAGGCGCGGGCCTCGGCCCGGAACGCGGCGTCGGCGTCGCTTGCCTCCAGGTCCATCAGGAACCGGCCTCCTTCATCTTCTTGATGTCCATCCCGCCCAGCGAGTCCCGGGCGGTCTCGGCGTTGTGGGCGTGCGCGAGGTGGTGCAGGCCGAAGACGGAGTCCAGGCCGGTGTGCAGCCCCTGGAGGTCCTCGGCCTGGTTGACGGCGCGCTTGGTCAGCGCCAGGCCCATCCGCGGCATCTCGGCGATCCGCTCCGCCAACTCCCGTGTCTTTGCTGCGAGTTCGGCACGCGGGACGACGCGGTTGACCATGCCCAGTTCGTACGCCCGCTGGGCCGGCATGCGGTCGCCGGTGTACAGGAACTCCTTGGCGATCCGCGGCGGCAGCACCCACGGGTGGGCGAAGTACTCCACGCCGGGGATGCCCATCCGCACGACCGGGTCGGCGAAGAAGGCGTCGTCGGCGGCGACGATCAGGTCGCAGATCCAGGCCAGCATCAGACCGCCGGCCACGCACGCCCCCTGGACCGAGGCGATCACGGGCTTGGGCAGCTCCCGCCAGCGGCGGCACATCCCCAGGTAGACCTCGGACTCGCGGGCGAAGCGGCTCTCCGCGCCGGTCTTGTCCGAGTGGTCCCACCACAGTCCGGCCTTGCGGTCGAAGGGCAGGTGGGCGTCCCGGCCCGGGCTGCCGATGTCGTGGCCGGCGGAGAAGTGCCGGCCCTCGCCGGCCAGCACCACGACCTTGACCTCGTCGTCCTCCGCCGCGCGGTAGAAGGCGCGGTCCAAGGCGTAGGTCATCGCGGAGTTCTGGGCGTTGCGGTAGTCCGGTCGGTTCAACGTGACGGTGGCGACCGGGCCTTGCCGGGCGTAGCGCACCACGGACGTTTCCTCGCTGGCGGTCATCGGCGACCTCCTTCCCTAACAAGTGTTTGGTAGGTTAACGTACGGCCATGAGCAGCGTCGAGGCCCCCACCACCGTCGAGAGCTTCCGCACCGAGATCCGCAGTTGGCTGCGGGCCAACCTCGCCGGGGAGTTCGCGGCCCTGCGCGGCCGCGGCGGACCCGGCCGGGAACACGAGGCGTTCGCCGAACGCCTGGCCTGGGAACGGCACATGGCCGCCGCCGGCTGGACCTGCGTCGGCTGGCCCGTGGAGTACGGCGGCCGCGGGGCGACCCTGGAGCAACAGGTCGCCTTCCACGAGGAGTACGCACTGGCCGACGCGCCCGCGCGGGTCAACCACATCGGTGAGCAACTCCTCGGCCCCACCCTGATCGCCTTCGGCACCGACGAGCAGCGGGCCCGCTTCCTCCCGGAGATCGCCGCCGTCCGGGAGCTGTGGTGCCAGGGGTACAGCGAGCCCGACGCCGGTTCGGACCTGGCGAACGTCCGGACCCGGGCCGCCTTCGACGAGGAGCGCGGCGACTGGGTCGTCGACGGCCAGAAGATCTGGACCTCGCTCGCCCAGGATTCCCAGTGGTGCTTCGTCGTCGCCCGCACCGAACCGGGCTCCGTCCGCCACCGGGGGCTGTCCTACCTCCTCGTGCCGCTCGACCAGCCCGGCGTCGACGTCCGGCCGATCACCCAACTCACCGGCACCTCGGAGTTCAACGAGGTGTTCTTCGACGGGGCCCGCGCCCCGCACGTGGTCGGCGCGCCGGGCGACGGCTGGCGGGTCGCGATGGCCACCCTCGGCTTCGAGCGCGGAGTCTCCACGCTGGGACAACAGGTCGGCTTCCGAAGGGAGTTGGAGACCCTGATGGAGGTGGCCCGACGGAACGGCGCGGCCGACGACCCGCTGATCCGCGACCGGCTGGCGCGAGCCTGGATCGGCCTGGAAACCATCCGCTGCAACGCACTGCGGATGCTGGAGGGCGTCGCCGCCGGCGCCCCCGGCCCCGAGGCGTCCATCGGGAAGATCTACTGGGCCACCTGGCACCGCGAGTTGGGCGAACTGGCCATGGACGTCTGCGGCGCGGGCGGCATGCTCGCTGCAGGCGAGCCGTACGACCTCGACGACTGGCAGCGGCTCTTCCTCTTCTCCCGCGCCGACACCCTCTACGCGGGCTCCAACGAAATCCAGCGGAACATCATCGCCGAGCGGGTGCTCGGCCTGCCGAAGGAGGCGAAGGCATGACGGCACCGTCCTACGTGCCCGGTCACGATCTGCTCAAGGGGCGGACGGCCGTGATCACCGCCGCGGCCGGCGCGGGGATCGGCGGCGCCACCGCGCGCCGGTTCCTGGAGGAGGGCGCCCGGATCGTCATCGGGGACGCGCACGCCCGCCGGCTGGCCGAGAGCGCCGACGCGCTGGCCGAGGAGTTCGGGGCCGACCGGGTCGCCGGACTGCCCTGCGACGTCACCGACGAGGCGCAGGTGGCGGCCCTGTACGCACTGGCCGAGGAGCGGCACGGCCGGCTCGACATCGTGGTCAACAACGCCGGACTCGGCGGCACCGCCGATCTCGTCGACATGACCGACGACCAGTGGGCGAAGGTCCTCGACGTCACCCTCAACGGCACCTTCCGCTGCACCCGGGCCGCGCTGCGCCGGATGAAGGCCACCGGGGCGGGCGGCGTGATCGTCAACAACGCCTCCGTGATCGGCTGGCGCGCCCAGCGCGGCCAGGCGCACTACGCCGCCGCCAAGGCCGGGGTGATGGCGTTGACCCGCTGCGCCGCGGTGGAGGCCGCCGAGTACGGGGTGCGGGTCAACGCCGTCTCGCCCAGCCTGGCCATGCACCCGCACCTGGTGAAGGTGACCACCCCGGAACTGCTGGCCGAGCTGACCGCGAAGGAGGCGTTCGGCCGCTACGCCGAGCCGTGGGAGGTGGCCAACGTGATCGTCTTCCTGGCCGGTGACTACGCCTCGTACATGACCGGGGAGACCGTCTCGGTCAGCTCGCAGCATGCGTGAGGAGCGGCGCGGCGAACTCCTGGCGACCGCCGCCGAGGTGTTCGCCGCGCAGGGCTACAACGCCACCACCGTCCGCCAGATCGCGGACGCGGCCGGGATGCTCGCGGGCAGCCTCTACTACCACTTCGATTCCAAGGAAGCGATGGTGGACGAGATCCTCACCGCCTTCCTGGACGAGCTGTGGGCCGGCTACGACGCGGTGCTGGCCGCCGGCCTCGGCCCGCGGGAGACGATCGAGGCGCTGGTCACCGAGTCCTTCCGGGAGATCGACCGGCACCACGCCGCGGTCGCGATCTACCAGAAGGAGGCCCGGTACCTCGCCGACCGGCATCCGCGCTTCGGCTACCTCGCCGACGCCCGGCGCCGCCTCGCCCGGGCCTGGCTCGGCACGCTGGAGCGCGGGGTGGCCGACGGGGTCTTCCGCACCGATCTCGACATCCGGCTGACGTACCGGTTCGTCCGCGACACCGTCTGGGTCGCCGCCTCCTGGTACCGGCCGGGCGCACGGCACAGTCCCGAGGAGATCGCCCGCCAGTACCTCTCGATGGTGCTGGACGGCATCGCCTTGCGCGACTGACCGGTACATCCGCAGAATCTGACCAAGGAGTTCATCATGTCCGAGGCGTACATCGTCGATGCCGTCCGCACCCCGGTGGGGAAGAAGGGCGGCGGACTGTCCGGCGTCCACCCGGCCGACCTCGGCGCGCACGTGCTGACCGCGCTGATGGGCCGCACCGGGATCGATCCGGCCGCGGTCGAGGACGTCGTCTTCGGCTGCCTGGACACCGTCGGGCCGCAGGCCGGGGACATCGCCCGCACCTGCTGGCTGGCCGCCGGGCTGCCGGAGGAGGTACCCGGCGTCACCGTCGACCGGCAGTGCGGTTCCTCGCAGCAGGCCGTGCACTTCGCCGCGCAGGGAGTGCTCTCCGGAACCCAGGACCTGGTCGTGGCCGGCGGGGTGCAGAACATGTCGCAGATCCCGATCGCCTTCGCCAGCCGGCAGGCCGCCGAGCCGCTGGGCCTCACCCAGGGCCCGTACGCCGGTTCCGAAGGCTGGCGGGCCCGCTACGGGGACCAGCCCGTCAACCAGTTCCACGGCGCCGAGCTGATCGCCACCAAGTGGGACATCTCCCGGCAGGACATGGAGGAGTTCGCGCTCCGCTCGCACCAGCGGGCGGTCCGGGCCATCGACGAGGGCCGCTTCGACCGGGAACTCGTCGCGTACGGCGAGGTCACCACCGACGAGGGGCCGCGCCGCGCGACCTCGCTGGAGAAGATGGCGGGGTTGGCGCCGGTGGTCGAGGGCGGCCGGCTGACCGCCGCGGTCTCCTCCCAGGTGTCCGACGGGGCCGCGGCGATGCTGCTGGCCTCCGAGCGGGCGGTGGCCGAGCACGGGCTGACCCCGCGCGCCCGGATCCACCACCTCTCGGTCCGCGGCGAGGACCCGATCCGGATGCTGTCCGCGCCGATCCCGGCCACCGCGTACGCGCTGAAGAAGGCCGGGATGACGATCGACGACATCGACCTGGTCGAGATCAACGAGGCGTTCGCGCCGGTGGTGCTGGCCTGGCTCAAGGAGACCGGCGCCGATCCCGAGCGGGTCAACGTCAACGGCGGGGCCATCGCCCTCGGCCACCCGCTGGGGGCGACCGGCGTCCGGCTGATGACCACGCTGCTGAACGAACTGGAGCGCACCGGCGGCCGGTTCGGCCTCCAGACCATGTGCGAGGGCGGCGGCCAGGCCAACGTGACCATCATCGAACGTCTCTGACGGTACGTCACCCAGCCGCCGCCGGGCGGGTGGTGCGCGGTCCGGGTCAGCGCAGCAGCAGGGCGCGGATCCGGGCCGTCGTCTTGGCGTCCACGCCCAGGCCGGTGGCCAGGTAGCGCGGGATGCTTCCGTAGTCGCGGTGCAGTCGGTCGAGCCCGGACGACAGGTACGCGGTGCGCACCTCCTGGAGCGGGATCAGCAGGTCCGGGTCCTGCATCATCCCGGCCTGCTTGAGCTGTGCGCGCACCGCGGCGTCGGCCTCGCGGCGCAGGGTGTTGGAGAGCAGGTAGTCCTCCAGTGCGGTGGCGTGCGGGACGCCGAGCAGACGCAGCAGGAGGTAGCTCAGCCAGCCGGTGCGGTCCTTGCCCNNTTGGTGGCGATGGCCGCCTGCATGGCCGCGAACAGCCCCGTGTCGTCGATCGGCAGTGACGTGACGGTCAGCCCGGAGGGCAGCCGGTCCGCGCCGTCGAACGAGACCTCCGAGGGCACCCGCATGTCGAGGGCCGTGTGCAGCCCGAGGCGGCCGACCGCCGTGACGTCCTCGGGGGTCAGCTTGGCGAGCGAGTCGG
>LIQL01000006.1 GCA_001418405.1 Streptomyces diastatochromogenes | reverse complement strand
ACCGGACCGGGCGGCGGGCCTCCGGGGTCCGGCGGGATCGGTGGGGGCTGCCGCTCGCAGTCGGGGGTGCGGTGACGGCGGACGGGCGATTGCCGCTGCACGACGGGCCTCCGGGGTGGGACGACGGGTGGCTTACGGGCCCCCGTACCCGAGTCTCGCCCGTCTATGGCCGGCCCGCACGGCGGATCGCGACGCCGGGCCGGGCCCCGTGACGGGCCGGCCCGGCCCTGGAGGTCACGGCTGCGGGTCCCGGGCGTCGTACCGGGCGAAGGCGCGGCGGCCCAGCCCGAGTGCGGTGACGACCAGGACGCAGGCCAGGCCGCCGCCGATCACCGCGGTGGCGGGCGAGGTCAGGTCGGCCGCGGAGCCGGCCAGGAAGTCGCCGAGCCGGGGCCCACCGGCGACCACGACGATGAAGACGCCCTGGAGGCGGCCGCGCATCTCGTCCGGGGTGGCGGCCTGGAGCATGGTGCTGCGGAAGACCATGGAGACGGTGTCCGCGCAGCCGGCGACGGCCAGGAAGAACAGGCCGAGCCACAGGTGCCGGGAGAGGCCGAAGGCGGCGACGGCGGCGCCCCAGGCCGCCACCGCGATGAGGATGGCCAGGCCGTGCCGCCGGATGCCGCCGAGCCAGCCGGAGAACAGGCCGCCCAGGACGGCGCCGACCGCGGGCGCGGCGACCAGCAGGCCAACGGTCTTGGCGTCGCCACCGAACCAGAGCGCGGCGACCGCGGGGAACAGGGCCCGCGGCTGGGCCAGCACCATCGCCGCGAGGTCGGAGAAGAACGTCATGCGCAGGTTGGGGCGGGTGGCGAGGAACCGCAGGCCGTCCAGGACGGAGGCGCGGCGGGTCGGGCCGTCGCCCTGCTCGGGCCGCATGGCGGGCAGCCGCCACATCGCGTAGAGCGAGGCGGTGAAGGCCACCACGTCGATGAGGTAGGCCGCCTGGTAGCCCCACATGCCGACGATCACGCCGCCGAGCATCGGTCCGCCCATCAGGCCGAGGTTGGAGGTGAGGGACTGCAGGGCGTTGGCGGCCGGCAGCTGCTCGGTGGGCAGCAGGCGGGGGATCATCGACGAGCGGGCCGGGGAGTTCATCGCGAAGCAGACGGCCTGGAGGGCGACGACGGTGTAGAGCAGCCACACCCGGTGGTAGCCGAGCAGCGCCGCGGTGGCCAGCACCACGGACATCGTGGTGGCGCCGGCGGCGCTGAACAGGCCCAGCTTGCGGCGGTCGACGGTGTCGGCGATGGCGCCGCCGTAGAGCCCGAAGACGACCAGCGGGACCAGCGAGCACAGGCCCACCAGGCCGACGGCGAAGGTGGAGCGGGTGAGGGCGTAGACCTGGAGGGAGACCGCCAGCGCGGTCATCTGCTGGCCCATCCAGGAGACGGTGTTGCCGCACCACAGGCGGCGGTAGTCGGGCGAGGTGCGCAGCGGGGTCAGGTCGGCGAATATCCGGCCGCGGGCCGGTATCCGGGGCTCGTCGGACTTTCCGGCCTGGTCATCGGCGGGCTCGTCGGAGGTCGTTGTACGTGGCACGCGGCAGTAAACCACGTCGCCGGGCCGCTGGGGAATAGGCGTAGGGGCCGAGCGCCCCTTACCCGACGGGCTCCGTCGGGCCGTCGTCCGCCAGCCCGTACACCCGGCGCGCGTTCCCGGTGGCGATCATCGCCGCGACCCGCCGGGCATCCGCCGTCGACCAGGCGCCGGACGCCGCCCAGCCGCCCAGCACCTCCCCCAGCGCGGTCCGGAACAGCGCGCTGCCCACCGTGTAGAGCTCCGGCAGGCCGTAGGCGTCGGTGGAGAACAGCAGCTTGCCGAACGGGGCCAGTTCCAGGAATTCGGCGAGCACCGCGGTGGCCCGCGGCCCGACGTGCGTGAGGGTCAGTCCGACGTCGGCGTGGACGTGCGGGAAGACCGCGGCCAGGTAGGCGGCCTGCCGGTGGTACGGGTAGCAGTGCAGCAGCACCAGGTCGGTGCCGGTGTCCGCGGTGGCCCGTACGAGGTCGGTGAGCAGCGCCGGATCGGCGTGGTCCAGCCGCAGGTCGGGGTCGCCGAAGCCGGTGTGGAGTTGGAGCGGGCGGCCGGTGGCGACCGCGAGCCAGACGAGGTGGCGCAGCAGGACCGGGTCGGTGAGCCGGGGTGCGCCGGCGGCGAGCCAGGCGCGGGCGGCCGGGCGCACCGCGTCGGGGCCGGGCGGCGCGGGGTCCAGGGCGAGGCCGTGCCGGTAGGCGGCGACGGACTTGAAGGCGACGGCAGTCTCGGCGGCCGCCCGCACGGCGTGGGCCAGGGCGTCGAGGAACGCCTCGGCGGCGTCCGCCGTGCCGGGCCCGCGGTGGTCGGTCGCGGTCCGTTCGGCCAGCGCCTCCAACCGCACCACCTCGTGCCCGGTGGCGCCGCCCGCGGCGGCCGTCTCGTCCGGTCCGGTCAGGTCGCCGGGGAGTCCGGTGTCGACGAGGTAGGCGCCGATCCCGGTGGCGGACAGCAGGCGCCGTCGGGTCTCGTCCGGGCCGAGTTCGCGGCGTCGGGCGAGGTAGCGCTCGGGTGGGCAGTGCGCGGGCAGGTCGAGCAGCGGGGGGCACCAGCGGCGGACCGCGAAGCCGGTCTGGGTGTCGAAGTGGGTGGTGCCGGCCGCGGGCGGGCGGTCCGCTTCGGTGAGGAACGCGGCGAACGTCGCGGGGTCCGGTTCGTGGCGGACCACGCCGTGGCAGTGGTGGTCCACCAGCGGCGGCAGTCCGTCCAGCACCGCGGCGGCGTCGGGCCCGTACTGCGGCGGGGCCGGGGCGCCGGGACCCGCCGCGCGGGTGGCCCTCACCAGCGCCAGCGGGTGGCCGCGGCGATCTCTTCCGGCTCCTGCTCCGCGAAGTGCGCCTCCTCGGCCCGTCGGACCGCGAGGACCGCGCCGTGCAGCACGTCGCCCAGCGCCTCGCGCAGCGGCGTCGCCTTCTCGAACCGGTCGGCGGCCTCGGTGAGCGTGGCGGGCAGCCGGACGATGCCGCGCCGGGCCCGCTCGCGGACGCCGAGGAGGCCCGGGTCGCCGGCCTGCGGGGCGGGCAGGTGGGCCGCGGTGTCGATGCCGTGCAGCCCGGCTGCGATCACCGCGCCGACGACGAGGTAGGGGTTGGCGGCGGCGTCGAAGGTCTTGACCTCGGCGTGGCCGCCGTCGGGGTCGTCGGGGGCGCCGGTGACCAGGCGGAGCGCCGCCTCGCGGTTCTCCACGCCCCAGCACTGGTAGACCCCGGCCCAGTGGGAGGGTTGCAGGCGCAGGTAACTGGCGGGCGAGGGGCAGCCGACGGCGAGGAGGGCGGGCAGCGCGTCCAGGATGCCGGCGAGGAACGCGACCGCCTCGGGCGCCAGGCCCCAGTCGGCGCCGGCGCTCCGGTGCAGGCTCGTCCCCGCGCGGTGCAGGCTGAGGTGGAGGTGGCAGCCGTTGCCGACCTCGCCGGCGACCACGGACGGGGCGAATCCGGCGCGCAGACCGTGCCGGGCGGAGACCGCGCGGATCGTCTCGCGGACCAGGACGACGTCGTCGGCGGCGCGCAGCGGGTCGCCGGCGGCGGTGCTGACCTCGAACTGGCCCGGCGCGTACTCGGGGTGGAGCTGGAGCACCTCGACGCCCTGGACGGTGAGGGCCTCGGTGACGTCGCGGAGGTAGTCGGAGAGCGCGACGACCCGGGCCATGCCGTAGGCGGGGCCGGCGCAGGGGTAGTCGAGCGCGGCGGCGTCGGCGGGGCCCTGCGGGGCGCGGGTGACCACCCATTCCGTTTCGAAGCCCATCCGCAGCTCCAGGCCGGCGGCGGCCGCCCGGTCGACCATCCGGCGGGCGAAGAGGCGCTGGCAGGCGGGGTGCGGCTGGCCCAGCTGGTCGTAGCGGTCGACCGGTGCCCAGGCCCAACCGGGCTGCGCGGCGAGCGTGGTGAGCCGGTCCAGGTCGGGGAAGAGCCGCAGGTCGCCGTCGGGGCCGCCGAGGTGCTCGGACACCGCGATGGCGTCGTCGGAGGTGAAGACGTCGAAGACGGGTGACATGCCGACACCGCGGGTGACGACGTCGGCCAGTCGGGGCGCCGGAACCGACTTGACGCGGGTGATGCCCGCATTGTCCACCCAGGTCAGCGCCACGTTGCCGACGCCTTCCGCGTCGAGGCGCGCCGCCAACTGGCGGGCGCTGTCGCGCTGTTCCGCCCGCGATTCCATAGTGCAGTCCTCACTTGGCCGTGCCGATCCCTCGGCGCTCGTTCCCGCTGAGTGCCGGGGTCGGCCAGGGCCTTGCCGGTCAGGGGCAGTTGAACTCGCACCATACGCACTTTCCGCCGCCGCGCGGTTCCACTCCCCAGACATCGGCCAGCCGATCGACGAGCAGCAGACCGCGGCCGGAGACCCCGGCCTCGCCCGGTTCCCGGCGGCGCGGCAGGCTGCTGGACCCGTCCTCGACCTCCAGCCGCAGTCGGCGCTCGGCGCCGTGCGGCATCCGGATGTTGACCACGGCCTCGCCGTCGGTGTGCAACAGGGCGTTGGTGATCAGCTCGTCGGCAACCAGTTCGATCTCGTCGGCGCGTTCGCGGGCGCCCCAGGCGCGGACCGCGGCGCGGATCATGTGGCGGGCGGCGGAGAGTCCCGCGGGGTCGGAGGGGGCGATGTGCTGCCGGAAGCGGCCGGCCGTGTCGTGGTCGGGCGCGCCGAGGCGGCGCAGCAGGAGCAGCGCCATGTCGTCCTCGCCCCGCCGGTCGTCCGCCGACTCGCAGAGCCGGTCGGCGAGTTGCTGGACGTCCTGCGGGCCGTCCCGGACCTCCCGCGCCAAGTGCCGCAGCCCGGCGTCCAGATCGGCGCCGGGCTCCTCGACCAGCCCGTCCGTGCACAGCACCAGGGTGTCGCCGGGGGCGAGGTGGACGGTGGTGACGGGGTAGTCCAGCAGCCGGAACTCCGAGGAGATGCCGAGCGGCAGGCCGCCGGCCACCGGGAGCCGCCGGCAGATGCCCTCGGCGTGCCGCACCATCGGGTCGAGGTGGCCGGCCCGGACGAACCGGGCGGCGCCGGTGGTCAGGTCGGCGTCGACGTAGGTGCAGGTGGCGAAGCGGTCGGTGTCGAGCTCGTTGAGGAACGCGGAGGCCCTGGCCATCACGGTGGCCGGCGCGTGCCCCTCGGCCGCGTAGGCGCGCAGCACGATCCGCAGCTGTCCCATGAGGGCGGCGGCCTGGGTGTCGTGGCCCTGGACGTCGCCGATCACCGCGGCGACCCGGCCGTCCGGCAGCGGGATCACGTCGTACCAGTCGCCGCCGATGTCCCGGCCCATCCGCGCGGAGCGGTAGCGGACGGCGATCTGCGCCTCGGGGAAGCCGGGGATCCGGCGCGGCAGCATGGCCTGCTGGAGGCCGGCGGCGATCTCGTGCTCCTGGTCGTAGAGCATCGCCCGGGCCAGGCTCTGCGCGATGCTGCTGCCCAGCGCGAGCAGCACGTTGCGCTCCTGGTCGCGGAAGTCGCTCTCGCGCTCGAAGAACAGCCCGATCACCCCGATCGGGCGACCCTGCGCGATCAGCGGCAGATACGCGGCGGAGCTGACGTTGAGCGGCTCGACGGCCGGCCACAGTCGCGGGTAGTGGGTGCGGAACTGTTCCCGGCTGTGGACGAACCGCGGGGCGAGGGTGCGCACCACCTCGCTCATCGGGAACTCGTCGCCGATCCGGGTGTACTCCAGGTCCGGGACGAAGCTGCCGGCCTTGCCCTCGGAGACCAGCCGGATCCGTCCGGCCTCGACCAGGCCGAGGATGACGTTCTCGGCGCCCAGCCGGCTCAGCCCCTGCTCGTCGGCGAGCACGCCGATGACCTCGCCGACCGTGCGGGCGTGGGCGAGGGCGGCGGTGGTGCGCTCGACGACGGTGGTGTGCCGGCGGCGCTCCTCGGTGACCGCGATCCGTTCGGCGGCCTGGGCGTACTCGTCGCTGGCGTCGCGGACCACGCCGATGACGCGGCGGGGCCGGCCGGTGGGGTCGCGGCGGATGCTGCCCTGGGCGTGCGTCCAGCGCAGTGCGCCGTCGCGCAGCCGGATCCGGAAGTAGGCGCCGTAGGAGTGGCTGCCGTCCTTGAGCGCGCGGGCCACCAGGGCGTCGAGCCGGGCCACCTCGTAGCCCGGCACGCGGGAGCCGAGGCTCGCCGGGCGGTCGTCGTACTCCGCCGGCCGGAGGTCGAAAACCTCCAGTGCGGGCGGATCCAGGTGCATCAGCCCGCTGTCGAGGTCCCAGTCGAAGCCGCCCATCCCGTTGAGGGCCAGGGTCAGGTCCGGGTGGGCGGGCCAGTCGTCCGGCACCGACACGGTGGGCCGCTTCGCTCCCCGGTCAGCCATGCCGTCACTTTGCCACATTCACCCGTATTGCGGCTTGTCCAGCACCGCCACCCTCCCCGGGTTCCCGCTTCCGGCGCGCCCCGCCCCGACCGGCCCCGCGCCTGCCGGCGGAGCCGCTCACCACCTCCGCAACACCACTGACTCACGGCTCAGTATTCCCACAACACCGTCCGAAAGATGCCCACGGAACAGGACTTTTTCCTACGATCGACCGTTGATGGCGTTGCGATGTTCTCAACACCCTGTTAGCGTCCCCGGCCATGAACACAGACCCCGGGGACCGGATCGCCGACGACGCCGGACACGTCACCGACCGCGTCCGGCAGGTGATCGCACGGCTCGGGTGCAGCCATCGGGAATTCGCCCGCCGGATCGTGATGGACCCCTCCAAGCTCTCCCGGTCCCTGAGCGGCACCCGACGGTTCGCCCTCGCCGAGATCGTCCGCATCGCCGACCTGGGCGGAGTGGACACCGGCTGGCTGCTGGGCGCCCCGGAACGCCCCGCGGCGCCGCCGGAGCGCGAGCCGGCCGCGGTCCCCGAGGGCGGCCGGCCGCTCCAGATCGTCCGGGAGACCGTCCGGCTGATCGCCGAGCACGGCTTCCACGCCGTGCGGGTCGCCGACATCGCCGCCGCCTGCGGCACCAGCCCGGCCGCCGTCCACTACCACTTCCCCGGCCGCGACGAGCTCCTAGAAGCCGCCGTGCGCTGGTGCATGGACGAGGACACCGACCGCCGCGCGGCCGGACTGGCCGCCGCCCCCGACGCCCGCACCGAACTCCTGCACCTGATCGCCCTGCAGACGCCGCGCACCGCGCAGCAGCGCCGGCAGTGGCTGGTCTGGCTGGACCTGTGGGCGCAGGCCGCCCGCGACACCGCCGTGGGACGGCTCC
This sequence comes from Streptomyces diastatochromogenes, assembly GCA_001418405.1. GTDB lineage: Bacteria > Actinomycetota > Actinomycetes > Streptomycetales > Streptomycetaceae > Streptomyces > Streptomyces albulus_C. The sequence continues at coordinate 2,092 of LIQL01000006.1, read as the reverse complement.
ACGAGCACTACTACCGGCAGTGGCGCACCACCGTCGCCGACGTCCTCCGACGCGGCACCGAGCAGGGCGTCTTCCGTCCCGTCGACCCGGACGTGACCGCCCTGAGGCTCACCGCCCTCATCGACGGCCTGGCCACCCAGGTGCTGGCCACCGCCCCGGACAGCACCAGCCCCGACACCATGCACGCCGCCCTGCTGACGTTCGTGGAGAACGAACTCGACGCGCACCGCCCCTGACGAGCGCGCGACCGGGCGGCCACCGCCCCTGCTGATGACCCCGCGCGCCCCGCGACGGTGCGTGCCCCGTCCACCCGCCGCGCCCCTACCCGCACACTCCCCGACCCGAAGGGACCCCATGACCACCCCCACCAGCGACGTCATCATCACCTGCGCGCTCACCGGCGCCGGTGACACCGTCCGCCGCTCCCCGCACGTCCCCGTGACGCCCGAGCAGATCGCACAGTCCGCCGTCGAGGCGGCCGCCGCGGGCGCCGCGGTGGTGCACATCCACGTCCGCGACCCCGAGACCGGCGCCCCGTCCCGCGACCCCCGCCTGTACGCCGAGGTCGTCGACCGCATCAAGCAGACCGGCACCGACGTCGTCATCAACCTCACCGCCGGCATGGGCGGCGACCTGGTCATCGACCCGGAGCGCCCGCTCACCCAGCTGCCCGGCACCGACCTGGTCAGCGGCCTGGAACGACTCCCGCACGTCGAGGACCTGCTCCCCGACATCTGCACCCTGGACTGCGGTTCCCTCAACTTCGGCGACGGCTCCACGCTCTACGTCTCCACGCCCGACATGCTGCGCGCCGGCGCCAAGCGGATCCAGGAGCTCGGCGTCCGGCCGGAGTTGGAGATCTTCGACACCGGCCAGCTGTGGTTCGCCAAGCAGCTGCTCGCCGAGGGCCTGCTGGACGACCCCAGCGTCTTCCAGCTCTGCATGGGCGTGCCGTGGGGCGCCCCGGCCGACCCCGGGGTCCTTCAGTCGATGGTGAACATGCTGCCCGAGGGCGCCCAGTGGGCGAGCTTCGCGCTGGGCCGGATGCAGATGCCCTGGGTCGCCCAGTCCATCCTGCTCGGCGGCAACGTCCGCGTCGGCCTGGAGGACAACCTCTACCTGAGCCGCGGCGTCAAGGCCACCAACGCCCAACTCGTCGAGCGCGCCGTCCAGATCACCGAACTCCTCGGCTCCACCGTGGCCACCCCGGACCAGGCCCGCGCCCGCCTCGGCCTGAAGCCGCGCGGCTGAGACCGCCACGAGCAACCGCCACACCGACGCCCCGCAACCGCCCCGATCCGTTGCGCGAACTCCCGCCCAGGAGGCAGCACCCCATGCCCTTCACCCCCTCCACCACCCCCGAGGCCGTCCGCCGCGTGGCCTGCATCGGCGCCGGCGTCATAGGCGGCGGCTGGGTCGCCCACTTCCTCGCCCGCGGCTACGACGTGACCGCCTGGGACCCCGCCGACGACGCCGAGGACAAGCTCCGCCGCCTGGTGGCCGCCGCCTGGCCCGCCCTGGAACAACTGGGGCTCGCCGACGGCGCCTCCCCGGACCGGCTGACGGTCGCCCCGACCCTCGCCGAGGCCGTCGCCGACGCCGACTTCGTGCAGGAGAGCGCCCCGGAGAAGCTGGAGTTGAAGCGTTCGCTCCTCGCCGAGCTGGACGCCGCCACGCGCCCCGGCGTGGTCATCGCCTCCTCGACCTCCGGCTATCCGATGACCGACATGCAGACCACGGCGGCCGACCCGTCCCGCCTGGTCGTCGGCCACCCCTTCAACCCGCCGTACCTCATCCCGCTCGTCGAGGTCGTCGGCGGCACGCACACCGACGCCGCGGCGGTGGCGTGGGCCTCCCGCTTCTACGACGTCGCCGGCAAGTCGGTCATCACCATGGACCGCGAGCTGCCCGGCTTCATCGCCAACCGCCTCCAGGAGGCGCTGTGGCGCGAGGCACTGCACATGGTCGCCAACGGCGAGGCCACGGTCGAGGACATCGACGCCTCGATCACCGAAGGGCCGGGCCTGCGGTGGGCGTTCATGGGCCCCTGCCTGACGTTCGCCCTCGCCGGCGGCGAGGGCGAACGTCAGGC
>LIQL01000599.1 GCA_001418405.1 Streptomyces diastatochromogenes | reverse complement strand
CGGGGCATGTGGGTGCAGTCCTTGCGAGGGGCGGGTGGTTCCGGGGGTTCTGCGGGCCAGGCCCCCGCCGGGAGGGCGAGGGCCTGGTGCCAGCGTCTGCTGGAGGGGTGCCGGTCGCCGGCCCGTGGGTGGGTCGGCGGTGGCGGTCAGTAGCGGTAGTGGTCGGGCTTGTACGGGCCCTCGACCTTGACGCCGATGTAGTCGGCCTGCTCCTTGCGCAGGGTGGTGAGCTTGACGCCCAGCGCGTCCAGGTGGAGCCGGGCGACCTTCTCGTCCAGGTGCTTGGGCAGGACGTAGACGTCGGTCGGGTACTGCTCGGGCTTGGTGAACAGCTCCAGCTGCGCCAGCGTCTGGTCCGCGAACGAGTTCGACATCACGAACGACGGGTGACCGGTGGCGTTGCCCAGGTTCAGCAGACGGCCCTCGGACAGCACGATCAACACCTTGCCGTCCGGGTGGGTCCAGGTGTGGACCTGCGGCTTGACCTCGTCCTTGACGATACCCGGCAGCTTCGCCAGACCCGCCATGTCGATCTCGTTGTCGAAGTGACCGATGTTGCCGACGATCGCCTGGTGCTTCATCCGCGCCATGTCCGACGCAAGGATGATGTCCTTGTTACCGGTCGTGGTCACGAAGATGTCAGCCGTCTCCACGACCTCGTCCAGCGTCGCGACCTGGTAACCGTCCATCGCCGCCTGCAGCGCACAGATCGGGTCGATCTCGGTGATGATCACGCGCGCGCCCTGGCCGCGCAGCGACTCCGCACAACCCTTGCCGACGTCACCGTAACCGCAGACCACGGCCGTCTTGCCACCGATCAGCACGTCGGTGGCGCGGTTGATGCCGTCGATGAGGGAGTGCCGGCAGCCGTACTTGTTGTCGAACTTCGACTTGGTCACCGCGTCATTGACGTTGATCGCCGGGAAGAGCAGCACGCCGTCACGCTGCATCTCGTACAGACGGTGGACACCGGTGGTGGTCTCCTCCGTCACCCCACGGATCTCCGACGCCAGCCGGGTCCACTTCTGCGGACTGTCCGCGAGGGTGCGGTTGAGGAGCTCCAGGATCGCGTGGTGCTCCTCGTTCTCCGCGGTCTCCACCGCCGGAGCCTTACCCGCCTTCTCGTACTCGACGCCCTTGTGCACCAGCAGGGTGGCGTCACCACCGTCGTCGAGAATCATGTTCGGACCACCGGTGGACGTACCCGGCCAGGTCAGCGCCTGCTCCGTGCACCACCAGTACTCCTCAAGCGTCTCGCCCTTCCAGGCGAACACCGGCACACCCTGCGGCGCCTCGGGCGTACCGTTCGGACCCACCGCGATCGCCGCGGCCGCATGGTCCTGGGTCGAGAAGATGTTGCAGGACGCCCAGCGCACCTGCGCACCCAGGGCGACCAGCGTCTCGATCAGCACGGCGGTCTGCACGGTCATGTGCAGCGAACCGGTGATCCGCGCGCCCTTCAGGGGCTGCTGCTCGGCGTACTCCTTGCGGATCGCCATCAGACCGGGCATCTCGTGCTCGGCGAGGGTGATCTCCTTGCGGCCGAAGGCGGCGAGGGAAAGGTCAGCGACCTTGAAGTCCTGGCCGGTGGCTGCTGTCGTCATTCGGGCTGCTCCTCGGATGTCGAGGTCGGTCGGGCATTCGGGCAGTCTGCGGCGCGGGCTGGGGTCCCCAGTGGTGACGGGGTGCACGTGAGCCTACGTGGAGGCGGGTACACCTCTCCCCTTGCCGCAGCGCAGTCCGTCGGAGGCCCTCTCTCCCTCGGCCGGTCCCGCGGTGCGGGCCGACCGACCGCCATCAGCAGCGACGTCTGGCACTGCCCTCGAATTTACACCGATCGGCTCCGCTGCCCCAGACCGCATCGGTTCGACCGTTGGCTTGTTCCGTGCGGTGCGGGGGTGTGGGGGTGGGTTG
>LIQL01000598.1 GCA_001418405.1 Streptomyces diastatochromogenes | reverse complement strand
GCCGGAACGTTCCGGCGCGGCCGGGTCTTCACAGGATGCGCCCGTCGCCCCCTCATCCCCGAAGCTTGCGCGGCTCGCGTCCTTCCCGTCAGGAACCGCCCAGCAGCCCGTACAGCCCGAACGCGCCGAGGCCGACGGGGATCAGCGCCACCATGCTCACCGCCTCCACGAGGTCCAGCCAGCGCCGCAGCCGGTTCCGCAGCGGCTCCGGCAGCCGGACCGCGCGCGACACCACCGGGACGGCGGCCAGGAGTCCCAGCACGGCCAGCGCCGGCCCGGGGGCCCCGCCGTCCGTCGCGCAGAGCAGCACCAGCCGCACACAGACGGCCGTTGCGGCGGCGAGCAGGGCGACCACCTCGGCGGCCAACGGGTAGGCGCGGGCCCGGGAGAACAGCACGAGGGCGAGCAACACGGCGGTGAGCACCGTCCAGGGCCCGGTCTCGCCCGCCGCGAGGACCCCGGCCGCGCCGGCCGAGGCCGCCAGCGCCACGGTGGCCGGGGCCAACCCGCGGTGGGTGGCGGCGAGCGCGGCGGCCACCCGGTGGCGGCTGACCGGGGTACCACCGGCGTGCCGGTCGTCCAACCCGGTCAGCCCGGCCGCGCGCAGCGCCAGCCGGGGCAACGCCCCCAGGGCCAGGAGGGAGAGGAAGCCGAGCACGACGCCGGTGCGGACAGGGTCGGTCAGGGCCAGCAGCAGTTCCCAGCAGGCCACCGCCAGCGCGACCGCGGCCGCGCCGGTGAGCCCGCCGCGCCCCAGGTCGGTGCGGAGGCCGAGCAGGGCCAGCGCGACCGCGGCGGCGAGTCCGGTGGCGGCCAGCCGGGCGGCCCCGCCGGGGGTCGCCTGCCAGGCGGCCAGCACGCCGAGGGCGGTGCCGCAGAGCAGCAGGGCGGTCCCGGCGGCCCGTTGCCTGGGCACCGCGGTGAGCGCGGTGCCCCCGGCGGCGGCCACGACGGCCACGACTCCCAACCAGAGGGTGGCGGCGGAGCCGTACCAGGTGGCGGCGCAGATCCCGACGACCGCGGCGAGCAACCCGCCGGCGGCCACCGCGGTCCGGTCGCGGCTGCGGTCGTCCCAGCACCGGCCACCGGTGTCCTGGGGATCGGTCGGGCCGGACGGCGCCGCGGCGGGTCCCGCCGGGGTCGGGGTCCGGCCGTGGTCGGCGCGTAGTCCGGGGCCCGCGTCCGCACCCGTCGTCGCACTCGTCATGTCCACGCGGCCGTTCTGCACCGCAACACCATACGGGCCGGGCGGCGCACCCTGTCCACAGCGTGCCGCGCCAATCCGGGCCGCCCCGCGAAGGGTGGGGCAAACCCCCCGCCCACCACCCGACGCACCCCATGGCAGAGCGGCACGGAGCCCGGCAAGCTGGGGCACATGACGGAAAGTTCCCAGCCCGCTGCCGACGCCGACGCCACCGACGGGGTGTCGCTCCCGCCCCCGCGGCCGCCGCTCGACGCGTGGACCTGGCGGGAGATCGGCTACCTGCTGGTCAACCTCCCGCTGGGCCTCACGGCGTTCGTGGTGCTGGTGGTGTGGCTGACGCTGGGGATCGGCCTGTCCGTCACGGTCGTCGGACTGCCGCTGCTGGCCGCGGGACTGACGGCCTGTCGGCTCTACGGGAAGCTGGAACGGGCCCGGGCCCGCGCCTGGCTCGGGGTGTCCGTCGCCGAACCCAGCCCGCTGCGGCTGCGCGAGCGCGGCTTCTTCGGCTGGCTGTGGGCGCGCCTGAAGGACCCGGTGGCCTGGCGGCACGCGCTGTTCGCGGTCATCCGGCTGCCGTGGGGCGTCTTCACCTTCTCGGTGGTCCTCACCGCGCTGTTCGTGGGCTGGCCGGTGCTGCCGTGGTTGGCGCGCTGGCTGTCCACCGTGGACCGGGCGATGGTGCGCGGACTGCTCTCGCCCTCCGACGAGTTGGAGCGGCGGATCGCCGAGCTGGAGTCGGACCGGACGGCGGTCACCGACACCGCCGCCGCCGACCTGCGGCGGATCGAACGGGACCTGCACGACGGCGCCCAGGCCCGCCTGGTGGCGCTCGCCATGGGCCTGGGCCTGGCCAAGGAGAAGCTGCTGGAGGGGCAGGCCGACGAGACCGTGGCGGCGATGGTGGACGAGGCGCACGGCGAGGTGAAGCTGGCCCTCCAGGAGCTACGGGACCTGGCCCGCGGCATCCACCCGGCGATCCTCACCGACCGCGGGCTGGGGCCGGCGTTGGCGTCGCTGGCCGGCCGCTGCACGGTGCCCGTCACCACCTCCGTGGACCTCACCGAGCGGCCCGCGCCGGCCATCGAGGGCATCGTCTACTTCACCGTCTCCGAACTGCTCCAGAACGTCGCCAAGCACAGTGCGGCACGGGGGGCGTCGGTGGAGGTGTGGCGCTCCCGGGACCGGCTGCTGCTCCAGGTGCAGGACGACGGGAAGGGCGGCGCCCGGCTCGACGGCGGCAGCGGGATGGCCGGGCTGGCGGACCGACTGGGCGCCGTGGACGGGCTGTTCGCGCTGGACTCGCCGACGGGCGGGCCGACCCGGGTCACGGCGGAGGTGCCGTGGCGGCCACGGCCGGAGGCCGGCACCGGGCAGCGGGCCGGGCGGGGCTGGGGCGCCGGCGGGCGCTGAACCGCCCGCCGCCCGCCGCCGGGGTGGGGAAAACCCCCGGTCGAAGAGGGCGAGCAGCGTCATGGTCCTGGAGGCGGCGGACGGCGACCCTGGACGGAGCCGGCAGGGGCCGGCCGGGAACCCGCCCGGAGTGCCGGCGGGGCCCACCGGAACCACCGCCGGACCGCACCGCGCACGGTGCCGCCCCGGCGCCCGACACCACGGCAGAACGGACGGACTTCGAGACATGGACACCGCGTACTCCGCGCACCGCGCCCACCCCCCGCGGCCCGGCGGCCACCGGGTGCCCGCGGGCCTGCGCGCCCCGTTCTCCGGTCGCACCTGGCGGGAGTTCCTCCACCTCTGCCTGAGCCTTCCGGTGGCCTGCGTGGCGTTCGCCTACGCGGTGACCCTGGTCGGGCTGAGCGCCGGGCTGCTGATCACGTTCCTGGGCGTCCCGGTGCTGGCCGGCGGGCTGCTGGGGGCGCGCGGACTGGGCGCCCTGGAGCGGGTCCGGGCCGCGGCGCTGCTGCGGCTGGACGTGCCCGCCCCGGAGCCGCTGCGCCCCGCGAAGCCGGGCCCGATGGCGTGGATCGCGGCGGTGCTCAAGAGCGGCGCGTCCTGGCGGCACCTGCTCTACGCGTTCGTGCTGTTCCCCTGGGCGCTGTTCACGTTCGTCTTCGCGCTGACGTTCTGGACGGTGGGCTGGTCGCTGCTGACCTTCCCGCTCTGGTACTGGCTCGTGCCCTCGTACGCCGGACTGCCCGGCATCCAACTGTGGGGGGACGGGAACACCGTCCTCTACGCCAGCCCGACGGTGGCGGCCTTCGTGAGCGGGGCGTGCGGACTGCTGATCGTGCTGGCCGGGCCGTGGGCGTTCCGCGGGCTGACGCAGGTCGACCGGCTGCTGGTGCGCGGGCTGCTGGGGCCGTCGCCGCTGGCCAACCGGGTCATCGAGCTGGAGTCGGACCGCGGGGTGGTGGTCGACACCGCCGCCGCCGACCTGCGGCGGATCGAACGGGACCTGCACGACGGCGCCCAGGCCCGCCTGGTGGCACTGGCGATGGACCTCGGCCTGGCCAAGGAGAAACTGGCCGCGGACCCCCAGGCGGCGGCGCGGATGGTGGACGAGGCGCACGGCGAGGTGAAGATCGCCCTCCAGGAACTGCGGGACCTGGCCCGCGGCATCCACCCGGCGATCCTCACCGACCGCGGGCTCGGCCCGGCCCTGTCCGCACTGGCCGGCCGCTGCCCGGTGCCGGTCACGGTCCACGTGGACCTGACGCGCCGCCCGGCCCCCGCCATCGAGGGCATCGCCTACTTCACCGTCTCCGAACTGCTCCAGAACGTCGCCAAGCACAGCGGGGCGGACCGGGC
>LIQL01000597.1 GCA_001418405.1 Streptomyces diastatochromogenes | reverse complement strand
GGGGGTGGTGTGCAGGACGTAAAGCGCAGCAGTCCTGCACACCACCCCCGCAGGCCCGTCACCGCACCCAACAGCCCCGCGCAGCGGACCCGCCCGCGCCGCAGGCGCAACGGCGAGACGACCCACGACGGGACGGCCGACAACGCCCCGCGCCGCCAGGCGCAAACGGCAACCCCCACGGCGGGAAAGCCAAAAACGTGGGCAAAACCCCCGCTAAAGCACCACCAACGGATCATCCAACACCGGCTGCCACGCCAACTCCGCCGCCCCCACCAGGCTGTTGTGGTCCAGGCTGCACGCGAGGATCGGCACCCCGCCGCTGCGCCCCCAGAGGCTGCGGTCGGCGACGACCGCGCGGAGCCGTTCGGGGTCGGCCTCCAGGAGGGCGCGGTGCAGGCCGCCGAGGATGATCCGGTCCGGGTTGAGGATGTTGACCAGGCCGGCGAGGCCCAGGCCGAGCCGGTCGATGAGGAGGTCGGCGGCGGTGCGCACGCCGGGGTCCGTGTAGGCGGTGCGGAGCAGTTCGCCGGCCTGGTGGAGCAGGGAGAACTCCGGTCCCGGTTCGCGGCCGGCGGCGACGAGGAAGGCGAGCGGATCGGCTTCGACGTCCAGGCAGCCGCGGCTGCCGCAGTGGCAGGGCGCGCCCTCGGGGTTGACGGTGAGGTGGCCGACTTCCAGGGCGAGGCCGGAACTTCCGCTGTGCAGGCGGCCGTCGAGCACCAGCGCCCCGCCGACGCCGCGGTGTCCGGAGGCGACGCACAGCAGGTGGCGGGCGCCGCGGCCGGCGCCGTGCCGGTGTTCGGCGAGCGCCCCGAGGTTGACGTCGTTGCCGGTGAAGCCGATTTTCTCGGTGACGCCGGGGATGCCGGCGTCGGCCAGGGCGTGCAGGAAGAGTTCGCGGACCGGGGCGCCGGAGGGCCAGGCGAGGTGGAGCGGGTTGAGCGCCTCGCCGTCGGGTTCGGCGACCGCGGAGGGCACCGCGAGGCCCGCGCCGAGGCAGCGTCGCCCGGTGTCGCGCAGCAGGGCCGCGCCGGCCTCGACGACCTCGGCGAGGACGTGCGCGGGGTCCGCGGGGATGATGCCGCAGCTGGGGGTGGTGGCGACGATCCGGCCGCCGAGGCCGACCAGGGCGGCGCGGTACCCGTCGGCGTGGATCTGTGCGGCGAGCACGACCGGGCCGCCGTCGTTGAGGGACAACCGGTGGGAGGGCCGTCCCTGGGAGCCCGCGGAGGCGTGCGGCCGGGAGTCGACGGTGATCAGGCCGAGCGCTTCGAGCTCGGCGGCCACCGCCCCCGCGGTCGCACGGGTCACGCCGAGTTCGGTGGTCAGCACGGCACGGGTGGGCGCGCGTCCGGTGTGTACGAGCTCCAGTGCGGGTCCGAGGGCGCTGCGGCCCCGCTCCAGCCTGGTTGTCCGAGTCTGGGTCACCCTTCTATTCTGGCTTTGTGCCGACGCTAAACAAAATACGCACGGCCTTGACTCGCAATCGGGGCCACAAGCCCACCAACCTCCCGAAAACCGCACGACCGACGCATAGCGGGGCGGCGATCGCCGCCCCGGAGGCGGCCGGTCACCGTTCCCGGCGGCTGCGCATCGCGCTCACCGCGTTCTTCGCCGTCGACGGCTTCCTCTTCGCCGGCTGGGTCGTCCGGATCCCCGCGATCAAGGCGCAGACCGGCGCCGGCGCGGGCGCCCTCGGACTCGCCCTGCTCGGCGTGTCGGCCGGGGCGGTGGCGTTCATGATGCTCACCGGACGGCTGTGCCGGCGCTTCGGCAGCCACCCGGTGACCGTCGCCTCCGGCGCGGCCCTCGCGCTGAGCATCCTGCTGCCCCCGCTCGCCCACTCGGCGACCGCGCTGGGCCTGGCCCTCCTGGTCTTCGGTGCCGCGTACGGCTCCCTCAACGTCGCCATGAACAGCGCCGCCGTCGAACTGATCGCCACCCTGCGCCGGCCGGTGATGTCCGGCTTCCACGCCGCCTTCAGCCTGGGCGGAATGGTCGGTGCCGGCCTCGGCGGGCTGGTCGCCGGCCACCTCTCACCGGCCGCGCACCTGTCGGCGCTCGCCGCGTGCGGCCTGCTGGCGACGGCCGGCGCGGGCGCCGTGCTGCTGCGGGAGCGCACGGGGGCCGGGAGTGCGGCGCAGCGCCCCGAGGAACGCGCCACGGCGGGCCCGGACCGTCCCCGGCGGACCGACGCGCCCGGCCGGCCCCGCCGGCTCGTCCTCGTCTTCGGGGTGATCGCGCTGTGCACCGCGTACGGCGAGGGCGCGTTGGCCGACTGGGGCGCGCTGCACCTGTCCCAGGACCTGGCCGCCGCGCCGGGCCTCGCGGCGGCCGGCTATGCGGTGTTCGCGCTGGCGATGACCGTCGGGCGGCTCTCCGGGACCGCGGTCGTCGAGCGGTTCGGCCCGGCGCGGGCCCTGGTCGCGGGTGGCACCACGGCGGCGTCCGGCCTGCTGCTCGGGGCGCTCGCGCCGACCGCCTGGGGCGCCTGCGTCGGCTTCGCGGTCGCCGGTCTGGGGCTGGCCAACATCTTCCCGATCGCCCTCGCGCGCGCCGGGGCGGCCGGCGGCCCGAACGGGGTCGCGGTGGCCTCCACGATCGGCTACGGCGGCATGCTGCTGGGACCGCCCGCGATCGGCTTCCTCGCCGAGGCGTGGGGCCTGCCGGTCGCGTTGACCACGCTCGCGCTGCTGGCGGCGGTGGCGGCGCTGATCGCGCACCTGACGCGCGGATCGCACCGCGGCACGGCCGGGCCCCGCCCGGCCGGCACCTGAGCCGCCCGGAACGGAAACCGCGTCAACCCCGCCGACACGAGGGGGTGTTCGGCTCCGGGACGGCGGTGTGCGCGGCGTCGGGTGACGGGCCCGCACCGGTCGGTGGCGGCCCCGCGGCGCCGAGCGTCCGGTGCGTCGGTCCGGTGGCGGCCGCCCCGGCGCCAGCCGGTGTCAGTGGCGGCTGGCACACTCGGACGCATGGAGATCACTGAGTTCGTCGAAACCCTGCGGCTGGACGGCGGGCTGCTCGCGGACGCCGCCGACGAGGCCGGCCCCGACGCCCCGGTGCCGACCTGCCCCGACTGGCGGATGCGGGACCTGGTGCGGCACGTGGGGACGGTCCACCGGTGGGTGACGGGCATCGTGACGGAGCCCCAGGAGCAGCGCCGTCCCTTCCCGGAGCTGCCGGAGCTGGCCGACGACGAGCTGGTGCCCTGGCTGCGCGAGGGCCACCACCACCTCGTCCTGGCGCTCCACACCGCGCCGGCGGACCTGCGCACGTGGACGTTCCTGCCGGCCCCCTCACCGCTCGCCTTCTGGGCGCGCCGACAGGCGCACGAGACGTCGGTGCACCGCGCCGACGCCCAGCAGGCGGCCGGCGTCGCGCTGACGCCGCTGCCGGCCCGCTTCGCCGCCGACGGCATCGACGAACTCCTGCGGGGCTTCCACGCCGGCGACCGCAGCCGCGTGCGACCCGAGACGCCCGGCACGCTGCGGCTGCGCGCCGACGACACCCCCGGCGCCGAGTGGACGGTGCACCTCACGCCCGACGGCCCGCCGCGCACGGAGCGGCACGACACGCCCCTCGCGGCGGACGCCAGCGCGGACTGCACGGTCGAGGGCCCGGCCGAGGAGCTGTACCTCGCGCTGTGGAACCGCCTGCCGTGGGACGGCCTGAAGGTCTCCGGCGACCCGTCCCTGCCGGCGCTGTGGCGGGAGCGTGGCACCATCTGATCGGTGCGGGGTCCGCGCTGCGCGGACTACCGCCGCGCCGAGCTGACGCCCCGCCACGGGCACCGGCGGCGGGCTCGCGGGCCGTCCCGAGGCCCCCGTCCGCCCGGCCCGGGGCGTCAGCCGAGCCAGCCCGGCCGCACCAGACCCGACTCGTAGGCGAGGACGACCAGTTGGGCGCGGTCCCGGGCGCCCAGCTTGACCATGGTGCGGCTGACGTGGGTCTTGGCGGTGAGCGGGCTGACCACCAGCCGGCGGGCGATCTCCTCGTTGGAGAGCCCGATGCCCACCAGGGCCATCACCTCCCGCTCGCGTTCGGTGAGCACGCCGAGCGCGGCGGCCGGCGCCGGCTCCTTGGAGCGGGCGGCGAACTCCGCGATCAGCCGGCGGGTCACCCCCGGCGAGAGCAGCGCGTCCCCGGCCACCACCGCGCGCACCGCCCGCAGCAGTTCGTCCGGTTCGGTGTCCTTGACCAGGAAGCCGGAGGCACCGGAGCGGATCGCCTCGAAGACGTACTCGTCGAGTTCGAAGGTGGTCAGCATGACGACCTTGACGTCCCGCAGCGCGGGGTCCCCGGTGATCCCCCGGGTGGCCGCCAGGCCGTCGGCCACCGGCATCCGGATGTCCATCAGGACCACGTCCGGCCGGTGCGCCCGGACGCCGGTCAGGGCCTGCTGGCCGTCGGCCGCCTCACCGACCACCTCGATGTCGGCCTGGGCGTCCAGCAGCGCCTTGAAACCGGCCCGGACCAGGAGCTGGTCGTCGGCGAGCAGTACCCGGATCACGACTCCTCCTCTGGGACGGCGCGGCCCCCGACGGTGAGCGGGACGCGGGCCAGGACGCGGAAGCCGCCGTCCGGCCGCGGGCCGGCTTCGATGGTGCCGCCCAGGGCCGCGGCCCGCTCCCGCATCCCGGCCAGCCCGTTGCCGCCGGTCGGTTGCTCGGCGCCGACGGTCGCCGGGCCGTCGTCGTCGACCCGGATCTCCAGCGCACCGGGAGCGTAACGGAGCCGGACCCGGGCGGTGCGCGAACCCGAGTGCCGGACGATGTTGGTCAGCGCCTCCTGGACGATGCGGAAGGCGGCGAGGTCGGTGCCGGGCGGCAGGGCGACCGCGTCGCCCTCGGTGGTGACGTCCACGGCGAGGCCGGCGCCACGGGCCTGTTCGGTGAGTTCGGGCAGCCGGTCCAGGCCGGGCGCCGGCGCCCGCGGGGCGTCCCCCGGGGAACGCAGGGTGTCGAGGACCTGCCGGACCTCGCCGAGCGCCTCCTTGCTCGCGGCCTTGATGGTGGTCAGGGCGGTCCGCGCCTGTTCGGGGTCGGAGTCCAGCAGCGCCAGCCCGACGCCGGCATGGACGTTGATGACCGAGATGCTGTGCGCGAGGACGTCGTGGAGTTCACGGGCGATCCGCAGCCGCTCCTCGTCGGCCCGGCGGCGTTCGGCGGCCGCGCGTTCGGCCCGCGTCCGGGCCAGTTGCTCGCGGCGCACCCGGACCAGTTCGGAGGCCGCCAGCACGGCCGCCACCCAGGCGGTGACGACCAGTTCCTGCGTCCACGGTGCCGGCCCGAGGTACGGGGGCAGCCATCGGTAGAGCCAGTGCGCGACCAACAGGTGCAGCAGCCACACCCCGCCCACGGCGCACCAGGCGACCACCCGGTGCCCGGCGACGATCGCCGCGAAGGCACCGAGCGCCAGCGTGACGAAGACCGGGCCGTAGGGGTAACCGGCCGTGAAGTAGGCGGCGCAGCAGGCCGCGGTGCCGACGGCGGTGGCCCGCGGAAAGCGGTGACGGAAGAGCAGCAGCACGGCCCCGGCGAGGAGCAGCGCATGGCCGAGCGGGTCGAGCGGGACCCGGTCGGTCTGACCGTGGGCGGCGGCGTTGCTGCCGACGGTGACCAGCACGGCCACCGCCAGCGTCGAGCGCCAGGGCAGTCGGCCGCGGGGACGGCTGCCGGGCGCCGGGGCCGTCGCCCACCCGCCCCCGGCCGCGTCGTGGCGGCGCCGCGCCCAGGGCGGCCGTGCGTTGTCCATGCCGCCACGCTAGACCGCGGTACGGCGCGGCGGCGTCCGCCGGAGGCGGTGGTCCCGGCTACTCCCCGGGGAGTACGTCCGACCGCCGGATCAGCCGGGGCCGCCGGCCGCGGCCCCGCCCGGCCCGACGAGCATCGTCACCAGCCGTTCCGCCTGTCCGCGGGGATCGGGCACCCCGGCCCAGCCGGTCATCAGCAGGTGGTGGACGGTGCCGACGAGGGCGAGCGCGACCGCACCGGTGTCGGTGTCGCGGAGCGCGGTGCGGATCCGCTGGGCGGCGGCCGGGCGGGTGAGCGCGAGGCCGCCGACCGCGGCGAGTGGTTCCAGGCACCGGCGGCTCTGCGCCCCCACGTGCCGCTGGACGCCTTCGGCGCCCCCGGCGCGCCCGGAATATTCTCCCTCGCCGACCCCGACCGCGTCCGGGAGGTGCTCTCCGCGGCCGGATTCGCCGGGACCACCGTGACGCCGGTGACCGCGCCCGCCACCTGGGGCCGCGACGCCGGGGACGCGGCGGCCTTCCTCCTCGACTCCGGCCCCGGCCGCCACCTGCTGGAGCGGGCCGCCCCGGAATCCCGGGACCGCGCCCGGGCGGCCCTCACCGAGGCGTTGCGCCCCTACGAGGACGGCGGCGCGGTCCGACTGCGCGGCGCCGGCTGGCTCGTCACTGCCGTTCGGCCGCCGGCTCCGGGTCGCTGACCTCCACCGGCCGGTCGGCGGGCGCGGTCGGAGCGGACGCCTCCGCCCGGTCGAAGGCATCCAGCGCACGCCGGGCGAGCGGGTGCGTGCGGACCATCTCGGCGAGCGTCGTGGTACCGCGGGTGATCTTCGCGAACGCCCGCCACGCGGGCCGGAACCCGGTCAACGCGGCGTGGAACACCCCGGGGCGGCGCGCGAAGACGGCCAGCAACCGACGGCCGACCGCCATCTCCACGCCCAACCCGGCCTTGATGGCGAAGGCGTAGTTCAGGGCCTGGCGCCGGGCGTCCACCGCGTCGTGCGCCTCCGAGATCCGCACCGCCCACTCGCCCGCCAGCCGACCGGACCGGAGCGCGAAGGAGATCCCCTCCCGCGTCCAGGGCTCCAACAGGCCCGCCGCGTCACCACAGACCAGCACCCGCCCCCGCGACAGCGGCGAGTCGTCCGCCCGACAACGGGTCAGGTGCCCGGAGGAGATCCGCGGCTCGAAGCCGGCCAGGCCGAGCCGGCCGACGAAGTCCTCCAGGTAGCGCTTGGTGGCCGCGCCCTCGCCGCGGGCCGAGATCACCCCGACGGTCAGGGTGTCCCCCTTCGGGAACACCCAGCCGTAACTGCCCGGCATCGGCCCCCAGTCCAGGAGCACCCGGCCCGCCCAGTCCTCGGCGACCGTCTCCGGCACCGGAATCTCGACTTCCAGCCCCAGGTCGACCTGGTCGACCTTGACGCCGACGTGCGCGCCTATCCGGCTCGCGCTGCCGTCCGCGCCGACCACCGCCCGGGCCAGCACCACCTCGCCGTCCCCGAGCACCACCGCGACCGTCCGGCGGTCGGGAACGTTGGCCCCGTGCTGCTCCACCCGCGTGACCGTCACGCCCGTCCGCACCTGCGCCCCGGCGTCCTTCGCGGACTCCACCAGGGCGGCGTCGAACTCCGGACGGTTGATCAACCCGAAGAGCATGTGCTTGGAACGGCGGGTGCGGGTCAACCGCCCGTTGAGCGCGAAGGTGACCGCGTGCACCCGGTCGCGCAGCGGCAGTTCGAAACCGGGCGGAAGGGAGTCCCGGGACGGGCCGATGATGCCGCCGCCGCACGTCTTGTAACGGGGGAGTTCGGCCTTCTCCAGCAGCAGCACCCGGCGTCCCGCACACGCCGCGGCGTGTGCCGCCGAGGCGCCGGCGGGCCCCGCGCCCACCACCACGACGTCCCACACCTGCTGGTTGCCTTCGGCCGCCTGCTCGCTGCTCACCTGTGCTTCCGCTCCCGTCCGATGCCTGGCTGCGCGTACCGCCCGCATCCTACGGGCCGCGTCCGGGCTAGCCGCCTGTGGGAAGATCGGACCACGCCCACGCGTACGTCCGGGC
>LIQL01000596.1 GCA_001418405.1 Streptomyces diastatochromogenes | reverse complement strand
ACCTCGGCAAGCCGGTCGCGGACGCGTTCTTCCCGCGTTCGCCGCGCCCGGCTTGCCGAGGTTGATGACGAGGAAGGACTTCTGCTTGCCGTCGCCGAAGAACTCCTTGTCGACGCCGGAGAAGTCGAAGCCGGTCATCGGGCCGGCGGCCAGGCCGGCGGCGCGGATGCCCAGGATGAGGTAACCAGCCTGGAGGGTGGCGTTCTGGGTGCCGGCGACCTCGCGGACCGCGGCCTCCGAGAAGAAGCTGTCCTTGACGCCGGGGGCGTGCGGGAAGAGCCGCGGCAGCTTCTCGTGGAAGTCCAGGTCGACGGAGAGGATCACGGTCAGCGGCGCGGCCAGGGTCTTCGGGCCGTTGGCGCCCATGGCGTGCGCGACCAGGCGCTTACGGGCGTCCTCGGAACGGACCAGGGTGATCCGCAGCGGGGACTGGTTGAACGCGGTCGGGGCGTACTTCACCAGGTCGTAGATGGCCTGGACCTGCTCGTCCGTGACCGGCTCGTCCGTGAACGTGTTGGCGGTCTGGGCCTCACGGAACAGGAGGTCCTGAGCGGCGGCGTCAAGGGCGAGAGACATCAGGGGCACCTCGGGGCTTCAGGTGGGTTACAGAGCTTGAGACTTCGCTGTCTACGGGAACCACTCTAACCCGGATAGATTAAAGTTCAACTAACGGGTGGAAAGTGTGAGTGGCTTCACAAGACGGGAACGGTCTTCCGAGATTCGGAAGACCGTCCCTGCGGCGGGGAAACGTCGGGCCGCGCGCCGCTATTCCTGCTCCGCCGCTTCGTCGGCCGCCGAACCCTCGGCCAGCGCCGCGTCCAACCGCGCCCGGGCCCCGTCCAACCAGCGGCGGCAGACCTTCGCCAACTCCTCGCCGCGCTCCCACAGGGCCAGCGACTCCTCCAGCGTCGTGCCGCCCACCTCCAGCCGGCGGACGACGTCGATCAGCTCGTCGCGCGCCTGCTCGTAACCGAGGGGGGACTCCACCGGCGCCGCCTCGGCCGCGCCGTCCACCACGTCATCCGTCTTCGCCATGTCTCCCACCCTATGAGTCCGCCCCGTGCGGCACCGGCCGGTCGGCAGCGGCATCCGGGGCCGCGGTCACCCGCACCCGGAACGCGCCCTCGGCCACCCTGGCCCGCAGTTCTTCGTCCACCGCCACCTCGGCCGGCGTGCGCACCGCCGTCCCGTCCGGCTTCTGCAGCACCGCGTAGCCGCGCTGCAACGTCGCCTTGGGGGAGAGCGCCACCACCCGCGCCAAGGTGTGCACCAACTCCGAATCCGCCCGGTCCAGCAGATGCCCGAGCGTCCGCCGGCCGCGCTCCAACAGGGCGGTGACCTGCTCCTCGCGCTCCTCGACCATCCGCTGCGGGCGCTGCATCGACGGGCGGTGCAGCGCCGCCGTCAGGCCCCGCTCCTCGCGGTCCAGGAAACCACCGAGCGCGCGCCGGGCCCGCTCGCGGAGCTGGTGGACCCGCATCAGCTCCTCGCCGACGTCCGGCACCACCTTCTTCGCCGCGTCCGTCGGCGTGGAGGCGCGCAGGTCGGCCACCAGGTCCAGCAGCGGGGCGTCCGGTTCGTGCCCGATCGCCGAGACCACCGGGGTGCGTGCCTCGGACACCGCCCGGACCAACTGCTCGTCGGAGAACGGCAGCAGGTCCTCCACGCTGCCGCCGCCGCGCGCCACGATGATCACGTCCACCTCGGGCAGCGCGTCCAGCTCCTGCACCGCGGCGATGACCTGGGGCACCGCGTGCACCCCCTGCACCGGGACGTTGCGCACCTCGAAGCGGACCGCCGGCCAGCGGTGCCGGGCGTTCTCCAACACGTCGCGCTCGGCGGCGCTGGCCCGGCCGCAGACCAGCCCGATCAGCTGCGGCAGGAACGGCAGCGGCCGCTTGCGCTCCGCCGCGAACAGCCCCTCCGCGGTCAACGCCCGCTTCAGCTGCTCCAGCCTGGCCAGCAGCTCCCCGACGCCGACCGGCCGGATCTCGGCGGCCCGCAACGACAGCTGACCGCGCGGCGCGTACCACTCCGGCTTGGCGTGCACCACCACCCGGGCGCCCTCGCTCACCACCTCGGCGACCTTGTCGAAGACCTGGCGGTAGCACGTCACGCTCACCGAGATGTCGTGCGACGGATCGCGCAGCGTGAGGAACACCACGCCCGCCCCCGGCCGCCGCGAGAGCTGGGTGATCTGCCCCTCGACCCACACCGCGCCGAGCCGGTCGATCCACCCGCCGATGAGCCGGGACACCTCGCCGACCGGGATCGGCGCTTCCGGAGACGTAGAGACAGTCATACGAGCGAGAGTAGCGGCGGCCACTGACAGTGGCGGGCGTCTCGCCGTCGGTCGCGCCGGCCCGTGCGACGCGGTGCCGCGCCGCCGCACGGAGCGCCGCCCGGACCGTCCGGCTTCCGCGCCTAGGGGTCGGACGGTGCGGAGCGTGCCCTGAGGTACTGCACCGCCAGCACCACCAGACCCACCAGCAGCCAGACACCGCCCACGGCCTGTGCGGTCCGCGACGCCTCGACGATCACGGCGACCACCACCGCCAGCCCCACCAGCGGCACCACCACATGGCGCAGCACGCTCGGCGCCGCCGCCCGCCGCCGCACCCGGAACCAGCCGATCACCGAGGCGTGCAGCAGCCCGAACGCGGTCAGCGCGCCGACGTTCACGATCGACGACAGCTGGTCCAGACCGTCGTCCCGGGTGGCCGCCCAGACCGCCGCCACCAGCGTGACCGAAGCCGCTCCCAGCAGCGCCCGGCGGGGCACCCCGCTGCCGGCGTCCACCTTCGCGATCGCCCCCGGCAGCCGCCGGTCCCGAGCCATCGCGAACAGCAGCCGGCCGGCCGCGGCCTGCCCGGCCAGCGCCGCGAACGCCGCCCCGATCGCCTTGCTCACCGCCACCAGGTCGTGCAGCCAGCCCCCCACCGCGGCATCCACCGTCGTGTAGAAGGCGGCCCCCTGCTCGCCCGGCCGGGCGGCCAGCTCCGCGGCGCTCATCGGGGCCAGCAGCGCCGCCAGGTACGTCTGCACGGCGAACAGCACCCCGGCCGCCACCAGGCACGTCACCACGGCCCGCGCCACCAGCCGCGAACCGCCGGAAGCCTCCTCCGCGAACGACGCGATCGCATCGAAGCCGAGGTAGGACAGCACCGCCACCGACACCGCCGCCAGCACCGCGTCCAGGGAGAAACCGCCCTCGCCGGTCAGCGGCACCGCCCAGCCGCGCTGCGCCCCGTGCGCCACCAGCGCCCACACCGCCGCCACCACGAAGACCACCAGCACCACGACCTCCAGCGCCAGCACCGCGAACCCGACCACCGCCGCGGTCCGCACCCCCCACAGGTTCAGCAGCGTGGTGACCACCACCGCGAGCGCCGTCCACACCCACTGGTGGACCTGCGGCACCAGGGCGTGCAGCGCGATCCCGGAGAACAGGTACGCCACCGCCGGGATCAGCAGGTAGTCCAACATCGCCATCCACCCGGCGACGAACCCAGCCCCCTCGCCCAGCCCGACCCGCGCGTACGCGTAGACCGAACCGGCCTTCGGCACGACCTGCACCATCTGGGCGTACGAGTACGCCGTGAAGGCCATCGCCACCGTGGCGACGAGGTAGACGCTGGTGATCGCCCCGTGCGAGGTTGCCTGGAGGGTGCCGAAGATCCCCACCGGCGCCATCGGGGCGATGAACAACAGCCCGTAGACCACCAGGTCCCGGAACGACAGCGTCCGCCGCAGCGCTCCGGTGCCGCTGCGCGCCCCCTCGTCCGCCGTCGCGCCGTCCGTACCCGGCATTCCGCCTCCTCACCGTGCTCCCCACCAGTCTGGGCCACCGGCGCGATCACGCCCCGCCTGGGCGCGGCCTTACGATGGGACCCATGTCTGCTACTCCCGGTCCGCAGCCCAGCCGCAAGGTCCTCCTCGCCGCCCCCCGCGGCTACTGCGCGGGCGTGGACCGCGCCGTGATCGCCGTCGAGAAGGCCCTCGAGCAGTACGGCGCCCCGGTCTACGTGCGCCACGAGATCGTCCACAACAAGTACGTGGTGAAGACCCTGGAGAAGAAGGGCGCCATCTTCGTCGAAGAGACCGAAGAGGTGCCCGAGGGCAACATCGTCATCTTCTCCGCGCACGGCGTCGCCCCGGTCGTCCACGACGAGGCCAAGCGCGGCAAGCTCGCCACCATCGACGCGACCTGCCCCCTGGTCACCAAGGTCCACAAGGAAGCCGTCCGCTTCGCGGACGAGGACTACGACATCCTCCTGATCGGCCACGAGGGCCACGAGGAGGTCATCGGCACCAGCGGCGAGGCCCCCGAGCACATCCAGCTCGTCGACGGCCCCAAGGACGTCGCGAACGTCGAGGTCCGCGACCCGGACAAGGTCGTCTGGCTCTCCCAGACCACGCTCTCCGTGGACGAGACCATGGAGACCGTCGACGCCCTCAAGGGCCGCTTCCCCAACCTCCTCTCGCCGCCCAGCGACGACATCTGCTACGCCACCCAGAACCGCCAGATCGCGGTCAAGCAGATGGGCGCCCAGGCCGACCTCGTCATCGTCGTCGGCTCGCGGAACTCCTCGAACTCCAAGCGCCTGGTCGAGGTCGCCCTCGGCGCCGGCGCCCGCGCGTCCCACCTGGTCGACTACGCGGACGAGATCGACGAGGCGTGGCTCGACGGCGTGCACACCGTCGGCGTCACCTCCGGCGCCTCGGTCCCCGAGATCCTGGTCGACGGCGTCCTGGAATGGCTCGCCGCCCGCGGTTTCGAGGACGTCGAGACGGTCACCGCCGCCAAGGAGTCCATCACCTTCTCGCTGCCCAAGGAGCTCCGCCGCGATCTGCGCTCCGAGGCCCGGGCCGCCGTCGAGGACTGACCGACCACCGCCCGCCCGCCGTCTTCGCCGTACCGGGGGCGGCGGGCGCGGTACGCGCCTAGCCTTTTCCCATGAGGGTCTTCGGTGTGGACATCGGCGGATCGGGCATCAAAGGCGCCCCGGTCGATCTGGAACGCGGCGAACTCGCCGACGAGCGCTACAAGGTACTGACCCCGCATCCGGCCACCCCCGAGGCGGTCGCCGACTGCGTCAAGGACGTCGTCGACCACTTCGGCTGGACCGGACCGGTCGGGGCGACCTTCCCCGGCGTGGTCACCGGCGGGATCACGCGCACCGCCGCCAACGTCGACAAGCACTGGATCGGCACGGACGCCGCCGCCCTGCTCACCGACCGGGTCGGCGGCGCCGCCGGCGGCTGCCCGGTCACCCTGCTCAACGACGCGGACGCCGCGGGCCTCGCCGAGATGCGGTTCGGCGCCGGCCGGGACCGCACCGGCACCGTCATCGTCCTCACCTTCGGCACCGGCATCGGCAGCGCCGTCTTCACCAACGGCCGGCTGATCCCCAACACCGAGCTCGGCCACCTGGAACTGCACGGCCACGACGCCGAGAAGCGCGCCTCCACCAAGGCCAAGGAGGACGAGGAGCTGAACTGGCAGCAGTGGGCGCACCGGGTCCAGAAGTACCTCGCCCACGTGGAGATGCTCCTCTCGCCCGCCCTGTTCGTGATCGGCGGCGGGGTGAGCCGCAAGGCGGAGAAGTTCCTGCCGCTGATCGAGGGGATCAGGGCCGAGATCGTCCCGGCGCGGCTCCAGAACAACGCGGGCATCGTGGGAGCCGCGATGGCCGCCCAGGCCGCACGGACCGGGGCGCCGCCTACTGCCGAGCCACCTGCCGCGGACGGCTCCCCGGCCGGGAACGGTGCGGGGCCCGCGGCACGGACCCGTCCGGCCGAGGGGCCGTCGCCCGCGGACCGGGCCCCGAGCGCCGCTGTCGACTCACCGGTCGGCTGGCCCGACGCCGGGCGATGAGCAGCGCCTTGCGGACCAGCACCACCAGCCCGCAGACCAGCGTGCCCCCGTAGAGCCAGCCGGCGTTCAGGGCGAGCACGGTGAACACCCCGATCAGCAGCCCGGGAAAGCCCGCCTGGCCGTGCTGCACCGGCACCGTGCCGACGGCGAACGCGATCGGCAGCGCGACCGGGGCGGCGACCAGGTCGTACGGCCGCACCCACGCCCCGGCCGCCACGCTGACCAGCAGGAAGAAGACGCCGTACGCGGACTGCGCCCCGCCCAGCAGCCAGCGGTCCACGAAGCCGAAGGCCAACAGGGCGAAAGTGGCCAGCAGCCCGCAGCCCAGACCGGTGAGCTTGGCGGCGGGCATCCGGCGGGCCAGAGAGGCCACGGGGGCGGGCGCCGGGGGCCGGCGCGGGCCGGCCCGGTAGACGGCCGCGACCTCGTCGCCGTCGGCCGGCGGCCCCACGGCGGGCCGCGGCATCCGCTCGCCGCCCGCCGCGACCGGCGGCCGGACCGGCGCCCGGAACTCGCCGGGCGCGGGGGCGTAGCCGCGGGCGGTGACCTCGGTGCCAGCCGGCACGGAGGCGTAGCCGGACGCCCGCATCGCGGACAGGAAGGCGTCGTCGGGATCGGGGGCCACGGCCTCCGCGGGGCGCGGGAGCCGGGCGTCCTGCCCCGCGTCCGGGCCGCCGCCGTACGGCCGGCCAGGCTGGGGCGTGCGCGCTTCGGGTTCCTCCACGTGTTGCTCCACTCGGCAACGGTAGGCCGCTAAGTGGGATTAATCGGTCATGGGACACGCACTTTGACCTACCTTGGGGGCTCCGTTAAGCGGCCCGGCGCACGCCGCCGGAGCGCGCGGGGCGACGGGCGCGGTCCCCGGGGCCGGCTCCGGTCCGCCCGGCGCGGCGGGACCCGCCCAGTAGACTGGTGGATCGGCCCCACCCCGCCCGGCCCGGTCCCACCGA
>LIQL01000595.1 GCA_001418405.1 Streptomyces diastatochromogenes | reverse complement strand
CGATCCGGGTGGCCGACCTCCACAAGTCCTTCGGCCGGACCCACGCGCTGGACGGCCTCGACCTGACCGTCGAGGCCGGTGAGGTGCACGGCTTCCTCGGCCCCAACGGCGCCGGGAAGTCCACCACCCTCCGCGTCCTGCTCGGCCTGCTGCGCGCCGACCGCGGCACCGCGCAGGTCCTCGGCCGGGACCCCTGGCAGGACGCGGTCGAGGTCCACCGCCGCGTCGCCTACGTCCCCGGCGACGTCACCCTGTGGCGCAACCTCTCCGGCGGGGAGGTCATCGACCTGTACGGACGGCTGCGCGGCGGGCTGGACCCCACCCGGCGGGACGAGCTGCTGGAGCGCTTCGAGCTCGACCCGACGAAGAAGGGCCGCACCTACTCCAAGGGCAACCGCCAGAAGGTCGCCCTGGTCGCCGCCTTCGCCTCCGACGTCGACCTGCTGGTCCTCGACGAGCCGACCTCCGGGCTGGACCCGCTGATGGAGGAGGTCTTCCAGAGCTGCGTCGCCGAGGAGCGCGACCGCGGCCGCACGGTCCTTCTCTCCAGCCACGTGCTGTCCGAGGTGGAGGCGCTCTGCGACCGCGTCAGCATCGTCCGCCGGGGCCGCACCGTCGAATCCGGCTCGCTGGGGGAGCTGCGCCACCTGACCCGGACCACCGTGGTGGCCGAGCTGGCCGGCCCGCCGGCCGGACTCGACGGGCTGCCCGGCGTCCACGGCCTCACCGTCCAGCCGCTCCAGGGCGGCCCGGCCTGCCGGGTGCGGCTCCAAGCCGACACCGACCGGCTCGGCGCGGTGCTCGGCCCGCTCGGCGCCGCCGGTCTGCGCAGCCTCACCAGCACCCCGCCCACCCTGGAGGAGCTCTTCCTGCGGCACTACCAGGACGACGTCCGCCCCGACGCCCGCCGCCGGGACGCCGCCCGCGCCGAAGGGGCGGTCTCCCGATGAGCGCCCTGGCCGCACCGGCCGCCGTCCGTCCCGCGAGGCCGCGCCACCTGGCCGGCACCGGCACGCTCCTGCGCCTGGCGCTGCGCCGCGACCGGCTGATGATCCCGGGCTGGGTGCTGGCCCTCGGCCTCGTGGTGGTCGCCACCGGCCCGTCCTTCGCCGCGCTCTACGACACCGCCGCCCGGCGCGCCGAGCTGGCCGCGTCGATGAACGCCAACGGCTCGCTGCGCGCCCTGTACGGACCGGTCCTCGCCGACTCGCTGGGCGGCCTGGTCGCCTGGCGGATGGTCGGGCTCGGGGCGGTGCTGGCGGCCCTGATGAGCCTGCTGATCGTCGTCCGGCACACCCGCGAGGAGGAGGAGACCGGCCGCCAGGAGCTCCTGTTGGCCGCCATGGTGGGGCGCCGGGCGCCGCTGACCGCGGCCCTGCTGGCGGCGCTGATCGCCGACGCCGGGGTCGCCGCGCTGACCGCAGCCGGGCTGACCGCCACCGGCCGGCCGGTGGGCGGCTCGCTCGCCCTCGGCCTCGCGATCGGCGGCGCCGGCCTGCTCTTCGCCGCCCTGGCCGCGATCGCCGCCCAGCTCACCGAGAGCGCGCGGCTGGCCAGGGGACTGACCGGTGCGGCCCTGGGCGCCGCGTTCGCGCTGCGCGCCGCCGGCGACGCGTCCGACGGCGCCGGCGCCCCCGGCAGCGGCGGCGCCGCCGTGCTGACCTGGCTCTCCCCCGTCGGCTGGGCGCAGCACCTGCGCGCCTTCGCCGGCGAGCGCTGGTGGGTGCTCCTGCTGTTCGCCGCCGCCACGGCGCTGGCGATCAGGGCGGCCTACGCCCTGGCCGCCCGCCGCGACCTGGGCATGAGCTTCCTGCCGGCCCGCCCCGGCCCGGCCCGCGCGGCGCGCTCGCTCGGCGGGCCCGGCGGCCTGGCCTGGCGGTTGCAGCGGGCTTCCCTGGCCGGCTGGGCGGCCGGGTTCGCCGTGGCCGGGGCGGTGTTCGGCGGGATCGCCAAGGGCGCCGCGGGGATGGTCGGCGGCAACCAACGGACCCGGGAGATCTTCGAGCGGCTCGGCGGACAGCAGTCGCTGACGGACGCCTTCCTGGCCACGATCATCGGCCTGCTCGGCATGGTCGCGGCACTCCACGCGGTGGGGGCGGTGCTCAGGCTGCGCGCGGAGGAGACCGGCGGGCGGGCCGAACCGGTCCTGGCCGGTGCGGTGGGCCGGCTGCGCTGGGCCGCCGGCCACCTGGTCCTGGCGCTGGTGGGCACCGCCGCGGTGCTGGCCGCCGGCGGGCTGACCCTGGGCGTGGCCTACGGCGCCTCGGTCGGCGACGTGGCCGGCGGCACCGGACGGGTGCTGGCCGCGGCCCTCGCCCAGGTCCCGGCGGCGTGGACGCTCGCCGCGGTGGCGACGGCCGTGCTCGGCGTGCTGCCCGCGGCCACCGGCGCGGTCTGGGCGCTGACCGGCGGCTGCCTCGCCCTGGGCTGGCTCGGCCCGGTGCTGCGCCTGCCCCGGTGGGCGCTGGACCTCTCGCCGTACGCGCACCTGCCCAAGCTGCCCGGCGGGGCGGTGACGGCCGCGCCCTTCCTCTGGCTGACGGCCCTGACGGCGGTGCTGCTCTGCGTCGGACTGGTCGGACTCCGCCGGCGCGACATCGGCTGATCCCGCGGCCGGGCGCCGCCGGAGCCGGCGCGGGCTCCGGCGGCGGGTACTCCGGTCGGCGCGGGCTCCGGTCGACGCTGTCCACAGGGTGTGGACAGTGCGGGCGGGGCTCACCCCGCGCCCCGCCTCCGTCAGCCGCCGGGCGTCACCAGGCGTGCCTCGTAGGCGAAGACCGCCGCCTGGGTGCGGTCGCGCAGCCCCAGCTTCACCAGGATCCGGCTGACGTGCGTCTTCACCGTCGACTCGGCGACGACGAGATGGGCGGCGATCTCGCCGTTGGACAGCCCCTGGGCGACCAGCACCAGGACCTCGGTCTCCCGTTCCGTCAGGTCGCCGATCCGCTCCTGGGCCGGGGCGCGCGGCGAGCCCAGCCGGGAGAACTCGTTGATCAGGCGCTTGGTGACGGTGGGAGCGAGCAGCGCCTCGCCGGCGGCGACGATCCGCACGCCCTCGGCGAGCTGGCCGGCCGAGGCGTCCTTGAGCAGGAAGCCGCTGGCCCCGGACCGCAGCGCCTGGTAGACGTACTCGTCCAGGTCGAAGGTGGTCAGCACCAGCACCTTGGCGTCCGCGTCGGCGGCGACGATCTCGCGGGTCGCCTCCAGGCCGTTCATCTCCGGCATCCGGATGTCCATCAGGACCACGTCCGGCTTCAGGAGCGCGACCTTCTGCACCGCCTGCCGGCCGTCGACGGCCTCGCCGATCACCTCGATGTCCGGCATGGCGTTGAGCAGCACGGAGAAGCCCTCGCGGACCATCACCTGGTCGTCGACGATCAGTACCCGGATCATGCTGCGCTCCCGCCCGGCGCGGTGTCCCCCGCCGTGTTCAGCACCGGGAGGAAGGCCGCGACCTCGAAGCCCCCGTCCTCGGTGCGGTCGGCCGTCATCTCACCACCGAGCATCTGCACCCGCTCCCGCATGCCGAGCAGCCCGTGGCCGGCGCCCGGCGACGGCTTGGCGAGCCGGCTCGCCGGACCGTTGACGATCCGCAGCCCGATCCCGCCGAGCACGTAGGAGACCTCCACCCGCGCGTCCGCGCCCGGCGAGTGCCGCAGCGCGTTGCTCAGCGCCTCCTGCACGATCCGGTACGCCGACAGCCCCACGCCCTGCGGCAGCGGCCGCACGGACCCGGTGGTCACCGCCTCCACGGTCAGCCCCGCGCCCCGGACACTGTCCAGCAACCCGTCGAGGCTGGCCAGGGTCGGCTGCGGGGCCTCCGGGTCGCGTTCGGCGAACGCGTCCGGGTCCTCGGAGCGGACCACGCCGAGGATCCGGCGGAGTTCGGTGAGCGCGGCGACCGCGTTCTCCCGGATGGTGGCGAAGGACTTGGCGAGCTCCGGCGGCGGGTCGGTGACCCGGTACGGCGCCGCCTCCGCCTGGATGGCGATCACCGACATGTGGTGCGCCACCACGTCGTGCAGTTCCCGGGCGATCAGTGCGCGCTCCTCCAGCAGGGTGCGGCGGGAACGCTCCTCGGCGGTGACGCTCTGGGTCACCACGACCTGCCGGCGCTCCTCGCGCCAGGCCCGGACCGCGGCGGCGGAGACCAGCACCACCCCGGAGAAGAACGCCACCGGCGGCATCTGCCCCAGCTCGCCGCGGCCGGCGAGCACCGAGACCACCGACCCCACGGCCATGGTGACCACCCACGTCTCGACCGCCAACCGCGGCCGGGTGCGCAGCACCACCAGCATCATCACCGCGAGATGGACGGCGAAGGCGGCCTCCCCCCAGACGTTGACGTACGGCGACAGGAAGCGGGAGCCGAGCCCGCCCACGACGAACGCCAGCAGCGACAGCCAGAAGGCCCCCACCGGCCGGGAGAGCGTCAGCACCGGCGGCACCGCGACCAACAGCGCCAGCACGATGTCGAGCATCTCGCGCGCCGGGCTGGCGCCGTAGCCGGAGGTCGCGGACCCCATGAAGACGAAGGCCGCGAAGAGTCCCACGGCGCAGTGCGGGAGCCAGCGGGCCAACCGCCGGGCCCGGCCGGGCAGCCACGGCAGCCACCGGGCGACCTTGGCGTCGTCCAAGGGAGGCAGCGGGCGGAAGGCGAAGGCACCGACGAACAGGTCACGGCGCAGGGTGTGCAGCAAGCCGTGGACTATTCGCGCCTCCGAGCGCGGGTGGCCCGGCATCTGGGTCGTCTCGTTCACGCACACCACGGTAAGCAGCGAACCCCCCTCGGGGCGTCCCCACCGAAGCGGATCTGCCACCGTCCGTCTCAAGTACTACACGGCGCGGACACGGCGGCCCCGATACCGCGCGGCTCACCCGCCGCGCACCAGCCCCAGCAGGATGCCGAAGGCCCCGGTGCCGGGCGTCAGCGCGGCGTAGTGGCCGGTGCCGGGCAGCTCGCGCAGTGCGGTGGCGGCCGGGTGGGCGGCGGCGTAGCGGCGCGAGAGCTCCGGCGGGACGTCCTGGTCGTCGGTGCCGTGCAGCAGCGTGACCGGGACGCCGGCGGGCGGGTGGCACAGCGGATCGGCGGCCGCCAGCCGGTCGGCGAAACCGGGCCCGGCACCGAGGAGTTCGGCGACCGCGCCGCCACTGAGGCCCAGCGCATGGGCGCGCGCCAGGTCGGCGACGGGGGCCACCGCGACGACCCGGGTCACCGGCGTACCGCGACGGGCCGCGGCGAGCAGCGCCAGGTGGCCGCCGGCGGAGTGCCCGACGAGCACGACCTCGCGCGGCCGGCCCGCGGGGTCCGCCGCGCCGGCCGCCGCCTCGATGGCCGCCGGGACGTCCAGGAACGTCTCCGGCACACCGCCGCCCGCACCGACCCGGCGGTACTCGACGAGCGCGACCGGCAGCCCCCGCCGGGCCAGCTCCGCCGCGCACGGCGAGAGGTGGCGCCGGTCGTAGGCGGCCCGCCAGAACCCGCCGTGCAGGAGGACGACGAGGGGCCCGGCCCCCGCCCCGTACAGGTCCACGATCTGGTCGGGGTGCGGGCCGTAGGCGAGCGTGCGGTCCGGCGCCACCGGGGCGAGCCCCAGCAGCGCCGCCTCCTCGTCCGCCGCGCTCACCCGGCGGCACCGCCGACCGCCGGCGCCGGTCCCGCCCCGGCCGGGTCGCGCAGCACCTCGCCGAGCACCCACGCCGCCCGCTCCGCGTCCGCGAAGGTGGTGTAGAGCGGCGTGAAGCCGAAGCGCAGCACGTCCGGGTGGCGGAAGTCGCCGACCACACCGCGCCGGATCAGCTCCGCCATGACCCGGCCGGCCACGGGCGTCCCGCCCTCCTCGGCCGGCGCGGACGGGTCGGGGGAGCACGCCAACGACACCTGGCTGCCGCGCCGCCGGTGCTCGGCCGGGGTGACCGAACGGACCCGCCCGGCCGGCACGTACGCCGCGACGCACTCCAGGAAGAAGTCGCTCAGCGCCAGGCTCTTGGCCCGCACGTCCTCGATGGCGACGCCCTCCCACGCCTCCAGCGCCGCCTCCAGCGCCAGCAGCGAGAGGATGTCGGGGGTGCCCACGCGGCCGCGCAGGATGCCGTCGGCGGGGGTGTAGCCGGGATCCATGCCGAACGGGTCGGCGTGCGAGTTCCAGCCGGGCAGCGGCGACTCGAACCGCTCCTGGAGGCCCGTGCGGAGGTAGAGGTACGCGGGCGAACCCGGGCCGCCGTTGAGGTACTTGTAGGTGCAGCCCACCGCGAGGTCCACCCCGCAGGCGTCCAGCGCGACCGGCAGCGCCCCGGCGCTGTGGCACAGGTCCCAGACCGCCAGCGCGCCCGCGCTGTGCAGCGCGGAGGTGATCGCGGCCATGTCGTTGAGCTCGCCGGTGCGGTAGTCGACGTGGTTGACCAGCGCCAACGCGGTCCGCTCGGTGACCTCGTCGGCGATCCGCGCGGGCTCGACCGGCCGGACCGCCAGACCCGCCATCCGGGCCGCGGACCGGGCGACGTAGCCGTCGGTGGGGAAGGTCGTGGCGTCGACCAGGATCTCCGTACAGCCCTTCCCGGCCATCCGGATGCCGCCGGTCACCGCCTTGAAGACGTTGACGCTGGTGGAGTCGCCGACCACCACCTGGCCGGGGGCCGCCCCGATGAGCGGGGCGATCTTCTCGCCGATCCGCTCGGGCGCGGTCCACCAACCGGCTTCGGTCCAGGACCGGATGCGCAGCTCGCCCCACTCGTGGTTGATCACCTCGGCGATCCGCCCGGGCACCGACCGGGGCAGCGCGCCCAGCGAATTGCCGTCGAGGTAGACGGTGGCGTCGTCGAGGACGAACCGGTCGCGGGTGGTGGCCAGGGGCCCGCCGGCGTCCAACTCCGCGGCGCGGGCCGCCAGCGTGCGGGCCACGGCAGCGGCGGGACCGGGGCTCGTCGGGGTCTCGGGGCTCTCAGACATGGCTACGCGCCGTCCACAACTCGGGGAAGACGTTCTTGCGGGCCCGCTTCTCCAACCAGGCGACGCCCGCGGATCCGCCGGTGCCCATCTTCGCTCCCATGGCCCGCCGGGTCGCGACCAGATGGTCGTTGCGCCAGCGCCAGACCAACTCCGCGACGTCCGTCAACAGCTCGCCGAGCCGCACGAGTTCGGAGTCCTGCGGGCCGGCGAAGACCGCGGCCCAGACCTCCTCGACAGTCGGATCCGCCTCGTGGCGCCGGGTCGGATCGCGCCGCAGGACGTCCGGCGGGACCGGGTGGCCGCGGCGGGCCAACAACCGCAGCACCTCGTCGTACAGGCTCGGTTCGTGCAGCGCCTTCTCCAGCGCGGCATGGTCCTGGGGGGAGCCGCGGTGCGGCACCAGCATCGACGCCGACTTCTCGCCGAGCAGGAACTCCATCCGCCGGTACATCGCGGACTGGAAGCCGCTGCCCTCGCCGAGCGCGTCGCGGTAGGCGTTGAACTGTGCGGGCGTCAGCCGGGCGAGCGGCTTCCACGCGGCGTTCAGCGCCTCCAGCTCCCACGTGGAACGGCGCAGCGCGTCCATCGCCACCGGCACGTCGTCGCGGCGCAGCGCCTCGGCGGCGGTGTGCCACTCGTGGACGAGGACGGTGAACCACAGCTCCATCACCTGGGTGGTGACCAGGAAGACCATCTCGCCCGGGTCGTCGGAGTGGAGCTGCTGGAGATGGGTGAGGACGCTCGCGCGGACGTAGTCCTCGTACGGGGTGGGGGCGCCGGCGCCGATGCTCAGGTCGGGGCCGAAGGGCGGGTCCGCCTCACTGACCGCGGCGTCCGGCGCCGGAGCGCGATCCGCGGGATGGGTGGGAGACGGTTGCGACATGAGGGACTCCTCAGGTGCGAACTACCGGGTAGCGGTCCGCTCCTTCCTCGTCGGCTCGGGAGCCCCGGTCCCCTCGGGCGCGGGATGACCCGGCCCACTGAAATCATCGGTGCTGCACCACCACCGCGCAAGGGCCGGCCGCGATCTTGCGGCCGGCCCCGCGGCGACTCAGCCGAGCGTGTCGGCCGCGGTCGGCGAGGAGTCACGCAGGAAGGTCGAGCACCGCTCGTACTCCTCCTGCTCGCCGATGGTCTGGGCGGCGCGGGCGAGGGCGTGCAGCGCGCGCAGGAAGCCGCGGTTGGGCTCGTGCTCGAACGGCACCGGGCCGTGGCCCTTCCAACCGGCCCGGCGCAGCGCGTCCAGGCCGCGGTGGTACCCGGTGCGGGCGTAGGCGTAGGACTCCACGACCCGGCCGGCCTCGAAGGCGTCGTCGGCCAGCTGCGCCCAGGCCAGGGAGGAGGCCGGGTACTTCGCGGCGACGTCGGCCGGCGCGGTGCCCGAGGCCAGCAGCGCGCGAGGCTCCGGGTCGTCGGGCAGATGGGTCGGGGGCGGTCCCCCGAGGAGGTTCTCGTGAATGGGCATGGTCCCAGTCTGCCTGGTCGCTGCGCTGGGGCGCCTTCCCACGTTGTCGGCTTTCCCGCCATGGGGGTTCGCCCTTGTGCGCCTACGGCGCGTTGCCGCTGCGCGGGGCTGGTGGGTGCGGTGCCGGGGCTGCGGGGTGGTGTCCCGGACTGCTGCGCTTTACGTCCGGGACACCACCCCGCAG
>LIQL01000594.1 GCA_001418405.1 Streptomyces diastatochromogenes | reverse complement strand
CCCCTGCCAGCACGCGGCAGCCGGGCGCCGAGGGGCTGACCGGCGCTGCCGCGTGCTGGCAGGGGGCGGTGGAGGGAGGCGCGGGGCTGGCTCTGGGACTGGAGCGGATCGCGGCCGGGCTCGCCGCGCGACGCGACCAAGGGGAGGAGCTGCGGGCCCAGTTGGCCGGGCCGCGGGCCACCGCCCTGGTGCTGGCACTGCTGCCGGTGGGCGGACTGCTGATGGGCGGTGCGCTCGGCGCCGATCCGCTCGGGGTGCTGCTGCACACCCCGGCCGGGTGGGGCGCTCTGGTCGTCGGCGGGCTACTGGAGTGGGGCGGAGTGGCGTGGACGGCCCGGATCGTCGCCGAGGCGGCGGGGGTGCGGAGATGAGCGGGAGGTGGGCGTGGTGAGCCCGGAAGTTGTCCACAGGGTGGGGATGGCGGTGCTGGCCGTGGCGACGGTGCTGTGCGCGGGGGCACTGGCGCGGCGGGTACGGGCCGAGCAGGCCGTGCGGCGGCGCGTGCCGTTGGTGCTGGAAGGGGTGGTGAAGGGGCCGTACGGCGGCCAGGAGGGCGGAAGCGGGCGTCCGCGGTGGAACGTCCGGGGGCGCTGGCGCGGGCGCCCAGCGGCCCGCGAGGACGATCGGCGGGCCGGCCGGCTGCGCGAGTGGGGCGGGCCCCTGGCGGCGGCCGGAGGGACGGCTGTCCTCCTGGGTGGCGTCACCGGGGTGCTGCTGGGGTTGGTGGTGGGCTGGGGCGCGTACCGCTGGCTGCGGTGGCAGCGGGCCGCGGCGGTCGGCCGGACCGCGACGGCGCGGGTGGCCGCCGAACTCGCCCCCGCCGGCGATCTGCTGGCGGCCTGTCTGGCGGCCGGCGCCGGGCCACGGGAGGCCGCCGAGGCGGTCGGCCGGTCGCTGGACGGGACGGTCGCCGAGCGACTGCGCCACATCGCGGCGGAGCTGCGCCTGGGCGGCGAACCGGCCGCCATGTGGCCACGACTGGCGGAGCTGCCCGGTGCCGAGGCCCTGGCGAGGTGCCTGGAGCGTGCGGGCACTTCGGGAGCCCCGGCCGTCGAGCCGGTCTCCCGGATCGCGGCGGAGCTGCGCGCCGAGTGGGGCCGGGCCGCGGCCGCGCGGGCCCGGCGCGCGGGGGTTCTGGTCACCCTCCCGCTCTCGGGGTGCTTCCTGCCGGCCTTCCTGGTGCTCGGAGTGGCCCCGGTCCTGATCGGGCTCGCGGGCGGACTGCTGGGGGGTGACGGCGTGGGGTGAGGCGACGGCGCGCGACGACCGGATCGGTCTGGTGCGCGACTACAGGGCCGGAGGGGCCTGGAGCCCGTGCGCAGCCCCGTGTTGCGCGGGGTGCCATGCGGCGCGGGGCCCGACGGGCTGCACACGTTCACGGATGCACAGGCGAATGCAGGGATTCCGAGGAGGCAGAGGATGTTCCGTCGATGGTGGGCGCGGGTGCGCGCGGACGGCGTGGACCGCGGGATGAGCACCGCGGAGTACGCGGTGGGGACGCTGGCTGCGTGCGCGTTCGCCGCGGTGCTCTACAAGCTCGTGACGAGTGGACCGGTGGCCGCGGCGCTGCGGTCGGTGCTCCAGAGGGCGCTCGATGTGCCGTTCTGAGCGCCGCGGGCGGGCCCGGGCCGCACCGGCCGGCGCGGGCCCGCCGGGCGGGCGCCGGGCGCGGGATACCGGGTTCGTCACGGCGGAGGCGGCGGTGGTGCTGCCGGTGCTGGTGGCGGTGGCCGCGGCGCTGATCTGGGGGTTGCTGGCCGCCTGCGCCCGGATCGCCTGCGTGGACGCCGCACGGGCCGCCGCCCGCGCGGCCGCACGGCAGGAGCCACCGGTGCGGGTGGTTGCCGCGGCCCGCCAGGCGGCTCCCCGGGGCGCACGGATCGAGGTCTCGCGCGAGGGCGACCTGGTGCGCGTACGCGTCGAGGCCGCGCTGCCGGGGGCGGCCCGGCTGGCGTTACGGGTCGGGGGAGAGGCGGTGGCCCTTGCGGAGGAAACGGTGCGGTGACGCGGGCTCCGCCACGGTGTGGACGGTTGTCGCGGCGGCGGCGCTGTGCGCGGTCTTCGCCGCGTTGATGGCCGTCGGCCAGGCGGTCACCGCCCGGCACCGGGCGGGCGCGGCGGCGGACCTGGCGGCACTGGCCGCCGCGGACCAGGCCCTCCGGGGCCCGGCGGCGGCCTGCGCCACGGCACGCCGGGTGGCCGTCGGGCAGCGGACCAGTGTGGTGCGCTGCGCGGTGGTCGGGCTGATCGCCGACGTGACGGTGGAGGCCGTCGACGGCCCGTTCACCTCGCGGGTGAGGTCCCGGGCCGGCCCCGGCACGGGCGGGCCGGAGGCCGGGGTGAACGGCGGCCCGGTGGCGTACGGCGGCCCCACGGCGGGCGGCCGGCGATCCCGTGCCGGAGGCCCGGTCCGGAGCGCCGTCCGGCGCCCCGAAGCGTCCCGCTGGCAGCACGTCCTCCGGGGCGGCCGAGGTGGGCTGGGACCGGGCACCCGGCCGGGGCTGCGGGCGCGCGCCCGGTGGCCGGGGACCTGCCGGGTGGGAACGGGCGCCGGCGCCGGGTGCACGCGCCTCCTCGGCCGGTGCGCGGGCCTAACCGTCGTGCGGCGTGTCGGCCGGGCCGTCCGGTGCCCCGCGCAGCAGTTCCCCCAGCAGTCGGATGGCGCCCCGTTTGTGGAGCGGGTCGTTGCCGTTGCCGCACTTGGGGGACTGGATGCAGGAGGGGCAGCCGGCCTCGCACTCGCACGCGGCGATGGCGCTGCGGGTGGCGGCGAGCCACTCGGCGGCGGTGTGGAAGGCGCGTTCGGCGAAGCCCGCGCCGCCGGGGTGGCCGTCGTAGACGAAGACCGTGGGCAGCAGGGTGTCCGGGTGCAGGGGCACGGACACGCCGCCGATGTCCCAGCGGTCGCAGGTGGCGAAGAGCGGCAACATGCCGATGGAGGCGTGCTCGGCGGCGTGCAGGGCGCCGCCCAACTGCTCGGGGTTGACCCGGGCGGCGTCGAGCTGGTCCTCGGTGACCGTCCACCACACCGCGCGGGTGCGCAGCGTCCGGGGCGGCAGGTCGAGCTTGGTCTCGCCCAGGACCTCACCGGTGATCAGTTTGCGCCGCAGGAAGGAGACGACCTGGTTGGTGACCTCCACGGAACCGAAGCACAGCCGGGCGTCCCCCCAGGGCACTTCGGTGTCGGTCTCCAGGATCGAGATCGCCGTGGTGTCGCGGGCCGTCGTGGAGTAGGGCGGATTGGCCTCCTCCACGAGCGCGACGTCGTCCGCCAGGTCCAGGTGCCGGACGAGATAGCTGCGGCCCTGGTGGAGGTGGACCGCGCCGTCGTGGACGGTGGTGTGCGCCGCCGCGGCGTCGACGGTGCCCAGCAGCCGCCCGGTGCCGGCCTCGACGACCTGGACGGGCGAGCCGCCCTGGCCGCGGATGTCGGTGAGGTCGGCGGCCCGTTCGCGGCGCGTCCAGTACCAGGCGGAGGTCCGCCGGCGCAGCAGGTTCGCGGCCTCCAGCTGGGGTAGCAGGCCGGCGGTCTCCGGCCCGAAGAGCGGGAAGTCGGCCTCGGTGAGCGGAAGTTCGGAGGCCGCCGCGCAGAGGTGCGGCGCGAGCACGTACGGGTTGTCCGGGTCGAGCACCGTCGACTCGACGGGCTGGTCGAACAGCGCCTCGGGGTGGTGCACGAGATAGGTGTCCAGCGGGTCGTCGCGGGCGACCAGGACGGCCAGCGCGCCCTGTCCGGCGCGGCCCGCCCGCCCGGCCTGCTGCCACAGGGAGGCGCGGGTGCCGGGATAGCCCGCTATGACCACGGCGTCGAGGCCGGAGACGTCCACGCCCAGTTCCAGGGCGGTGGTGGCGGCCAGCCCGAGGAGCTGCCCGCCGTGCAGGGCGCGTTCGAGGGCCCGGCGCTCCTCCGGCAGGTAGCCGCCCCGGTACGCGGCGATCCGACCGGGCAGCGACCGGTCCACCTCCGCCAGCCGCTCCTGCGCGATCAGGGCGATCAGTTCGGCACCGCGCCGGGACCGGACGAAGGCGACCGTCCGCACGCCCTGGACGGCGAGGTCGGTGAGCAGGTCGGCGGTCTCTGCGGTCGCGGTGCGGCGGACCGGGGCGCCCTGCTCGCCGTGGAGTTCGGTCAGCGGCGGCTCCCACAGGGCGAAGACCACCTCGCCGCGCGGCGAGGCGTCCTCGGTGATCTCGGCCACCGGCAGCCCGGTGAGCCGGGACGCCGCCCGGGCCGGCTCCGCGGCGGTGGCGGAGGCCAGCAGGAAGACCGGCTCCGCGCCGTAGCGGGCGCAGACCCGGCGCAGCCGGCGGATGACCTGGGCGACGTGGGAGCCGAAGACGCCGCGGTAGGTGTGGCATTCGTCGATGACGACGTAGCGCAGCGTGCGCAGGAAGGAGGACCACCGGGGGTGGGCCGGGAGGATGCCGCGGTGCAGCATGTCGGGGTTGGTCAGCACGTAGTTGGCGTACTGGCGGACCCACTCGCGTTCCTCGACCGGGGTGTCGCCGTCGTAGACGGCGGGCCGGACGGCCGTGCCGAGCGGGGTGGCCATTTCGCGCACGGCCCGCCGCTGGTCGGCCGCCAGGGCCTTGGTGGGCGCCAGGTACAGGGCCGTGGCCCCCCGGCCGTTGGGCGCCTCGGAGCCGTCCAGGAGGGTGGAGAGCACCGGCGCCAGGTAGGCCAGTGACTTGCCGGAGGCGGTGCCGGTGGCGACCACGACCGATTCCCCGCGCAGTGCGTGTTCGGACGTGCGTGCCTGGTGGGCCCAGGGGCGATCGATTCCGGCCGAACGGATGGCGTCGATCACTTCCGGCCGGATCCGTGCCGGCCAGTCGGCATGGGTGCCGATGCGCGGGGGCAAGTGCTCCGTATGAGTGATGCGCGCAGCGCGGGTCGCGCCCCGGGCCAGACGGTCGAGAATCATGCCTGGGGAAGTGCGCGCGCCCGGATCCGGCGGGAGTCGATTGGAGGCCATCGGCACCGAGTGTGTCACCGGTGTGACGGACAATGCTCACAAGGCGTCGTGCACGCCTGCTGGTAAGTGATTGAATGCCATGGCGGCTGCCGATCCGCCCCTACCTCGGTGGGGAGGCCCCAGGGGGGCGACCGCTCGATAGCAAGGTGCTGGAGGATCCGTGGACCTGTCCCTGTCGACCCGGACCGTTGGCGACCGTACGGTCGTCGAGGTCGGTGGCGAGATTGATGTATACACCGCGCCCAAGCTGCGCGAGCAGCTGGTCGAGCTTGTGAACGACGGAAGCTACCACCTCGTGGTGGACATGGAACGTGTCGACTTCCTGGACTCCACAGGGCTCGGCGTCCTGGTTGGCGGGCTCAAGCGGGTGCGTGCCCACGAGGGTTCGCTGCGCCTGGTCTGCAACCAGGAGCGCATTCTCAAGATCTTCCGTATCACCGGTCTGACCAAGGTGTTCCCGATCCACACCTCGGTCGACGAAGCCGTCGCAGCAACTGACTGACGGTCGGCCGGTCCCCCGCGCCGTGGGCGCGGGGGTGGAAGGAGTGGGGGGTACCGGACGCTTTCGTCCGGCCCCCCGCGTTGCACGCCCGCATCACGAGGGGGATGGCATGGCCACCGTCGAACTGCGCTTCAGCGCCCTTCCCGAGCACGTCCGGACCGCGCGTCTGGTCGCGGCTGCCGTGGCACGGCGCGCGGGGGTGGACGAGGCCGTGCTGGACGAGGTGCGGCTCGCCGTCGGCGAGGCGTGCAGCCGGGCCGTGGGGCTGCACGAGAGCCACGGCATCACGGCGCCGGTGCGGGTGGTGCTGGTCGAGGACGAGAAGACGTTCTCGATCGAGGTGGGCGACGAGGTTCCCGGCTCCGGCGGGGCCGCTGCGGGCGGCGAGACCGAGGGCGCCGGGGAGAGCGACGCCGAGGGCGAGGACGAGATGGGCCTCGCGGTCATCAGCGGGCTGGTCGACGACGTCGAGGTGTCCGCCGGTGAGAACGGCGGGCGGATCCGGATGAGCTGGCCCGCGCACCCGGCACCCGTCCTGCCGTAGGGCGGTACGCGTACGCCCGTCGGGCGGAGGGCGCGGTGGTCGGCCCTCGTCCGTAGTGGGCGGTGAGCCCGTCGTCGTGCGGGTGGTTTCGGGGGTCCCCCAGGGCGCAGTGCGCCGTTCGTGTTCTTGAGCTGTCGCGTTTCCGCCTCTCCGCGGCACCGATCGTTCGCGTGCTCAGGGGGTGTCCCGCTCCCGGGATCTTGGGGTCCCGGGTCCCGGTGTGGTGTTGGCGTGCCGGCCGAGCGGGGTGGTCGGGTGCGCGTCCGTGTGCGGCGAGCGCCGTGTACCCGGCTCCGTGCGGTGCGGGCCCCTGGTGTTGGTGGCCGTGCGGGGCGGCGTGGGGGCGGGCGGTGCCCAGGTTCGCCGGGGGCATGTGTCTCGGAGGCGAACGGGCTCGTCCCGGGTGGTCGGCGGCGTCGTGGGCGACGTGATCCGGTCGGGATCTGACGGGCTGTCACCGCATTCTGGATGGTGTGGGAGGGGTCGGTGGGGCCTGCGTGGTGATTCCCGCGGAGCGGTCCGCGGCTCAATTCCCTCCGATTTCACGCCGGTCACAGCCGGATCGAGCCGGGGTGCGGGGGCGTTGAGCAGCGGGATCAGTAGGAAATGGAGATCATCGGTCGGGAGTCAGCGAATTCCTGGGTTTCCTCCGTCCGGGCGAATTCGTTGAACCCTCTTCCTTTTGATCTTCGCCGGGATCAGGCGAATTCCCTTTGTGGCGCCCTGTTTTGATCAACCGTGGCTCCCTACAATCCGTCAGCATCTTGCTCAGGACGCCTGAGCGTGCTTCCGCGCGCCCATGTGCCATAACGTCAAGGAGGACGAATGGCGGGGCCTTACACCCCTCAGTTGATGGACACCCCCACTTATCTGGCCGCACCTTCGCTCACCGCGGGCAACCGCGGCATCGTGCTGGTGATCGCCGTCGTCGCCCTCGCCGCCCTGGCGGTCGCGGCGGTGCTGGTGCGCCAGGTGCTCGCGGCCGGTGAGGGTACCGACAGTATGAAGAAGATCGCGGCAGCGGTGCAGGAGGGCGCAAACGCCTACCTGGCACGGCAGTTGCGGACCCTCGGCGTATTCGCCGTCGTCGTGTTCTTCCTGCTCATGTTGCTGCCCGCGGAGAATTGGAGCCAGCGGGCCGGACGCAGCGTCTTCTTCTTGATCGGTGCGGCATTCTCGGCGGCCACCGGCTATATCGGCATGTGGCTCGCGGTGCGCAGCAATGTGCGTGTGGCGGCTGCGGCCCGGGAAGCCACTCCGGACGACGGCGCGAAAGAGCAAAAGGATCTTACGGCGGTCGCGCACAAGGCGATGAAGATCGCTTTCCGCACCGGTGGCGTCGTGGGCATGTTCACCGTCGGCCTCGGGCTGCTCGGTGCGTCCTGCGTGGTGCTCGTGTACGCGGTGGACGCCCCCAAGGTGCTGGAGGGCTTCGGCCTCGGCGCGGCGCTGATCGCGATGTTCATGCGGGTCGGCGGCGGCATCTTCACCAAGGCCGCGGACGTCGGCGCCGACCTCGTCGGCAAGGTCGAGAAGGGCATCCCGGAGGACGACCCGCGCAACGCCGCCACCATCGCGGACAACGTCGGCGACAACGTCGGCGACTGCGCCGGCATGGCCGCCGACCTCTTCGAGTCGTACGCGGTGACGCTGGTCGCCGCGCTCATCCTGGGCACCGCGGCGTTCGGCGACGCCGGGCTCGCCTTCCCGCTGCTGGTGCCGGCGATCGGCGTGCTCACCGCGATGGTCGGGATCTTCGTGGTGGCGCCGCGGCGGCGGGACCGCAGCGGCATGACCGCCATCAACCGCGGCTTCTTCGTCTCCGCGGGCATCTCGCTGGTCCTGGTGGCCGCCGCGGTCTTCAGCTACCTGCCGTCGCGCTACCAGGACCTGAACGGCGTGAGCGACCCGGAGATCCTCGGGCGCAGCGGCGACCCGCGGATGCTCGCCCTGGTCGCGGTCGCCATCGGCATCGTGCTGGCCGCCCTGATCCAGCAGCTGACCGGCTACTTCACCGAGACCAACCGGCGTCCCGTCCGGGACATCGGCAAGACCTCGCTGACCGGCCCGGCCACCGTCGTGCTCTCCGGCATCTCGATCGGCCTGGAGTCGGCCGTCTACTCGGCGGTGCTGATCGGCCTGGCGGTCTACGGGGCGTTCCTGCTGGGCGGCGCCTCGATCACGTTGGCGCTGTTCGCGGTGGCACTGGCCGGGACCGGCCTGCTGACCACCGTCGGGGTCATCGTCGCGATGGACACCTTCGGCCCGGTCTCCGACAACGCGCAGGGCATCGCCGAGATGTCCGGTGACGTCACCGGGGACGGCGCGCAGGTGCTGACCGACCTGGACGCGGTGGGCAACACCACCAAGGCCATCACCAAGGGCATCGCCATCGCGACCGCGGTGCTCGCGGCCTCCGCGTTGTTCGGCTCGTACCGGGACGCGATCGCCAACGCCGTGCGGGACGTCGGCCACGCGGCCGGTGGGCTGGGCCTGAGCCTGGACATCTCGCAGCCCAACAACCTGGTGGGGCTGATCCTCGGAGCCTCGGTCGTCTTCCTGTTCTCCGGGCTGGCGATCAGCGCGGTGTCGCGGTCGGCCGGAGCGGTGGTGTTCGAGGTGCGCCGGCAGTTCCGCGAGCGGCCGGGGATCATGGACTACACCGAGAAGCCCGAGTACGGGCGGGTGGTCGACATCTGCACCAAGGACGCGCTGCGCGAACTGGCCACGCCGGGGCTGCTGGCGGTGCTCACGCCCATCGCGATCGGCTTCTCGCTCGGCGTCGGGGCGCTCGGTTCGTTCCTGGCCGGCGCGATCGGCACCGGCACGCTGATGGCCGTCTTCCTCGCCAACTCCGGTGGCGCGTGGGACAACGCCAAGAAGCTGGTCGAGGACGGCCACCACGGCGGCAAGGGCAGCGAGGCGCACGCCGCGACGGTCATCGGCGACACCGTCGGCGACCCGTTCAAGGACACCGCGGGCCCCGCGATCAACCCGCTGCTGAAGGTGATGAACCTGGTCGCGCTGCTGATCGCACCGGCCGTGGTGAAGTTCTCGTACGGCCACGACAAGAGCCTCGGCGTGCGCGTCGCGGCCGCGGTGCTGGC
This sequence comes from Streptomyces diastatochromogenes, assembly GCA_001418405.1. GTDB lineage: Bacteria > Actinomycetota > Actinomycetes > Streptomycetales > Streptomycetaceae > Streptomyces > Streptomyces albulus_C. Next base: position 10,611 of record LIQL01000594.1, on the reverse strand, counting down.
GATCGGCATCATCGTCGTCGCGGTCTACGTCTCCAAGCGGCGCGGAATCGCCGTGGGTGACGAAGACAACAACTCCGAAGATCCCGAGAACGTCGCCAAGTCGACCGAGACGGCCGTGGCGTCCTGACGGGAAGGGCCGCCCTACCGGCCCGCAGACCGCTCAACGGGCGGGTGTACGGCGCTTCTTGCCCGCGCCGGACACCCGCCCGCGGCGTGCCCGGACGGCGTCGCGGTCCTTGGTGCAAATGGCTGCAATGCGGGCCGGGGCCGATGCCCGACCCATGGACCAGGCCGTTTGGACGTGTATGTTCCGGGGCCGAGAGCCATGGAAGGGACCAATCCGGTGAACAAGAAGCTCGTGGCTGCCCTGTCCGGCGGTGCTGCAGTCCTGCTCGCGCTGACCGGTTGCAGCAGCGACAACACTGACAAGCTCGACAACTGGGCGAAGTCGTTCTGCGACCCCGCGCAGGCTCCGTTCAAGCAGATCCAGGACGCCAACGCGGCCATGCAGACGGCCGACAGCGGCACCACGGACTCCAAGAAGGTCCAGCAGACCGATTCGGCGGCCTTCCAGAAGATCTCCGACGCGTACGCGCAGCTGGCCAAGTCCCTGGACAAGGCCGGGGCACCGCCGAACGAGGGCGGCGACCAGGCGCAGAAGAACGCGGTCAAGGAACTCAACTCCCTCTCCGCGGGGTACCAGGACCTCAAGAAGCAGGTGGACGCCCTCGACACCGGGGACAAGCTCAAGTTCGCGGACGGGCTGCGCAAGCTCTCCGACGGGATCAACAAGCTCAACGCCAAGAGCGAGCAGGCCTTCAAGAAGCTGGAGGCCGGCGACGTGGGCAAGGCGATGGCCCGTCAGAAGGGCTGCCAGAACCAGGGCGGGTCCGGCGGACCGTCGGCCGCGCCGTCCAAGAGCGCGTAGCGCGGGAGCCGGACCGCGGGGGCTCCCGCCGCCCGGCCACGAGCGCGGGCGACGGCCCGGCGACGCGCCCGAGACGGGCGTGGCGCCGGGCCGTCGCCGAATGTCGGTGGCAGGACCGACAATGGAGGGGTGACAACGCACCTCCCCACCGCAGATGCCCAGGACCCCGAGAGCAGCGCCCGCACCAGCCGGCTGCGCGAGGCGCTGCTGGCCGCCGCCTTCACCGCCGACGGACTGCTGGAGCTGCTCGGCGCGCCCGCGTACGCCGCGCTGGCCCGCAGCGAGACCGTTCCCGCGCTGCGCGCCACCCGGGGTGACGGGCCGTTGGAGACTTTGGTGCGGCTGTTCCTGCTCCAGCGGTCGGTGCCCCGGGCGCAGGCGGCCGCGGTGCTGCCGGTGGCGGACTGCCTCGCCGACGGGTGGCTGGTGCCGGACGGCGACGCGGTGCGCGCCACGGTGGACGTGCGACCGTACGGCGGCCCCGACGGGCAGGACTGGTGGGTCGTCTCCGACCTCGGCTGCGCGGTCGGCGGGGCGGGCGGCATCCGGGGCGCGGCGGGGGCGGACCGTGCCGAGCTGGTGCTCGGTGTCGGCGGGGCCTCCACGACGCTCGCCGGGATCACCGTGCGCCGCCCGGTCGCCAAGGCGCTCGACCTCGGCACGGGCTCCGGCATCCAGGCACTGCACGCGGCGCAGCACGCCACCCAGGTCACCGCCACCGACCTCAACCCTCGCGCGCTGCGGATCACCGCGCTGACGCTGGCGCTCTCCGGGGCCCGGCCGGCGGAGCTGCGCGAGGGCTCGCTCTTCGCGCCGGCGGGCGAGGAGACCTACGACCTGATCGTCTCCAACCCGCCGTTCGTGATCTCGCCGGGCGCCCGGCTCACCTACCGGGACGGCGGAATGGGCGGCGACGACCTGTGCCGCACCCTCGTCCAGCAGGCCGCCGCGCACCTCAACGACGGCGGGTACTGCCAGCTGCTGGCCAACTGGCAGCACGTCGAGGGCGAGGAGTGGCAGGACCGGCTGCGCTCGTGGGTGCCGCGCGGCTGCGACGCCTGGATCGTGCAGCGCGAGGTCCAGGACGTCACCCAGTACGCCGAGCTGTGGCTGCGCGACGGCGGCGACCACCGCGCCGGCCAGGAGGAGTACGCGGCGCGGTACGACGCCTGGCTCGACGAGTTCGAGGCGCACAAGACCAAGGCCGTCGGCTTCGGCTGGATCACGCTGCGCAAGTCCGGCGCCGCGGACCCGTCCGTCACGGTCGAGGAATGGCCGCACCCGGTCGAACAGCCCCTGGGCGAGGCGGTGCTGCGCCACTTCGACCGGCAGGACTACCTGCGGTCCACCGACGACGCGGCGCTTCTGGCCGGGCACTTCCGGCTGGCCGACGAGGTGGTGCAGGAGCAGGTCGGGCTGCCCGGTGCGGAGGACCCGGAGCACGTGGTGCTCCGCCAGAACCGCGGCATGCGCCGGGCCACGAAGGTGGACACCGTCGGCGCCGGCTTCGCGGGCGTCTGCGACGGGTCGCTGCCCGCCGGGCGGATCCTGGACGCCATCGCGCAGCTCGTCGGCGAGGACCCGGTGCTGCTCCGGGACCGTACGCCGGCCGCGATCCGGATGCTGGTCGAGCAGGGCTTCCTGGAGCCGGTCGGCTGAGGCGTCCGGCGGGTGGCGGCGGGCGGCGTTCACGCGGCGTTCGTCCCGCTGCCGCACGCGGCTGGCAGGCTGCCCGCATGGACAGTGGGCCGGAGGCATTCGCGGGCGCGGCGTTCGCGCTGTTCGGCGGCGGGTTGCTGCTGTGGGCGGCGGTCTGCGTGCGGACCGGGCAGCCGGTGGCGGTGGGGTACGGCCGGGTGGCCGGGACGGTGACGGCGCTGCTGGCCGGGGCGGGATTCCTGACGGTGGGGTGCCGACTGCTGGGTGCGTTGTGAGGGGACAACCGCCCTTACGGGCAGGGACGTTCAGTTCCGGCCAGGTTCGGAGAATTCGGCGGTGTCGACCGCGGAAGGGGAACCTCCGCTCGCGGGAGCCCGTATTCCTCAAAGAAGGTCATCCACCAGCTCATTGGCCCATCAGTGAGGAATCCGACATGAACCGTGCACTTCGCTACGCCGGTGTCGCCGCGGCCACCGTCGCCCTGCTCGCCGGCGGCTCGGCCGTCGCCTTCGCCGCCCAGGACGTCGTCCACACGCCCGCCCCGGTCGTGGCCACCGCGCCCGCGACCGCGACGCTGACCGCCAAGACCAGCGCCACGACGGTCAACGCCTGGCAGGAGTTCCGCATCACCGGCGCCGCCAAGGGCATCAAGTCCGGCACCAAGGTGACGGTGCAGCAGAAGCAGGGCAAGAAGTGGGTGTCGCTGCCGGCCCAGGCGCCGGTCAACGCCAACGGCAGCTACGCGATACGCGTCAAGCTCGGCATCAAGGGCGTCAACGAGCTGCGGATCGCGTCGGGGAACACCCTCTCCCCGGTCGTGAAGATCACCGTCCGCTGACGCACGACCCGTCGGCCGTCAGCCGATGAGGTTGCGGGCGACCATCCACACCGCGGCGGTGCCGAGCACCACGGCATTGCCGCGGGCGGTCAGCTTCAGTGGGAGGTGCCGCCCGCGCACCCCGGCGACCAGCCAGCGCACCAGGACGTAGGCGAGGGCGGGCACGCCGAGGACGAGCAGGGCGGCGTTGTCGTGGAAGGCCGTGACGACGTCGCCGTGCATCAGGTCGTACGCCAGCCGCGTCCCGCCGCAGAACGGGCAGAGCAGTCCGGTCAGCAGGCGGAACGGGCAGGGGAGCAGCAGTTGGCCGGGCTGGTGCGGGTCGGTGTGCCAGAGGTAGCCGGCGCCCAGCGCGGCAACGCCGAGCGCGAGCGACGCCCGGCGCAGGGTGCGCCGGCGGACCGCCGCGGGGCCGCCCGGCAGCACGGGGCCGCCGGGCGACGTCGGGTCGGTGGGCCCGGGCCCCGTGGCCTCGTCGGGGGGCCCGGGCTCGTCGGGGTTCACACGCTCAGCGACCTGGCGTAATGGACCTGGTTGAGGACGAACATGACCTGCTCGCGCGACTGCACGGGGATCATCGTGGAGTGGTGTCGCCCCTGGCTGTTCACGGTGACCTGCACGAAGCCGGTCGTGGTGCGCTCCTTCATCAGGAGGAAGAGCAGCCCGAGCAGGCAGAAGAAGAAAAAGATGACGGCGAGGACGACCGCGTGCGTGGGGATCTTCTCCTCCGTGCGCGACATGTCGGTGGCCGTCCAGACCGCGCCCCGCAGCGGCATCGAACCGGCCGGGGTCATGACCGTGTCGCCGCTGACCGCGATGTCGCCGAGCGACAGCGTCATGCCGCCGACCGGCGGCTGCTGACCCGGGAAACCACCGGGCGGAGGCGGCGGCATGACGCTGTCGCTGAAACCGGGAGCGGGCGGCGGGCCGGGCTGCGGATAGCCGTAACCGGGCTCGCCGGCGCCCCCGCCGTGCGGATAGCCGTAGCCCGCGCCGGAGGGCGGGCCGCCCTCGGGAGCGGCGTAGGGGTTCTGACCGGGCTGGCCCGGCGGCTGTTCCGGAGGCGGTCCGGGGTATTGGTGCGCCATGGGTGTGGTTCCCCCCGAGGATCGTGATGACGACGGCAGCCGACCCGCCCGCGGGCCGTGCCGCCTCCATCCTGCCAGCCCGCTCACCCGCCGTATCACGGTGATGACGCCATCGGGAGCGACTTCGCGCCCGCCGTTCGGCCCCGTGGACGACGACGGCCGGACGGCGGGACGCACCACGTGCTCACGCAGCGGAAGCAGGGCCAGGCCGGAGCGGGTGACCGGCCGTCCGCGGGGCTGCGGGGGCCCACCGCGGGCCGTGATCCACGGGCCGCCGTCGGGGGGCCGTGGGGGAGCAGCCGGAGCGGTCGGGGCGGCACGAAGGCATGTAGTCGGGTTACCGTTCGAGTGGCGTTGCGGGGTTTTTCCGTTTGACACGGGGGCGGGAGGTACCGTCACACTCCGCAGCGTCAAGCGTCACCGCAGTGCGCCCCGGGCGTCCGGCCCGGGAGGTTCCCCAGCGTCGACCGGAGAGAAGAGCGAAGTTGTCCCCGACCAGCGAGACCGCAGAGGGCGGCGGCCGCCGACTCGTCATCGTGGAGTCGCCTGCCAAGGCGAAGACGATCAAGGGCTACCTCGGCCCCGGCTACGTGGTCGAGGCCAGCGTCGGGCACATCCGCGACCTCCCCAACGGCGCGGCCGAGGTCCCGGCGAAGTACAAGGGCGAGTCCTGGGCCCGCCTCGGCGTGAACGTCGACGCCGACTTCCAGCCGATCTACGTCGTGAACACCGACAAGAAGGACCAGGTCAAGAAGCTCAAGGCGCTGCTGGCCGAGTCCGACGAACTCTTCCTCGCCACCGATGAGGACCGCGAGGGCGAGGCCATCGCGTGGCACCTCCAGGAGATCCTCAAGCCGAAGGTCCCGGTCCACCGGATGGTCTTCCACGAGATCACCAAGGACGCCATCCGCGAGGCCGTCGCCAACCCCCGCGAGCTCAACCAGAAGCTGGTCGACGCCCAGGAGACCCGCCGGATCCTCGACCGCCTCTACGGCTACGAGGTCTCCCCGGTGCTGTGGAAGAAGGTCATGCCGCGGCTGTCCGCCGGTCGGGTGCAGTCGGTGGCGACCCGCCTCGTCGTCGAGCGGGAGCGCGAGCGCATCGCCTTCCGCTCCGCCGAGTACTGGGACCTGACCGGCACCTTCTCCACCGGGCGGGCCGGCGACGCCAGCGACCCGTCGACGCTGACCGCCCGCCTGAACAACGTCGACGGCCGCCGCGTCGCGCAGGGTCGCGACTTCGGTCCCAACGGGCAGCTCAAGAACAGCGACGTGCTCCACCTGGACGAGGCGAACGCGCGGTCGTTGGCCGCCGCCCTGGCGGACACCGCGTTCGCGGTCCGCTCGGTCGAGTCCAAGCCCTACCGCCGCTCGCCCTACGCGCCGTTCCGCACCACCACCCTCCAGCAGGAGGCCAGCCGCAAGCTCGGCTTCGGCGCCAAGGCCACCATGCAGGTCGCGCAGAAGCTGTACGAGAACGGCTTCATCACCTACATGCGTACGGACTCCACCACGCTCTCGGACACCGCCGTCAGCGCGGCCCGGGCGCAGGTGACGCAGCTGTACGGCGCCGCGTACCTGCCGGACAAGCCGCGCACGTACGCCGGCAAGGTCAAGAACGCGCAGGAGGCGCACGAGGCGATCCGCCCCTCCGGCGACCGCTTCCGCACGCCCGCCGAGACCGGACTGACCGGCGACCAGTTCAAGCTGTACGAGCTCATCTGGAAGCGGACGGTCGCCTCCCAGATGAAGGACGCGACCGGCAACTCCGTCACCGTCAAGATCGGCGGTCGGGCCGCGGACGGCCGGGACGCCGAGTTCAGCGCGTCCGGCAAGACCATCACCTTCCACGGCTTCCTCAAGGCGTACGTGGAGGGTGCCGACGACCCGAACGCCGAGCTGGACGACCGCGAGCGGCGGCTGCCGCAGGTCGCCGAGGGCGACGCGCTGGCCGCCCAGCAGATCACCGCCGACGGCCACGCCACCAAGCCGCCCGCCCGCTACACCGAGGCCACCCTGGTCAAGGAGCTGGAGGAGCGGGAGATCGGCCGCCCGTCGACGTACGCGTCGATCATCGGCACGATCCTGGACCGCGGCTACGTCTTCAAGAAGGGCACCGCGCTCGTCCCGTCGTTCCTCTCCTTCGCGGTGGTCAACCTCCTGGAGAAGCACTTCGGCCGGCTGGTCGACTACGACTTCACCGCCAAGATGGAGGACGACCTCGACCGCATCGCCCGCGGTGAGGCGCAGGCCGTGCCGTGGCTGCGGCGCTTCTACTTCGGCGAGGCCACCGGAGCCGGCGAGAGCGGCGCCGCGGACGCCGGCAACGGCGACGGCGACCACCTCGGCGGCCTGAAGGAACTGGTCACCGACCTCGGCGCGATCGACGCCCGGGAGATCTCGTCGTTCCCGGTGGGCGGCGGCATCACCCTGCGGGTCGGCCGCTACGGCCCCTACGTCGAGCGCGGCGAGAAGGACGAGGAAGGCCACCAGCGGGCCGACGTCCCCGACGACCTGGCGCCCGACGAGCTGACCGTGGGTTACGCCGAGGAACTGCTGGCCAAGCCGAGCGGCGACTACGAGCTGGGCATGGACCCGCACTCCGGGCACCAGATCGTGGCGAAGGACGGCCGCTACGGCCCGTACGTCACCGAGGTGCTGCCCGAGGGCACCCCGAAGACCGGCAAGAACGCGGTCAAGCCGCGCACCGCCTCGCTCTTCAAGTCGATGTCCCTGGACACCGTGACCCTTGAGGACGCGCTGAAGCTGATGTCGCTGCCGCGCGTCGTCGGCGCCGACGCCGAGGGTGTGGAGATCACCGCGCAGAACGGCCGCTACGGGCCGTACCTCAAGAAGGGCACCGACTCGCGCTCCCTGGAGCGGGAGGAGCAGCTCTTCACGATCACCCTCGACGAGGCGCTGGCGATCTACGCACAGCCCAAGCAGCGCGGCCGGGCCGCCGCCAAGCCGCCGCTGAAGGAACTGGGCACCGACCCGGTCAGCGGCAAGCCCGTGGTGGTCAAGGACGGCCGGTTCGGCGCGTACGTCACCGACGGCGAGACCAACGCGACGCTGCGGCGGGACGACGACGTCGAGACGATCACGCCCGAGCGCGGCTACGAGCTGCTGGCGGAGAAGCGGGCCAAGGGGCCGGCGAAGAAGACCGCCAAGAAGGCGCCGGCCAAGAAGACGGCCGTGAAGAAGACCGCGGCGAAGAAGACCACCGCGAAGAAGACGGCGGCCAAGAAGACGACGGCCAAGAAGACCACCGCGAAGAAGACCGCGGCCACGGCGGCGGCCAAGAAGACGGCCGCGTCGGCCGAGGAGTAGCAGCACGGCCCGCGCCGGCCCGGTCCGGCGCGGGAAGAGGGCGGGCCGGCGGACACCTTTCCGCCGGCCCGCCCTTTCGCGCCCCGGTGCATCCGCCCGTTTGTTCGGGCGGGCGCCCAGTGGAGTGTCCCGTCCCGATAGGCTGGCGGGATGACGCGTGCCGAGCAGCCAACGGTCGTGACCCCCACCGCAGACGCCCTCGCAGCCGATTCCCGCGAGCGCGCCGTACGCGCCCTGCTCCGCTTCCCCCCACTGAAGCGGTTGTGGAGCGCCCAGTTCGTCGGGGGTGTCGGCGATGCCCTGTCCTTGCTGGTCCTGGTACTCCTCGCCCTCCAGGCGGCGTTGTACGTACCGCTGGGGGGCCAGGCCGTTTTCGGCGGTGGCTATCGAGGGGCAGCCCTCGCGGTCACCGCGGTCCTCGGCGTGCGGATGCTGGCGACCCTCCTCTTCGGAGCGGTCCTGTTGGGGCCGCTGTCCGCGCTGACGGCGCCGGACGGGCCGCTGGACCGCCGCTGGACGATGATCGCCGCGGACGGGCTGCGGCTCGCGCTGCTGGTCATCGCCCCTTTGTGGATCGACTGGACGCCCGGCAACGCCCTGGCCTGGCTGCTGGTGACGGCCTTCGTCACCGGCGTCGCCGAGCGCTTCTGGACCGTCGCCCGGGAGAGCGCCGCGCCCGCCCTGCTGCCGGCCCCGCCCCCGGAGGGCGCCGCCATCCGGCCGCTGCCGGACAACATGGACGCGCTGCGCCGGCTCTTCCTGCGCACCGGTTTCGTCGCGCTGCCGATCGCGGCCGCCGCACTGGTGCTCTGCGCACTCGTCGGGAAGCTGCTGGGGACCGGGGTGGAGTGGTTCCACCTCCACCAGGCGGCGCTCGGCTCGTACGTCGCGGCCGGCCTGTTCGCCGCGTCCATCTCGATCCTCTACTTCATCGAGCTGCCCGGTGGGCAGGCGCCGCGGCCGCGCTCCCCGTTGGAGGGACTGCGCCGCCCGAAGACCACCTCGGCCACGGCCAAGAACGGCACCGCCGCCGAGAAGGGCCGCACCGGCGCCATCCCGCTGCTGGTGCTGGCCTGCGCGGCAGTGGCCGCCGCGATCGCCGCTGCCGCCGCGCTCGGCGTCCTGCACGCCGTGGACCTGGGCGCCGGGCCGGCCACCTACGGCCTGCTGGTGCTCGCCCTGACCGGCGGCACCGCCCTCGGCATCCGCGGTGCCCAGAAGGTGCTGCCCGGCTTCTCCCGGCGCCGGCTGCTCGCCCTGGCGGTCGCCGCCACCGGGCTGCTGCTGCTCGCCATGGGGCTGGTGCCGGACACCACGACGGTGCTGCTGCTCGCGCTGCTGGCCGGGCTGAGCGCCGGTGTGGCCGCCAACACCGGCCACGTCCTGCTGGACCAGGAGACCGAGGAGGCCCGCACCGCCCGGACAACCGAGCACCTCCAGGCCGTGGTGCGGCTGGCCATCGGGCTGGCCGCCATCGTCGCGCCCCTGCTGGCCGGGCTGATCGGCCCGCACCAGGTGGGCAGCGGTGCCTTCGTCCTGGCGCACGGCGGAGCCGCGTACACCCTGATGCTGGTCGGCGCGCTGCTGCTGCCGGTCGCCGCCTGGGTGCTGGGCAAGACCGACGACCGGCAGGGCGTCCCGCTCCGGCACGACCTGCGGGAGGCGGTCAGCGGCGGCGACCCGGCGCAGGCCACCGCGGCCACCGGCTTCTTCATCGCCCTGGAGGGCGGCGACGGGGCCGGCAAGTCCACCCAGGTCGAGGCGCTGGCGGAGTGGATCCGGGGCAAGGGCCACGAGGTCGTGGTGACCCGCGAGCCGGGCGCCACCGCCATCGGCAAGCGGCTGCGGTCGATCATCCTGGACGTGTCCACCTCCGGGCTCTCCGACCGGGCCGAGGCGCTGATGTTCGCGGCGGACCGCGCCGATCACGTCGACAGCGTCGTCCGGCCCGCGCTGGAGCGCGGCGCCGTGGTCATCACCGACCGCTACATCGACTCGTCGGTGGCCTACCAGGGCGCCGGCCGCAACCTCGCGCCCACCGAGATCGCCCGGATCAACCGCTGGGCGACCGGCGGCCTGGTCCCGCACCTGACCGTCCTGCTGGACATCGCCCCGGACGCGGCCCGCGAGCGCTTCACCGAGGCCCCGGACCGCATGGAGTCCGAGCCCGCCGAGTTCCACGAGCGGGTCCGGAGCGGCTTCCTCACCCTGGCCGCCGCCGACCCCGCCCGCTATCTGGTCGTCGACGCCGCCCAGGAGCCGGAGGCCATCACCACCGTCCTTCGGCACCGGCTCGACCAGGCGCTCCCGCTGTCCGAGGCCGAGGTCAAGGCCCGGGAAGAGGCCCGCAAGGCCGCCGAGGAGGAGGCCCGCCGCAAGGCCGAGGAGGAGGCCGCGCGCAAGGCCGAGGAGGAGCGCCGGGAACGGGAGCGCGAGGAGCAGCTCGCCAAGTTGCGCGCCGAGGAGGAGGAGCGCAAGCGGCAGGAGGCCGAGGAGGCCAAGGCCCGAGAGGCCGCCCGACAGGCCGAGGAGGCCCGCAAGCGCGCCGAGGAGGCCCGTCAGGCGGCGGAGGAGGAGCGCCGCCGCCGAGAGGCGGAGGAGCAGGCCCGCCTGGCCGAACAGGAGCGGCTGCGCAAGCAGCACGAGGAGGAGGCGCGGCTGCGCCGGGAGGCCGAGGAGCGCCGCCTGGAGAAGCAGCGCAAGGCCGAGGAGGCGCTGGTGCGCGCCGAGCAGGCCCGGGTCGCGGCGGCCGCCGCGGCAGCCGCGGCG
>LIQL01000593.1 GCA_001418405.1 Streptomyces diastatochromogenes | reverse complement strand
GGGTAGGCGGGACTCGGTGTCATGTGATGTCTCCCCCATCGTCCCATGAGCGCCGGGGGTGGGGCGGTACGGGCATCCGGGGCGGGGTCGCCGACGGGCCCCGCCGGGATCGGGGCGGGTACCCGTCGGCTCCGACGAGGTCCGGTGGGGCGACGGGTCCCGGACGGCGTGCGGTGGCACGCGGCGCCGGCGGCACCCCCGCACGGGCGGTGCGGTCCGCCGGTGGGGCGGCGGGCCCGGGACTCCGTCCCTGGTGGGGCCCGAGGTCCGGCCGACGAGGCCCGGTTTGGGCGTCGCAGACCCGACTGGTAGCCTGACCCACTGCGCTTCGTGCCCTCTCTCGTGCGCGGCGCAACTCGAAACTCCAACGAACCTGAAAAGGCTCTTTCGTGGCGAACATCAAGTCCCAGATGAAGCGGATCAAGACCAACGAGAAGGCTCGTCAGCGCAACAAGGCTGTCAAGTCCTCCCTGAAGACCGCGATCCGTCGCACCCGTGAGGCCATCGAGGCCGGTGACCTGCAGAAGGCCACCGCCGCGCAGGCCCTGGCGGCCCAGAAGCTCGACAAGGCCGTCAGCAAGGGTGTTCTGCACAAGAACAACGCCGCCAACAAGAAGTCGGCGCTGGCCAAGAAGGTCGCGTCCCTCAAGGGCTGACCCTCTGCCGACCGCGCTCGACGCGGTCACCCTGCCGTTCAGGGAACCAGCGGCCCCTCTCTCCGCTCCCTGCCGGTGCACCACCGCGCCGCACACGGCCTGCGTTCGCCACGCGGGTGCGGCGCACCCGGCTCCTCGGCGGCCCACGGCCTGCCGAGCAGCCATCCAGAACTGGATACGAAGGCCCTGCCTCTGCCCCTCGCCGGGCGGGGCGGGGCCTTTCGTCGTAGGCGGCGACGCGAGCCCCCCGTGCAGCGCCCCGATCCCGTCCGAGCAGGGTGCACCGTCGGAGACGTCCGCTACTCTGCGGCCATGTCCAATACGGGGGACCAGAACCCTCCCTTCGCGGGAGACCAGAACGCTCCTTTCTCCGCGCCGCAGCCGCCCGCCTACGGCCCGACGCCCGCACCGCCGCCTCCGGTGCCCGCCCAGCAGAACCCCTACGCCCAGCCGGGCCCGCAGGGCGCGCCACCGGGGACCCCGCCGGCGCCTCCCCAGGGGCCGGGCGGCTACGGCTATCCGGCGCCGGCCGGGGCGTACGGGGCGGCGCCCACCGGTGCACCGGGCGCAGCGCCGTCCCGGGGCGTCTCCGGCTGGCTGTGGGCCGTCGGGGGCGCGGTCGCCGCCACGGCGATCGGCGCCTCGGTGATGTTCGCCACCGGGGCCTTCTCCTCGGAGCCGCACCCCGTCCTCAAGGGCTACGCGTTCCGCGACGACCTGTGCTCCGTGACGTCCCTGACGCCCTTCGAGAACGCCCACTACAAGACGAAGCCGAGCGCCGGAACGGGCTCGACCGGCTCGTCGGGCCCGTCCTCGCCGCCCAACCCGCAGCACAGCGGCTCCCGGATGGGCTCCATGGACTCCATGTGGTGCAACGTCTCCCTCACCCCGGAGGGCGCCGGCACCACCGACTACTCGTCGAGTTGGGTCTACAGCGCCGCCACCCTGCACAAGAAGACCGACCCGGCCCCCGAGTTCGCCGACCTGTACCGCGCGTACGAGACGCAACAGACCTCGACCACGTACAAGGTCGAACCGGTCTCCGGCATCGGTGACGAGGCGTTCCTCGTCACCCGCAACGACTCCGGCGCCCTCAACAGCTCCTACGTGATCCTCGCCGTCCGCGACGGTTGGATGACCTACCAGACGACGTGGTCCAGCTACACGACGAGCAGCAGCACCGTGAAACCGCCGGGCCCCGCCGAGATCGCCACCATGCTGGAATCCAGCGCCCGGGAAACCCTCAGCCGGCTCCACGACTGAGCCGACTCCGCCTCCGGGGGCCCCGGAGGCGGAGTCGGCTC
>LIQL01000592.1 GCA_001418405.1 Streptomyces diastatochromogenes | reverse complement strand
CCCCGCCCTGCACACCGCCGACCCGGAACTGGCCGCGCTGGTCGACGCCGAGGAGCGGTTGCAGGCCGACACCCTGCGGCTGATCCCCAGCGAGAACTACGTCTCCGCCGCCGTGCTGGAGGCCACCGGCACGGTCCTTCAGAACAAGTACAGCGAGGGCTACCCGGGGCGCCGCTACTACGAGGGCCAGCAGAACATCGACCTGGTGGAAACGCTGGCCGTCGAGCGCGCCAAGGCCCTCTTCGGCGTCGAGCACGCCAACGTGCAGCCGTACTCCGGCTCGCCCGCCAACCTCGCCGCGTACCTCGCCTTCGCCTCCCCCGGCGACACCGTGCTGGGCATGTCGCTGCCGATGGGCGGGCACCTCACGCACGGCTGGGGCGTCTCGGCGACCGGCACGTGGTTCAACGGGGTGCAGTACGGCGTGCGGGCCGACACCGGGCGGATCGACTTCGACGAGGTGCGCGACCTGGCCCTCAAGGAACGCCCGAAGATCATCTTCTGTGGTGGCACGGCCGTCCCGCGGACCATCGACTTCGCCGCGTTCGGCGAGATCGCGCGGGAGGCCGGCGCGGTCCTGGTCGCCGACATCGCGCACATCGCGGGCCTGGTGGCGGGCGGTGCGCACCCCTCGCCCGTGCCACACGCCGACGTCGTGGCGACCACCACCCACAAGACGCTGCGCGGTCCGCGCGGCGCCCTGCTGATGTCGCGCGCCGCGCACGCCAAGGCGATCGACAAGGCGGTCTTCCCGGGCCTCCAGGGCGGCCCGCACAACCACACCACGGCCGCCATCGCGGTGGCGCTGCGGGAGGCGTCCGCGCCGTCCTTCCGCGACTACGCGCACGCCGTCGTCGCCAACGCCAAGGCGCTCGCCGAGGCGCTGCTGGCGCGCGGTTTCGACCTGGTCTCCGGCGGCACCGACAACCACCTGGTGCTGATCGACCTGACCTCGAAGGAGGTGCCCGGCAAGGTCGCCGCGAAGGCCCTGGACCGGGCCGGGATCGTGGTGAACTACAACACCGTGCCGTTCGACCCGCGCAAGCCGTTCGACCCGTCCGGCATCCGGATCGGCACCCCGTCGCTGACCTCGCGCGGGCTGGGGACCGCGGACATGCCGAAGGTCGCGGAGTGGATCGACCGGGGCGTGCGGGCCGCCGGCACCGGTGACGAGGCGGCCCTCGCGGGTATCCGCAAGGAGGTCGCGGAGCTGATGGCCGCTCACCCGGCGCCGGGCCTGCCGCTCCCCCGCTGAGCCGCTCCCCCGTTCAGCGCCTGCCCGCCGCGCCGGGAACACCCGCCGCCACCCCGCGCGTTGTGGCCTCGCAGGGGGCCCCACCATCCCCTACGGGATGCGTTCGGGCACCCCCTGCGAGGCCACAACGCGCGGGGTGGCGGCGGGTGTTCGCGGCGCGGCGGGCAGGCGCTGAACGGGGG
>LIQL01000591.1 GCA_001418405.1 Streptomyces diastatochromogenes | reverse complement strand
GGGGACGGGAGGGGGCGAGCGGGGGCGGTCAGGCGGTGAGCGGCCGTCCGGCGGCCAGGGCCGTGCCGATCCAGTAGCTGTCGAAGTTCCGCAGCCGGTGCCCGTCCGGCAGCGGTCCGACCGGGGCGTTGACGAGGAACGGGACCCGTTGCTCGGTCAACCCGCCGTGCGAGCGCAGCGGTTCGGTGAAGCCGCTCAGGTCGTGCCGGGCCGGAGTGGTGCCCAGCGCGGTGTTGCGCTCGGCGAGCACGACCAGTTCGCCGATCCGGTCGCCCGGCAACTCGAAGCGCGCGCAGGCGGCGTCCCGGGTCAGCACCGCGTCGACCCCGTCGAGCGCGGTCAACTCGGCGGCCAGCGCTGCGGTGTCCGCGGGGCCGGTCCCGGCCGGCAGGTGCACCGTGGCGTACGAGCCGAGCGCGCCGTGGTGGACCGTGTACGGGTCGGTGATCGGCAGCACCACCCGGGCCCGCCCGGCGCCCAGCCGTTGGTCGAGGGCGTCTTGGAGGAAGACCACGCGAGCCCGTCCCGCGCCGTCGCTCTTGGCGTTCATGCCGTGGTCGGCGGTGATCACCAGCACCGCGCCGAGTGCGTCCAGCCGCGCGAAGTACCCGTCGAGCATGGCGTAGAAGTCGTTGGCCACCGGCGAACCGGGGGCGTGCTTGTGCTGGATGTAGTCGGTCAGCGACAGGTACGTCAGCTCCGGGCGCTCCCGCTCCAGCACGTCCACGCCCGCGGCCAGCACCAGTTCGCTCAGCTCGGCGCTGTAGACCGGCGGCAGCGCCATCCCGGTGCGCTCCAGCACCTTGTCGATGCCGTGCTCCGCCTCGGTGGCGCGGTCGGCCTGTTCGGCGGAGAAGCAGATGCCGTCGACCAGGCCGTGGCCCAGCAGCCGGCGCAGCTTGTCCTTGGCGGTGATCACCGCGACCCGGGCGCCGCGGGCGGAGAAGGCGGCGAACAGCGTCGGGGCGCGCAGCAGCGCCGGGTCGTTCATCATGACCTCGCCGCCGGTTTCCGGGTCGTAGAAGTAGTTGCCGCAGATCCCGTGCACCGAGGGCGGTGCGCCGGTGGCGATCGAGAGGTTGTTGGGATTGGTGAAGGACGGCATCGTGCAGTCGGCGCGCAGGTCGCTGCCGCGCCGCAGCATCTCCGCCAGGAACGGCATCCGGCCGTCGGCGACGGCCCGTTCGTGGTAGGCGTCCTCGCTGCCGTCGATGCACACCACCACGACCGGCCGGGCCGGCCAGGCGTAGTCGCGGCCGTTCACGGTCAGCTGCTGGGCACCGGCTTGGGTCATCTGCGGATCCACCCCTGAGGTCGGTAGGTCGGGACGGCGGTCGGTGCCGCCCCACCCCTCATGGGTAGCACCGCAGTTCAGCGCCGCAGAACCACCGAAATCGCTATACGCGCCATAGCCCAGCGCCCGCGCCGCCGCTCACGACCCGGCGGTCCGCGCCGGTGTTCCGTCCCGCGCGGCGCCGGTGCCCGCCGCTTCCTCCTCGGCCGCGGCCTCCGCTTCGAGGCCGCCCCAGATCGCGCCGGACAGCGCCACCGCGGTCTCGGTGTCGCCCGCCGCGCAGGCGTCGATCAGGGCGTCGTGGCGGGCGGCGGAGGCGCGCGCCGCGGCGCTGGAGAACCTGCGGCGCTCCAGCCGCCGCAGCAGCGGGGTGTACCGGCGAATGGTCTCGGCCAGTGCCTCGTTGCCGCACGCGACGATCGGCACGGCGTGCAGCGCGTCGTCGGCGGCGACCGCGGCGGCCGGGTCCTCCGCGTCCAGGGCCCGGACGAACGCGTCGTTGGCCGCCCGCATCCGCGCCAGGTCGTCGCCGGTCAGGCGGGGCACCGCGGCGCGGACCGCGAGGGCGTGCATCGCCTGGACGACCGCCAGCGCGTCCCGGATCTCGCGGGCCACCACCGGGGCGACCCGGGTGTAGCTCTGCGGTTTGGAGACCACCAGCGCAGGCGCACTGACATTTCAGATGTCAATCTGCCGCCGGGGTCCGTCGATCCCGGAAAACCGAAGATGGGAGGGAGAAGAGGGCTTCGCCGACGGGTGGTGCGAGGTCCTGTAACGGTGTTACGGACGAAGGGGAACCACGTGTCCCCATCCGCCCGCCGGGCCGCCCGGAGCGGCGTCGCGCTCCCCATGGGCCTCGGCCTCCTCGCCACAACCTGCTTCGCCACCACCTTCGTGCTCAACCGCACGATGAGCGTGGCCGGCGGCTCCTGGATGTGGAGCGCGAGCCTGCGCTACCGGGACTAATCGCAGTGCACCGGGCTTTAGCCCGGTGGTGAAGCGATTCTGAGAAGTGTTCTGACCCGTAGGCTAGAGCGGACGATTCTGCTGCTCGATGTACTGACGGACGCTCGACAGCGGAGCCCCGCCGACCGATCCGGCGAAGTACGAGCCGGACCACAGTCGCTGTGCCCGCCAGTAGTGCCGGACCAGTTCCGGGTACTCCTGGCGGAGCCTGCGGGAGGTGACGCCCTTGAGGCTGTTGACCAACTTGGACAGGGCGAATTTCGGCGGGAAGTTCACCAACAGGTGGACGTGGTTGTTCTCGCCGTTGAACTCGATCAGCTCGCATTCGAAGTCGGCGCAGACGGCGCGCATGATCTCCTCTATCCGCTTGAGGTGTGCATCGTTGAAGACCTTGTGGCGGTACTTCGTCACGAAAACCAAATGGGCGTGGAGCGCGAATATGCAGTGTCTGCCTGTACGGATGTTCTGTATGTCAGTCATAAACCAACTGCAGTACGGTGATCGATATGCAGCTTCGGTACTCCTTCCGCCTCTACCCGAACGGGCCCCAGCGTTCCGCGCTGGCCCGTGCGTTCGGGTGTGCGCGGGTGGTCTACAACGACGCCCTTCGGGCCCGTGAGACCGCCCGCGCAGGCGGTGAGGCGTTCCCGAAGACCGGGGACCTGTCGAAGCTGCTGATCACCGAGGCGAAGAAGACCGAAGAACGGGCCTGGCTTGGCGAGGTCTCGGCCGTCGTCCTGCAACAGTCCCTTCGGGACCTGGACACGGCATACAAGAACTTCTTCGACGGTTTGAAGGGCAAGCGCCTGCGCATGGGCGCACCCCGGTTCAAGAGCCGCAAGGACAACCGGCAGGCTGTCCGGTTCACCGCCAACGCCCGCTGGAAGATCACGACCGGCGGCGACCTGGCATTGCCGAAGATCGGCGATGTGCGGGTGAAGTGGTCCCGCGCACTGCCTTCGGTGCCGCCCACGGTGACCGTGGTCAAGGACGCGGGCGGCCGGTATTTCGCCTCCTTCGTGGTCGAGACCGACATCGAGGAACTGCCCGAGACGGACGCCGTGGTCGGCATCGACCTGGGTCTGTCCCACTTTGCGATCCTCTCGGACGGCACGAAGATCGACGCCCCGCGTTTCCTGCGCCGGGCTGAGAAGAAGCTGAAGAAGGCACAGCAGAACCTGAGCCGGAAGGCCAAGGGCAGCAACAACCGGACCAGGGCCCGTATCAAGGTCGCCCGCGCCCATGGACGGGTGGTCGATGCGCGGCGGGAGTTCCACCACCAGCTCTCAACGAAGATCATCCGCGAGAACCAAGCGGTTGCCGTTGAGGACCTGACGGTCAAGGGACTCGCCCGAACACGCCTGGCCAAGTCCGTGCACGATGCGGGCTGGTCCCAGTTCGTATCGTTCCTGGAGTACAAGGCCGTCCGATACGGGCGCGCCTTCCACCGCATCGGACGCTTCGAGCCCACCTCCCAGGTCTGCTCGACTTGCGGCGTCAAGGACGGCCCCAAGCCGTTGAACGTCCGTGAGTGGACGTGCGGAGCTTGCGGGGCCGTCCTCGACCGAGACATCAACGCGGCGGTCAACATCGCCAAGGCCGCCGGACTGGCGGTATCAGCCTGTGGAGCGCAGGTAAGACGGGGATCCGTTCCCGCGCAGCGCGGTGAAGCAGGAACCCACCGAGACGGTCAGCCGACCGTGGTAGGAATCCCCGCCCTTTAGGGCGGGGAGCGGAAGTCAACTGTTCATGACCGTGCCGCTGCTCGCCCTCGTCGCCCTGCGCGGCGGACTCCCCGCGGTGTTCCGCAGCCTGCGGGCCCGCCCGGGGCACTGGCTGCTCTGGTCGACGATCGGCTTCGGACTCTTCTACGCGCCGCTGACCTGGGCCGGCGAGCACGGCGCCGGTTGGCTGGTGGCCGCCACCTGGCAGCTGGTGATCGTCACCGGCATCGCCCTCGGCGCGCTGGGCGGCGGCCGGGTCCCGCTGCGCACCCTCGGCGTCTCGGTGCTGATCGTGGTGGGCGTGGTCCTCACCCAGCTCGGGCAGGCCGGCGGCATCGGGGTCGGGGACGTGCTGCGGGTGGTGCTGCCGGTACTGCTCGCCGCGATCGCCTACCCCCTCGGCAATCGCCGCCTGCTCGGCCTGGACGGTCTGGACGGGGTGCAGCGCACCCTCGCGATGACGCTCGGCTCGCTACCGCTGTGGCTGGCGCTCGCCGGCACCGCCGCGGTCACCCAACGCCCGCCCTCCGAAGGGCAGTTGGTGCAGTCGTTGATCGTCGCGCTGCTCTCCGGCGTGGTGGCCACCACGCTCTTCTTCCGGGCCACCGACCAGGTGCGGCACCACCCCGCCGCCCTCGGCGCCGTCGAGGCCACCCAGGCAGCCGAGGTGCCGTTCACCCTGCTCGGCGAGGCGCTGCTGACCGGACTCGCGGCGCCCGGGCTAGCCGGCTGGACCGGACTGGCGCTGATCGTCGCCGGGCTGTGCGCGCACGCGCTGGGCCACGTACCCCGCCCCGGCGACTGCCAGCAGCAGGACGACGGTGCCCAGGGTGAACGCCTCGAAGGTGAGCCGCGAGACGCCCCACACCGCCCGGAAGCGGTACGGGATCCCGACCGCAGCCTCCAGTGTGCCGGGGAACAGCGCCACCCATGAGCCCAGCACGATCCAGGCGTAGACCACCAGCGCGGCGAGAGTGAAGCCCCGGGTGCCGAACGGGACCTCGTAGGGGCGGGGCACCTCGCGGTGGCGCAGCCGGAGCGCCAACAGCGCCGGGATCACCGCCAGGTACGACAGCAGCAGCGTGGTGATCGCCACCGACAGCACCACCCCGAAGACGGCCGAGGCGTCACCGTGCGCCAGGTGCATGGCGGCGAGCATGAAGGCGGTGGCGGTCACGCCGGACAGCAGGTTCATCCGGACCGGGGTGCCCAGCCGCGGGTGGAAGGCGCCCAGCGCCCGGGTGAAGAACCCGCCGTCGGCGGCCGCCATCGCCTGCATCCGGTCGGCGACGATCATCCAGGCGCTGCCCTGGGTCAGCAGCGCCACCGCGAACAGCACCGCGACGCCGGTCAACAGCGGCCCGCGCCAGCTCCCGTACACCCCGAAGACCAGCTCCGCGGCGTCCATGAACCCGCCGATCCCGGTGATCCGGCCCGGCGGCGCGGCCGACAGGATCGCCGCCACCGGCAGCAGGTAGCAGCCGGCGGCGATGGCGCCGGACACCCCGATCGCCGCCGGCACGTCGTGCTGCGGATCGACCATCTCGTCACCGGCCGCGTTCGGCGCCTCGAAGCCGACGTAGGCGAAGAGCAACACCGGCACCAGCGCCAGGAACCCGACCGTGGTGGGGGAGAAGTGCGCCTCCGCCAGCCCGCGGAAACCGTGCTGGACGCCGTAGGCGACCGCCGTGGCGGTGAAGAAGGCCAGCGCCAGGACCTTGGCCGCGGCCCCCGCGGTGGTGATCCACTTGCCGCGGCGCAGCGAGATCACCGCGGTGAGGATGGCGGCCCAGATGAAGACCAGCTTGAAGAGGTAGTCCGCGACGGTGCCGGAACCGAGCGGGAAGACGAAGCCGTTCCACGCCTGGGCGGCCAGGAACACCAGCGAACCGCCCAACCAGACCGGGTTGGTGACCCAGTAGAACATCGTCGTCAGCGCGGCCGGCAGCCGCCCGAACGCCACGTCCACCCACACGTACGGGCCGCCCTCCTGCGGGAAGGCGGCCCCGGTCTCGGCGAACAGCAGCGCGTACGGCAGCAGGAACACCACCGCGAGCACCGCGATCCACACGACGGCCTGCCCGCCGCCCGCCGCGATCTGCCCGATCACGTCGAACGAGACCACCGCGGCGACGCCCATCGCCATGATGTCGAACCGGCGCAGGCTGCGCCGCAGGTGCGGGACGGGGGCGGGGACGGACACGGGCGGCGCACCTCCGGAGGGCGGGGCGGCCGGCCGGTCCGGCCGCCCGGCGGATCACATCGTGCGACATCCGCCCGGCCCGCCCGGTGGCGGCGCGACGGGCGGAACGCGCCGGTCGCCCCGATGGACCGGGTCGCCCGGCCCCTGTCCCCGATGGGCGTACCCGGTTAGGGTCGACGGGTAGTCGATCATGGCGCTTCCCCACGGCGCCCGGCGCGCCCCGCACCGCGTACCGAGGGAGGGCCGTGGAACTCAACCTCCACCGGCTGTGGATCTTCATGCAGGTGGTCGAGCACCAGGGCTTCTCCGCCGCGGCCCAGAAGCTCTACATGAGCCAGCCCTCGGTCTCCAACCAGGTGCGCCGGCTCGAACAGTCGCTCCGGGTCACCCTCATCGACCGCTCCGGCACCCGCGCCCGGCCCACCGCCGAGGGCGAGGTGCTCGCCGAGTACGGCAAGCGGGTCTTCCTGCTGGCGGAGGAGGCGGTGGCCGCCGTCCGGCAGGTCAGCGGGCTGGTCACCGGACGGCTCCTGGTCGGCGGTTCGACGACGGTGGGCACCTACCTGCTGCCCGCCCTCCTCGCCCGCTACCAGCGGCGTCACCCCGCCATCGACTGCGACGTCTTCGTCGGCAACTACGAGGCCGTCCAGGAACGGCTGCTGGCCGGCGGCATCGGCATCGCGGTGGTGGCCGGCACCCCGCTCGGCGACCGCCTGGTCGTGGAGTCGGTCCTCGACGAGCACCTGGTGCTGATCGCCGCCCCGGGCCACCCGCTCGCCGACCGCACCACCGTCACCCCGGACGACCTGTCCGCCGACGGCCTGCGCTTCCTGCTCCGCGAACCGGGCTCGCAGACCCGCGCCCTCCAGGAGCGGGTGCTCGCCGACTGGGGGCTGGCCGCCGCCCCGCACGCCGACATCTGGGGGCCGGAAGCGGTCAAGCGCTGCGTCGCGGCCGGGACGGGCCTGGCCCTGATCTCCGAACACGCCGTCGTCGACGAACTGCGCGCCGGCACCCTCGCCGCGCTGCCGGTCACCCCCGCCCCACAGCCCCGCCCGATCAGCCTCGTGCGCCGCCGCGACCGCCTACTGTCCCCCGCGGAACGGGCGTTCCTGGAGCTGCTGCGCGAAGTGCGGCACTGGCCGGGGGAGCCCGACGGCGGCGCCGGGGACACCGAGGACGACGACCCTTGCCGGTGCTAGCGGATCCGCGCTAGCGTGGAGGGGTGGCGAAAACGCAGTTGAACGTCCGGGTGGACGAAGCCACCGCCGAAGCGGCGCGGGAGCGCGCCCTCCAGCGGGGAGTCAGCGTGAACCGCTATATCGAGGAACTGGTCCTCAAGGACGCCGGCGAGGTCGGCCAGACCTTCGTCGAGGCCGCCGCGGACTTCATGCGGCAGTACGAGCGGGTCTTCGCCGAGGAGTTCGGACTCGACCCCGGCCCGGACCGCCTCCGATCCGCCCCCGGCCAGGAGGCCGCACCCCACCGGGAAGGACAGCCGGGCACAACGTGACATTGCGCATCGATCTCGCCTGGCTCCTCCTCGTCGCCGAACAGCACACCCCCGGCGATCCCCAGGTCACCGACTGGGGCGCCCTGATGGCCGCGGTCGGCCGCCACGAAGCCGAGATATTCGGCGTCCCCGTCTACCCCGAGCCCCAGGACCGCGCCGCGGCCCTGCTCCAACTCCTGCTCCACGTGCCGGCGTTGGAGCGCTCCAACGC
>LIQL01000590.1 GCA_001418405.1 Streptomyces diastatochromogenes | reverse complement strand
GCGGAGCACGTCAGCGGATCTCCGGCGGGCTGATCCGGGAGGCCGTGAGGGCCGAGGGGCCGGTGCCCCACTTCCCGAGGATCCGGGCGTAGGTCCCGTCCTTCTGCAGACGGTTGACCGCGGCCTGGAAGGCGGGGGCCAACGGGGTCCCCTTCTTGAAGGCGAAGCCGACGTCCAGGCGCTTGAACTCGTTGAGGAAGCGCAGGTCCGGCTGTTGCTTCACGGCGTACCGCAGCCCGTTGATGGTGCTCATCACCACGTCGCTGCGGCCCTGTTGGAGCGAGATCCACAGGGCGCCCTGGTCGGCGTAGGTCTTGACGTCGTAGGGCCGCTTCCCGGCCTCCCCGCACCGGTGGGCGTTCTCCTCCAGCGTGGCTTCGAAGGTGGTGCCGGCGCCGGTGGCGACGGTCAGGCCGCACAGCTGGGTCAGTGCGGTGATCTTCTTCAGCGGGCTGTCCCGGCGGGCCGCGAAGCCCTGGCCGTCGTTGACGTAGGTGACGAAGTCGAGTGTCTTGCGGCGTTCGTCGGTGACGCCGAAGTTGCCGGTGCCCACGTCGTACTTGCCGCTGCCCAGCGCCGGCAGGATCGCCTCGAAGCTGGCCACCTCGCGGGTCAGCCTGAGGCCGAGGACCTTGCCGACCGCGTCCGCGAAGTCGATGTCCTGGCCGGCGAGGGTCTTGCCGTCGGGCAGGTAGGTGGCGCCGGGCGGCGTGCCGACGCTGCTGGCCAGGGCGAGGGTGCCGCGGGCGCGGACGTCGGCGGGCAGCAGCGCGGCCGCGGCCGGGTCCTTGCGCACGGCGGAGACCACGTCGGTGGTGGGGATCTGGGCGCGGCCGGCGGCCGGGCCGGCGTCCTGGGTGCCGGCGGCCGTGCCGCCCGTGCCGCAGCCGGTGACCGCCAGGACCGCGGTGGCCAGGAGCGCGGCGGTGCGCAGCGCGGTGCGGGTGGTGCGGGTGGTGGTCATGGGCGCGGGATCTCCAGGTGCTTCTCGAACGGCAGCGGGCCGATCGACTCCGGGTCGGCGGTCAGGTCGAACAGGGGGCGGTAACCCGCCGCCAGGTAGAGGTGCTTGGCCTCCGGCTGGCGGGGGCCCGTGGTGAGGTACAGCCGGGTGTAGCCGCGGCCGGCGGCGTGCTCTTCCAGGGCGGCCAGGACGCGGCGGGCCAGTCCGCGGCGGCGGTGCGCGTGGTGCGTCCAGATGCGTTTGAGTTCGGCGGTGTCGGGGGCGTAGCGGCGGTAGGCGCCGCCGGCGACCGCTGCGCCGTCCTGAAGGAGCAGCAGGAACGCGCCCCGGGGCGGGGCGAATTCGGTGGCCGGGTACTCCTGGTCCAGGTCGACGGGCCGCCCGTAACGGGTGGTGTACTCGTGGGTCAGCTCGTCCAGCAGGGGGCGGGCGAGCGGGTCGGTGACGGTGGTCTGATGGATCGTCAGTTGGGCCGCGCGGGGCGGCCGTGGCGCGGCGGACATCGGCGCCTCCGTGGCCGGCGGCGCCGCTCGACGGCGTGCGAGCGTGCCGGATGGACAGGACGGGGCGGAGCAGGGGAGGGCAAAGCGGTGGAGCGAGGGGAGGGTGCGCCGGACGGCGGCGCGGGTGTGAAGGCGCGCGGCGGGAAGGAAGGAGAACCGCGGAAACGGCCCGGCCTGGAACGGCGGGCCTCAAGGGCAGGGGGTCAGCTCAACAGGAGGACGACCACACGCGACCGAAGTCGATGTGGTCACGGGTGACCAGCCGCTGCCATGGATGCATGCGACCAAGTGGAACAGGCATCCGTTTCCGCGTCAACCGTCACGTGATCCATCGCTCACCACGTGGACGGCATCCCCGACGCCCTTGACAACGGGCCGTGTTGACCCCATAGCCTCAAGGGCCGGTCGTGCTGAGGGGCGCGACCCGTTCTCCGCCGTGTGAAGGCGCTCCACTCCCGTGTCTCGATCTGACGCGTCCACGGAGCCTTCGCATGCCTTCCGACACCCTCGACGCCCCTGCCGTGTCCGCGGCGCCACCCGCCGGGCCGGCGCCGACCGGCCCGCGCATCGTGCCGCGCCGCCGCTTCGGCCAGTGGACGGCCGCCGCCGTCCTCCTCGCCCTCCTGGCGCTGGCCCTCACCTCCGTCGTCCGCAACCGCGCCTTCCAGTGGGACGTGGTCGCCGACTACTTCCTGACCTCCGCCGTGCTGCGCGGCCTGGGCCTGACGCTCTGGCTGACCGTCGTGGTGATGGTGCTCGGCTTCGCGCTGGGCACCCTGCTCGCGGTCCTCCGACTGTCCGGCAACCCCGTGCTGCGCGGCATCGGGTGGGGCTACGTCTGGCTGTTCCGCTCGATGCCGATCCTGGTGCAGCTGCTGTTCTGGTTCAACATCGGGGCGCTGTACCCGGTCGTCCTCAGCGTGAAGACCGTCAACCTGCTCTCGCCGGTCGCGGTCGCCGTCATCGGACTGACCCTGCACGAGGCCGCCTACGCCGCGGAAGTGGTCCGCGGCGGCATCCTGTCCGTGGACAAGGGGCAGTTGGAGGCCGCCCAGGCGCTGGGCCTGGGGGCCGGCCGGCGGCTGCGCCGGATCGTGCTGCCGCAGGCGATGCGGTCGATCGTGCCGCCGGCCGGCAACATGCTGATCGGCACCCTCAAGGGCACCTCCATCGTCAGCGTCATCGCCGTCCAGGACCTGCTGTACTCCGTCCAGTTGGTCTACCACCGCACCTATCAGGTGATCCCGCTGCTGCTGGTGGCCACCCTCTGGTACGTCCTGGTCACCTCGGTCCTCAGCGTCGGCCAGCACTACGTCGAGCGGCACTACGCCCGCGGTACGGCCGGTGCCCGGTGAGCCCGGCCGCGGGCACCCCGCTCCGCCCGTCGGTGGTGATCGTGGGCGCCGGCCCACGGGGCACCGGGGTACTGGAGCGGATCGCCGCCAACGCCCCCGAGCTGTACGGCGACGCGCCCCTGGACCTGCACCTGGTCGATCCGCATCCGCCCGGCGGCGGCCGGATCTGGCGGCGGGCGCAGTCCCCGCTGCTGTGGATGAACTCCACCGCGGAGGACGTCACCATGTTCACCGACGACAGCGTCGAACTGGCCGGCCCGGTGCGGCCCGGCCCCTCGCTGGCCGAGTGGGCCCGCGCGGTGCGCGACGGACGGCTCGCCGCGCCGCCCGACGTGGCCGACGACGTGGCGGCGCTGGGCCCGCGGGACTTCGCCGGGCGGCGGCTGCAGAGCGCCTACCTGCGGTGGGTGTACGAGGCCGCGGTGGCCGCCCTGCCGCCCCGGGTGACCGTGCACGAGCACCGGGGGACCGCGGTGCGGATCTCCGGTGCGCCCGACGGGCGGCAGCAGGTGTGGTTGGCCGGTCGTGCCGCCCCGCTGCTCGCCGACGCGGTGGTGCTGACGCTGGGGCACCTGGAGTCCCAACCCGGCTCGGAGGAGGGCCGGTTGACGGACTTCGCGGACCGGCACGGGCTGACGTACCTGCCGCCGGCGTTCACCGCCGACAGCGACCTGGACGCACTGCGGCCCGGCGAACCGGTCCTGGTGCGCGGCTTCGGGCTGGCCTTCGTCGACCTGATGGTGCTGCTGACCGAGGGCCGCGGCGGCACGTACACCACCGGCCGGGACGGGGAACTGACCTACCACCCCTCGGGGCGTGAGCCGGTGCTGCACGTCGGGTCCCGGCGCGGCGTCCCCTACCACTCCAAGATCGGCTATCCGCCGGTCGGCGACCGGCCCCCGCTGCCGCGGTTCCTCGGGCCCGCCGAGGTCGACGCGCTGCTCGCCCGGCCCGGGGGCGTCGACTTCCGGCGGGACGTCCGACCTTTGATCGACAAGGAGTTGGGCTTCGCCCACTACCACCGGCTCTTCACCGCGCACGCCGACCGCACCCGGATGGCCTGGCCGGACTTCGAGGAGAAGTACGCCGCCGCCGAACCCGGCAGCGCCGCCCTCCAGGCGCTGGTCTCCGCCGCCGTCCCCGACCCGGCCGACCGGATCGACCTGGACGCGCTGGACCACCCGTTGGACGGGATCCGCTACGCCGACGGCGCGGCCCTCCAGGCCGGACTGCGCGGTCACGTCGAGGCCGACCTGGCCCGCCGGCACGACCCCGCCCACAGCCCCGACCTGGCGGTCTTCCTCGCGCTGCTGTCGGTCTACGGCCAGCTGGTCCGGCTCGGCGACCACGGGCCCTGGTGGCACGGGTTCTTCAGCTTCCTGGCCTCCGGACCGCCCGGCCCCCGGCTGCGGCAGTTGCTGGCGCTCTCCCGGGCCGGCGTGGTGCGCTTCCTGGGCGCCGGACTGACCGTCACCGCCGACCAGGACCGCGGGGTGTTCCGCGCCGGGTCCGCCAGCGTGCCGGGGGAGTGGACCGAGGCCCGCGCCCTGGTCGAGGCGCGGCTGCCGGAGCCGACCGTGGCCCGCACCCGGGACCGGCTGCTGGCCGCCCTGCACGCCGAGGGCGCCCGGGCCACCCCCGGCGGCCTGCTGGCCGTCGACCCCGCCGACGGCCGGATCCTGGACCGGTCCGGGCGCCCGCACCCGCGGCGGTTCGCCCTCGGACCGCACACCGACGCCCGCGGCAGCGGTGCCTTCACCCGTCCCCGCACCAACGCGCCCTCCTTCCGGCAGAACGACGCGAGCGCGCGGGCCCTGCTCACCTTCCTCCGCGACCGCACCGCCCCACCGGTCCCGGTCCCCGCACCCCCTTCGAGGAGCGACGATGCCGCCGACCGGTGATTCCGCCGTCACCCACCGACCCCCCGCCCGTGCCGCCGGGGACGACCCGCCGGTCCCGCGGCGGGCCGGGCCCCCGCAGCCGGACGATCCGGCGGCGCTGAAGGTCGTCCCGGTGCGCCATCCCTGGCGCTGGGTGGGGATCGCGGTGACCGCGGTGCTGCTCGCCCAGTTCGCGCACGGCCTGCTGACCAACCCGGCGTGGCAGTGGGGGGTGTTCGCGCGGTTCTTCACCAACGCCACGATCCTCCAGGCGGTCTGGGTCACCCTCCAACTGACCGTCTACGGCACCGCCCTCGGCTTCGTGCTGGGTCTGGTGCTGGCCCTGATGCGGCTGTCGGCCAGCCCGTTCCTGCGCTGGGTGGCGTTCGGCTACGTCTGGGCGTTCCGGTCCATCCCGCTCATCGTCCAGCTGCTGTTCTGGTTCAACCTCGCCTACCTCTACAAGCGGCTGGACTTCGGAATCCCGTTCGGCCCCGGCTTCTTCCACTTCGACACCATGGGGCTGGTCGGGGCGATGGGCGCCGCGGTGCTCGGGCTGGCGCTGCACCAGGCCGCGTACGCCGCCGAGATCGTCCGGGCCGGGGTGCAGGCCGTGGACGCCGGCCAGTTGGAGGCCGCCGCCGCGCTCGGCCTGCCGCGGCTGCGCAGGCTGCGCCGGATCGTGCTGCCGCAGGCGATGCGCTCCATCCTGCCGAACGCCACCAACGAGGTGATCTCGCTCTTCAAGGGCACCTCCATCGTCTCGGTGATGGCGATCGGCGAACTCTTCTACCAGGTCCAGGTCATCTACGGACGGAACGGCCAGGTGGTGCCCCTGCTGATGGTCGCCACCGCCTGGTACATCCTCCTCACCACCGTGCTCTCCGTCCTCCAGCACTACGTCGAACGCCACTACGCCAAGGGGGCCGCGCGATGAGCGCCATGGTCGAAATCCGTTCCGTCCACAAGAGCTTCGGATCCGCGCAGGTGTTGCGCGGCATCGACCTGGAGGTGGCGGCCGGCGAGGTGACGGTGGTGCTCGGGCCGTCCGGATCGGGCAAGTCGACGCTGCTGCGCACCATCAACCACCTGGAGAAGGTCGACAGCGGCTGGATCAGCGTCGACGGGGCGCTGGTGGGGTACCGGAGGTCCGGTGACCGGCTGTACGAGCTGCGGGAGCGGGAGATCCTCAAGCAGCGCACCGGCATCGGCTTCGTCTTCCAGAACTTCAACCTCTTCCCCCACCTGACGGTGCTGGAGAACCTCGTCGAGGCCCCGATCGCCGTGCAGCGCCGCCCGCGCAAGGAGGCCGAGGCCGCCGCCCGCCGCCTGCTGACCCGGGTCGGCCTGACGGAGAAGGCGGACGCCTACCCCAAGCAGCTCTCCGGCGGCCAGCAGCAGCGGGTGGCGATCGCCCGGGCGCTGGCCCTGGAGCCGACCCTGCTGCTCTTCGACGAGCCGACCTCGGCCCTCGACCCCGAACTCGTCGGCGAAGTCCTCGACGTCATCAAGGACTTGGCGCACCAGGGCACCACCATGATCGTCGTCACCCACGAGATCGGCTTCGCCCGCGAGGTCGCCGACACCGTCGTCTTCATGGACGGCGGACGGATCGTCGAGCAGGGCCCGCCGGCGCAGGTCCTCGACCACCCGCGCCACGAGCGCACCCGGGCCTTCCTCTCCAAGGTGCTGTGACCGTGCCCGCCACCACCACCCGTACGACCCGTACGCCCCCCTTCCTGCCCGCAACGCCTCCAAGGAGACGCCCCGTGATCCGCCGCACCCTCGCCGCCGCCCTCGCCCTCGCCGCCGGCTCCGCCCTGCTGACCGGCTGCGGCGCCGGCGACGCGGCGAGCGCGGAGGTCGCCGCCGGCAACCACGGCCCGAAGCTCAACATCGGCCCCGAGCAGCACCGCGTCCGCGGGACCAAGGACCCCCGGAGCGCCGCGCTGGTGCCCGCCCGGGTCCGGGAGAGCGGCGCACTGCGGATCGGCGTGGGCGCCGAGAGCAGCCCGCCGCTCAGCTTCTACGCCACCGACGACAAGACCCTCATCGGCGTCGAGGAGGACGTGGCCACCCTGGTCGCCGACACCCTCGGCCTCGCCCCGCGCTTCGAGCCGCTGTCCTGGGAGAACCTCTTCGTCGGCCTGGACAGCGGCTCGAAGCGCGG
>LIQL01000059.1:1055-1594 GCA_001418405.1 Streptomyces diastatochromogenes | reverse complement strand
ATCTACCAGAAGGAGGCCCGGCACCTCGCCACCCAGCCCCGCTTCGACTACCTCGCCGCGTCCCGCCAGAAGTTCGAGCGGGCGTGGCTCGGCACACTGGAGCGCGGAGTGGCCGAGGGCGTCTTCCGCGGTGACCTCGACCTGCGGCTCGCCTACCGCTTCCTGCGCGACACGGTCTGGGTCGCCGCCAGCTGGTACCGCCCGCAGGGCCGACACACCCCCGAGGAGATCGCCCGCCAGTACCTCGCGATGGTGCTCGACGGCATCGCACTCCCCGGGACCGCATGACGCCGGACGGACACAATCACGTCAGACGGACGCAATGGCGCCGGGCGCGTTCCCGTTGGTGTCCGCCTGCACGCGGGCAGGAAGGTTCCGCCCGCAAGTGTGGGCTGCGCGGGGGAGCCGGTCCACTACCCCTCCGCCCCGTCCCCGCCTTCAACGGAACGCGAGCACACGGGAACGCGGCGCGACAAGGGCTTTGCGCGGCTCACGGACGGGCCGTGAAGGCGGGACGTTCGCCCCGACTCGTACGACCG
>LIQL01000059.1:452-1029 GCA_001418405.1 Streptomyces diastatochromogenes | reverse complement strand
GCCCCGCGGATCCGCCTGGTGCGGGATGACGATGGTGTAGCAGGCCGGTCGCTGGGCGCACAGGTTCGTCAGCCGGACGTAACGCTGCCCGCCCTGGTCGAAGAACTTGCGTACCTTCACACAGCGCGGCACCTGATCGGCCATCGCCTGCGTCGCGGTGGCCAGCGTCAGCGAGGCACCGCACACCGCACCCGCGAGTGCTATCGACATGATCTTCCGCATCCGGTTTCCCCCGTTCATCGCACGGCGACGGTCCGCTTCCCGGCCCTCGTCGCTGCCGGTCGGCCGTCCGCCCCGGCGCGTTCTCGGCCCTCTTCGCCTTTCCGGCTGTCCGGGCTGCCCACGCCTTCGTCGGCCCCGTCCCATTGTCCACACCCGCACCCCGTTTTTCAGCCCCCGGCTGCCGCCTGGAGTTCGTCCACCCGTAGGTAGGCCAGCGCCCGCCGCGTGAGTTCCGCCACGTCGTCCGGCTCCTCCTGCCACGCCCAGTGCTCCATGGCCACCGACAGTGCATCGATCAACGCGCAAGCCAACAGTCGTACTTCCATGCTGTCCGCGGATGCCCCGGTGCGCACCG
>LIQL01000059.1:0-424 GCA_001418405.1 Streptomyces diastatochromogenes | reverse complement strand
TCGACGGGCCGACCGGCGAGCTGCTGGACGAGCACCCCCACGCTGGACGTCAGTACGGGCGTGAGTGCGTCCTCCTTCGCTGCGCAGTACCGGTAGAACGTGCGCAGCGAGATCCCGGCCGACGCGGCGATGTCCTCGACGGTGGTCGCCTCGTAGCCCCGCTCGGAAAACAGCGCCGCCGCGGTCTCGGCGATCTCCAGCCGGGTCTCCTGCCGCCGCCGTTCGGTCAACGAGGGCCTGCCTCGCCCTGCCGTCATGCGCCTCTCCCACTCCCGGCGGCCGCCCGGCCCGCCTCACCCGATTCCCATATTGTCACGAACCAGCACCTTGGCACGTCATGCCAAAGAAGCTATGTTGGGCCTGGCTGATCACCAGGCACCGCCCCACCACAACACCCGAACCCGCCCCCTCCCGCACACCCGCC
>LIQL01000589.1 GCA_001418405.1 Streptomyces diastatochromogenes | reverse complement strand
CCACCCGCACATCCGGTACCACCCCCACCCGTCGGAACGACCGGTACGAGCCGCCGGCCGGCGACACGTCCCGCTGATTTCGAAGGTAACGCGCCGCACTGACACTCGACTTCTCGCCCGGGAGGGGCCCGCCCGGACTACGAGGTGATTGTCGACTGCGCTACGACGTGATTGTCATCTCGTGATTCGATGGGTGCTTTGGGGTGCTTTGCAGCGACAGATCGGATCACCTCCGACGGAAGCGGCGTTGTCTGAGTATGGATCCGAGAGAATTGTGGGACCGCAACGCCGTACTGGCAGAAGCGTTTTGTCTGGGCGATGAACGTGTCCGGGAAGCGCAGGCCAGGCTTGACGAGGCGCAGGCCGACCGTTCCCGCGTCCTGGCAGCGTTCGCCCTGACGGTGGGCAGCACGGGCGCGGTGGCCGGCCTGTTCGGGCTCAACGAGCGGGAAGTGCGGGTCGCCCGGCGCACGGTCGGCAAGGACGACGCTCGCGTCGTCGCCGAAGAGCTGCTCTCCAACGCCGCCCGCACACCACCCAAAGAGCCGGAGGATCCGGTACCGGACTACGGCGCCGACGTTTGTGCCCCGGTCCAGCCCACCGCCACCGCCGCTCCACCGCCGACGGGCAGTCGCCCGACGGGCGCGGCGACCACCGGCTTCGCGCCGGACCAGAACTGGTCGCCCGCCATGGACGCGGTGCTGATCGGCAGTTGGCAGACCGGTGTGGACCTCAGGGAGCTGGCCGTCGAGTTCGGACTCGACCTCAGTCGCCTGATGGCGCGGGCCCAACAGCTCTCCGCCCAAGGGCGCTTCTACCCCGGCTCCACCGAGACCTACGCCGGACGTCACCGGCGCGGCCCCGGTGACGTCCATGAGTCCGAATACACCATCCCCGCCCAGCAGTCGACGACCTGGAACGGTGTACCCGCCGCCCATCCCATGACGTCCGCCGCCTGGTACACGGGCGCGATGCCCCCGAACGAACCCGTCACCGACGTCACCGCCCTCGGCACCGACTGGGACAGTGCCCTCGCTCCCTGGGGCACCATCGCCCCCGCCCACGAGGAGCCCGCGCCGGCCCACCAGCCATGGGCCCAGTACCACCTCAGCTCCTGACGAAGCCGAACGCCGTACGGTGCCGTGTTGCGCGCTATATACGAAATTAGTTGTCAGTGGATTCATCAACAACGAATTCAGTGAAATACCTGGCTTGAATATTATGAAGTCGTTACTCTGACGGGCAGTCCCGCTGGGCTGCCCGCTCGCGTACCCAGCCGCGACCAGGCCCGCGACGCGAGCACCCGCCGCGGCGCACCCGCCCAGAGCAGACAGGCAGACCCCCATGACGCAGACCACCACGACCGCGTCCATACCCGGCCCCGACCGCACCCTGACCGAGACCGACCGGACCCGGCACCGCCGACTCCGCGAGCAGGGCAGCCTCGACCGCGCCGCACTCGACGCCATCCTGGCGGCCGGCTTCGTCTGCCACCTCGGCGTGACCGTCGACGGCTCCGTCCGCGTCATGCCCACCGTCTACGGCTCGGACGGCACCACCCTCTACTTCCACGGCTCGGTCGCCAGCCGCAGCCTCGCCTCCTCCCCGGGCACGGAGGTCTGCGTCACCGTCACCCACGTCGACGGACTCGTCCTCGCCCGCTCGACCTTCGAGCACGGCGTCAACTACCGCAGCGCGATGATCTACGGCGTACCGCGCCCGGTCACCGACGACGAGGAGAAGACGGCGGGCCTGCGCTGCCTCACCGAGCAGTGCGCCCCCGGCCAGTGGGACTATGCCCGCCGGCCCAACCGCAAGGAACTGGCCGCCACCGCACTCCTCGCCCTCTCCCTCGACGAGGCATCGGTGAAGATCAGGACCGGCGCCCCGGACGACGGCGACGGCCCGGACGCCGCACTGGGCCTGTGGGCCGGCGTCCTGCCCCTCCACGCGACCTGGGGCGCCCCGCGACCCGACCCCGCCCTGGGC
>LIQL01000588.1 GCA_001418405.1 Streptomyces diastatochromogenes | reverse complement strand
CTGGAAGACCATGCCGATCCCGCGCCGCACCCGGTCGATGTCGACGTCCGGGTCGGTGACCTCGGTGCCGGCGACCGTGATCCGGCCGGCGCTCGGCTCCTCCAGCAGGTTCACGCACCGCAGCAGCGTCGACTTCCCGGAGCCCGACGGCCCGATGACGCAGACCACCTCGCCGCGCGCCACCGAGAAGTCGATCCCGCGCAGCACCTCCACGGCGCCGAACGCCTTGTGCAGCCCGCGCACCTCGATGGCGTTGCCGCCCCCGACGTCGGTCATCCCGTGCCCCTCCCCGCCAGCCCCGCCACCGGTCGTCGCGCCATTCGTCCGCGCCCCCGTCCCGTCACCGGGCCCGCGCCGTGCGGGCCTCCAACCGGCGGACCACCTGGCCCAGCGGAAGGGTGATCACCAGGTAGAGCAGCCCGGCGATCAGCACCGGGGTGAGGCTCTTGTGCTCGTTCAGCGCGTCCCGCCCGAAGTTGGCCAGCTCGAACTGGGAGAGCGACAGGCCCAGCAGGTACACCAGCGAGGAGTCCTTCGTCAGCAGGATCAGCTCGTTGGTCAACGGTGGCAGCACGATCCGGAACGCCTGCGGAATGACGATCGAGACCATCGCCCGGCCCTGCGACATGCCCAGCGAACGCGCGGCCTCCGTCTGGCCCTTGGGCACCGCCCGGATGCCGGCCCGGATGGTCTCCGCCATGTAGGCCGCGCCCACCAGACCCAGCGACAGCATCACGGTGACGCCCTGGTCGAGCGCGACCTGGAACGCCAGCGGCACCCCGAAGCCGAGCGCGATGAACACCAGGAGCGCGGGGATCCCGCGGAAGAACTCGATGTAGGTCACCGCGAGCCAGCGGTACGGCGGCACCGACGACAGCCGCATCAGGGCGAGCAACAGCCCGAGCGCGAGCCCGAACCCGAAACCCAGCAGGGTGTACCGCACGGTGTTGACCAGTGCGGTGGTCACGATGTCCGGGAACAGTGCCTTGGCGACGGAGAGGTCGAAGAAGGCCGAGCCCAGCCGGCGCCAGTCGGCGGCCAGCGCGAGCACGGCCGCCGCGGCGAGCAGCACGCCGTACTGCACGCCGCGGACGAGCCGGGCCCGGCGCCGCTTGGACGGGCGGCGGGGCATCAGCCGAACCACTTGCGGTGGATCCGGTCGTAGCTGCCGTCCTTCTTCGCCCGGGCGAGGACCGCGTTGATGCGTTGCCGCAGCGCGTCGTTGCCCTTCCGCACGCCGAACCCGTAGCGCTCGCCGGTGTCGAACTCGGTCGCGACCCGGGTGTCCTGGTTGTGCTTCACGTAGTCGAGGAGCACGCCGTTGTCGTTGATGCCGGCGGCCACCTGGCCGGACTTCACGGCGGTCAGCAGCAGTCCGACGTCCTCGAACTCGACCAGTTCGACGCCCTGTGCGTGGGCCTTGGCGTAGACGGCGCCGGTCGTCGCCTTCTGGTAGCCGAGTTTCCTGCCCCGGAGGTCCTCGATCTTCTTCAGCGGGCTGCCGCGCTTCACCAGCAGTGCCTGGGTGGCGTCGAAGTACGGGTCGGAGAAGTCCATGACCTTCTTCCGGGCCGGGGTGATGGTCATGCCCGCGGCGGCCAGATCGCACTTGCGGATGGCGAAGTCCTGCCCGGTCTCGATGCCTTCGAAGGGGGTGTTGATGATCTGTTGGGTGGCGCCCAGGTCCTTGGCCACCAGGTCCACCAGGTCCACGTCGAAGCCGACGACCTTGCCGTCGCGCGTCACCTGGAACGGGGCGTAGGGGAGGTGGGTGCAGGTCAGGAGCGTTCCGGGGCGGACCAGTTCCGGGCCCCGGCCCTCGCCGGCGGGTGCGGTGCTGGTGCAGCCCGCCAGGAGGGCGGTGGCCGCGACGGCGGCCAGAAGGGGCAACGCGGAGCGAGCGGTCACAGGGCCTCCAGGAGTGCCGTGACGATCAACCGGGCCGTGGGAGCGGCGAGTTGGCCTGCATCCTGCCATCGGGCGGGGGTGTTGTCGCCGGTGCGTCCGTTGCGGCTGGGTAACGCCCGCGCGGGCGGCGGGCGGCTCAGCGCAGGGTCCGGAGCCAGCCGAGCGGGGTCGGGCCCAACGTCCGGGCCACCGAACGGGAGGCGCGGTTGGCGACGCCGGTGCGGTAGAAGAGCGCCTCCGGCCAACGGGCGGCGCCGGTCGGCCGCCGCCCGTTCTTCCGCGGCGCGCCGTCCGTTGCCCGTTGGGCCGCGGTCAGGTCAGCGGCCCAGTCCGGTCGCGAGTGCGGCGATGGCGTCCGGCCCCACCCGGCAGCAGCCGCCGATCAGTCGGGCGCCGGCCGCGATCCAGCCGGCCACCCGGTCCGCGCGGAAGGTCGGGCTGCCGCGCCAGGCCCGCGCCGCGGCGTCCCACTGCTCCCCGCTGTTGGGGTAGACCACCACCGGCTTGCCGGTGACCCGGGCCGCGATCTCCACCGCCCGGTCCGCGTCGTCCGGCGCGCAGCAGTTGACCCCGACCGCGATCACCTCGTCCGCGTCCGCCGCCGCGGCGAACGCCTCGGCCAGCGGCTGTCCGGCACGCGTGCGGTCGCCGGCGACGCTGAACGACAGGTAGGCCGGGACGCCGAGGCCGCGGACGGCCCGCAGCAGGGCCTGCGCCTCGTCCGCGTCCGGCACCGTCTCCAGGGCCAGCACGTCCGGCCGGGCGGCGGCCAGCACCTCCAGGCGCGGTCGGTGGAAGCGCTCCAGCGCGTCCACGGACAGGCCGTACCGGCCGCGGTACTCGGAGCCGTCCGCCAGCATCGCGCCGTACGGCCCCGCCGACGCGGCGACGTAGAGCGGCCCGGTGACCCCGCCGGCGTGCGCGCGGGCGGCCGCCTCGCGGGCGAGTTCGACGCTGCGGCGCAGCAGTTCGGCGGTCTCCTGCGGGCCGGTGCCGCGCCGGGCAAAGCCCTCGAAGGTGGCTTGGTAGCTGGCGGTGAGGGCGACCCGGGCGCCCGCCCGGTAGTAGGCGAGGTGGGCCCGCACCACCGCCTCGGGTTCCTCGGCGAGCAGCCGGGCCGACCACAGTGCGTCGCTCAGGTCGTGGCCGTCGGCCTCCAGTTGGTTGGAGAGTCCGCCGTCGAGGACGACCGGTCCGGCGGCGAGCGCCGCGGTGAACGTCGGTGCCGGTGGCTGGGGCGACGGGCCGGTCATGGGGACCACTTCTCCTTGTTGCGTTGTGCGGCTACTCGGGCCGGACCGCCTGGATGTCCAGCTCGACCCGGATGGTAGCGCCGATCGCGGCGATGCCCCTGGCCAGCATCTTGCGCCAGTCCAGGGTGAAGTCCTCGCGGTGCAGTTCGGTGACGGCCTGGCATGCGGTGCGGGTCTCGCCCGCGATGCCGGTGCCGATGCCCAGGTAGCGGGTGTCCAGTTGGATGGTGCGGCTGACGCCGTGCAGGTGGAGCACGCCCTGCACCGACCACCGGCCGCCGCCCTTGTGGACGAACCGTTCGCCGGAGAACTGGAGGTGGGGGAAGCGGGCCACGTCCAGGAACTCCGCCGACCGCAGGTGGTCGTCGCGCATCCGCACGCCGGTGTCGATGCTCGCCGCGTCGATCGTGACCTCGACCCGGGAGTCCTGCATCCGCTCACCGATCCACAGTCCGCCCTCGAAGACGTTGAACCGACCGTGGATCTCGGCCAGTCCGATGTGCCGGGCGGTGAACCGGAGGGCGCTGTGGTCGGGGTCGAGCCGCCACTGGCCGGGGTCGGGCAAGGGCAGCGCCGGTGCCAACTCCAACGTGACCGGGCGGGGCGCGGTCCGTCCGCCCGCCACCACCTCGGCCTCGAAGCGCGCCGGGCGGAAGCCGTCGGAGGTGGCCACCAGCCGGTAGCCACCGGGCGGCAGGGTCACGGTCAGCCGGCCGTTGGGGTCGGTCCGGCCGGCCGTCGCCTCCTGGCCGCCGGCGTCGCGGACCGAGATCGCCACCCCGGCCATGGGGAGGCCGACGGGATCGTTGACGCACAGGTCCAGGGCGCCCGCCCCGCGGGGCAGGGGCGGCTGGGCGGTGTGCGGCGAGCGGTCGCGCAGGCGGTGCAGGAAGGCGAGCGGCATGGCAGGACGGGGCCCCATCAGTCGGATCAGTCGGATCGGTCGCATCGGTCGGCGCCGGACAACGTGCGAGCGGGTACGCGCGCTGCCGCGGGCGGGCGCACGCGGACGCACGGGGATGCGGCCGCGGAATGAATCGCACGAAAAGGGTGCGGATTCGGTTCCATCCTGTCATTGGTGGCGACCCGAAATGACCACAAGGTGTCAAGGTCAGATCAAAGGTGACCTTTCTCGCACTGTGGGGGGATTCCCCCGGCGTCACCCCTCCGGTGGCTCCACCGCGAGGCAGGCCAACGCCGCCACCGGGTCGTCGGCCGCGGGACCGGCCGGCGCCCATCGCCCGCCCTCCTTGCGGAACGGCCACCACCGTCCGTCGCGCCCGAAGCGGAGTTGGACGTCCCCGCCGACGACCGTCCAGCGGTTGCCGGCGGCCCGTAGGCGCGACCGGGACGCCGCGTCCTCCCAGGCCGCCGCCACCTGCTCGGACAACCGGGAGACCACCTCGGGCGCAGGCGTCCATTCCTCCTCCAGGGCGGCCAGCCCGGCCGCACCGCCCGCCCGCCAGGCCCGCACGGCCAGTGCCAGGCCCCGGGCGCTACGCCCCGAACCCTCCGCCAGCCGCGCCTGCACCGCGCTCCCGGGCCCGGCGGCGGCCAGCCGCA
>LIQL01000587.1 GCA_001418405.1 Streptomyces diastatochromogenes | reverse complement strand
CGGTCGCCGGCGCGCTGCTGGCCACCGTCGCCATCGGCTACACCGTCGCCGCCACCCGGCGCGCCCAACCGACCGACACCGTCTCGGCGTTCGGCCTCGACCACGGGCGGCTCTACTTCCGCAGCACGGGCGCCGGGGCCGGTCGGGTGGCCAGTGTGCCGGCCCGGACACCGGGCGGGCGCGGCACGGCACCGGGCGACGACCGGCGGGCGACCGGCGGGCCCGCGTGCGAGCGCTTCCACGCGGCCGGCGGCACCGGCCTCTGCCTCCAGCGGCGGCCCGGCATCCCGCCCAGGTCGTACGCGGTCGTCCTGGACGACCGGCTCCGCGAACGACGCCGGATCGCCCTCACCGGCATCCCCAACCGGGCCCGGGTCTCGGCCTCCGGACGGATGCTGGCCTGGACGATGTTCGCCACCGGCGACTCCTACGCCACCACGTCGTTCTCCACCCGCACGTCCGTCCTGGACACCCGCACCGGCTACCTGATCAAGAACATCGAGGAGATCCCCCTCACCCTCGACGGCCGCCGCTACCACTCCCCCGACGTCAACTACTGGGGCGTGACCTTCGCCCGCGACGACAACCTCTTCTACGCGACCGTGTCGACCAAGGGGAGGACGTACCTGGTCCGGGGCGACATGCGGAAGTGGGCGGCGCACGCCCTCCGGGAGAACGTGGAGTGCCCCTCGCTGTCGCCGGACGGCACCCGGCTCGCCTTCAAGAAGCGGGTCCGGGAGGGCGCCGCCGATCCGTGGCGGCTGTCCGTCCTGGACCTGCGCACCCTGCACGAACATCCGGTCGCCGAGACCCGCAGCGTGGACGACCAGGCCGCCTGGCTCGACGACCGCACCCTGGCGTACGCGCTGCCCGGTCGGGACGGGCGGCCGAGCGACGTCTGGACCGTCCCGGCGGACGGCGGCGGCACGCCGTCGCTGCGCGTGCCGGACGCGTCGTCGCCGGTCCTCGTGCCCTGACCCCGCCGCGGCCCCGCGGCGACGGCACGACGGCCCGCGACGCACAATCGAAGGGTGAACGCCCCAGAGGACCACCCAGACCCCACCCGGCACGAGGAGGGCGGCGCCCCGGCGTCCCGCGCCCGTGACCGCGACGAACAGGGCCGGGCCCGCAACGCCCGCCCCCGGGACGGCCTGGGCCGTCCGCTGCCCTATGGCGCACCGGGCGTCGCCCGGCAGCCCGAGGGGGTGGACCGCACGCCCGACGCGGCACTGGCCGAGGCACAGCGGCTGTTGGACGCCGGGATGCCGTTCCACGCCCACGAGGTCCTGGAGGACGCCTGGAAGGCGGCGCCGGAGTCCGAGCGGGAACTGTGGCGCGGTCTGGCGCAGTTGGCCGTGGGGCTCACGCACGCGGCGCGCGGCAACGCCACCGGGGGCGCGGCGCTGTTGGGACGGGGTGCGGCGGCGCTGGCCCGGTACGCCGGTGCCGCCCCGTACGGCATCGACGTCGACGGGCTGACGGCCTGGGCGCGGGAGCTGATCGGTCGGCTGGCCGGAACTCCCCAGGACGGGGCGGCCGGTCCGGTCTCGGCCCCCGGGGAGGCTCCCCGACTGCGCGCCCGGTAGGCGCTCGGCCGGGGAGCCCGCCGGTGGGGCGGGCCGGCGTCAGGGAGCGACGTCACTCCTCGTCGTCGGACTCGCTGCGGCTGACCGGTTCGGGGCCCGTCACGGTGTTGAAGCCCCAGTCCAACAGGGCGCTCGCCTCCTTGTAGACGCCGTTGGCCTCGCCCGACTGGGGGTTGAGCACGGTGACGATCAGGGTGTGGCCGTGGCGGCGGGCGGCGGCGATCAGGGTGTTGCCGGCTTTGCTGGTGTAGCCGTTCTTCACGCCGATGATGCCGGGGTACCGGGGCAGGCCGTGCGAGCCGACCAGTATCCGGTTGGTGTTCTCGATCTGCAGGGTGCCCCCGCCGGCCGCCGGGAACCCCGCGCGGGTGGTGGAGCAGTAGCGGGCGAAGTCCGCGTTGGCGAGGCCGGCGCGGGCGAAGACCGTCAGGTCGAAGGCGGAGGACACCTGGCCGGGGGTGTCGTAGCCGTCCGGCGACTTGACCGTGGTGTCGCGGGCGCCGAGCCGGCGGGCGGTCTGCTGCATCTCCTGGGCGGTGGCCGACCAGCCGCCGTTCATGGCGGCGAGGACGTGCACCGCGTCGTTGCCGGAGCGCAGGAAGACGCCGCGCCACAGGTCGGCGACGGTGTAGCGCTGGCCCTGGCGGACGCCGACGACGCTGCTGCCGGAGCCGAGACCGGCGAGGTCGCCGGCGCTGACCTGGCGCACCTTGCCGGACGAGAACTTGGGCAGCACCGTGACGGCGAAGAGCGTCTTCAGGGTGCTGGCGGGGGCGAGTCTGCGGTGCTGGTTCCGGCCGGCCAGCACCTTGCCGGTGTCGGCGTCGGCGACCATCCAGGCGAGGGCGCTGAGGCCGCCGGGCAGTTTCCGGGCGGGGGCCGCGGCCTGACGTCCCGTCGGTGCTGCGGGACGGGCATCGGCCGGTATCGGGCTCAGGGACACTCCGGCGGCGGCGATGAGTGCCAGCGCACCGGCCTTCTTGGACACAAGCGCGTCAAATGCCATGGGGTCACGCTAAGGAGGGGCGGCGGCGGGCGCAGCGCGGATGCGCCAGACGGGCCACCGAAGGGTGCCGCGCCCGGCGTGTCGCCGATGTGCGCACTCGCAAAGAAGGACCCGCCCGGTGCGACGGGGGATGCACACCGGGCGGGTCACAGCACTTTTCTACCGCATGACTGAACGGTTACGCATCAAAAACTTGTGCGTTCCCGGATTACCAGGCCACGGGCAGCGAAATCAGGCCACGCGCCCGGATGGTCCGACGGTGCCGTACTTCGTCCCGGGCCACGTCGAGGCGCAGCTCGGGAAAGCGGCTGATGAGGGCGCCGATGGCGATCTCCGCCTCCATGCGGGCCAGCGGTGCGCCCAGGCAGTAGTGGATGCCGTGTCCCAGGGCGAGGTGGCCGGAGAGCTCGCGGGTCGGGTCCAACCGGTCCGGGTCGGGGAACCGCTCGGGGTCGCGGTTCGCGGAAGCGATCGAGAGCAGCACGCTCTCGCCGGCCGGGATGCGGACGCCGCCGATGTCCAGGTCCTCGACGGGGAAGCGGCGGATGGCCAGGGAGGCCGGGGCGTCGTACCGCAGGAACTCCTCGACGGCGGGAGCCAGTTCGGCCGGATTTCGGCGCAACGCAGCGAGCCTCTCGGGGTGGTCGAGGAGGGCGAGGACGGCGTTGCCGATGAGCTGGACGGTGTTCTCGTAGCCGGCGAAGAGGATCAGGAAGGCGAGCGAGGTCAGTTCGTCCTCGCTGAGGCGGTCGCCGGCCGGGTCGTCCGCGGTCTCGTCGCGGACCGCGATCAGGTCCGAGAGCAGGTCGTCACCGGGCTCGGCGCGCTTGGCGGCGATCAGCCCGGTGTAGAACTCCAGCATCGCGCCGATCGCCTCCTTCATCGCCTGGGGACGGCTGGGGTCGGGCGTGATCAGCGCGTCCGACCAGGCCAGGAAGTCGCGCCGGCGCTCGACGGGGATGCCGAGCAGATCGCAGATGACGGTGATCGGCAGCGGTCCGGCGTAGTCGGTGACGAGTTCCGCGCGGCCCCGCGCGGCCATGGCGTCCAGCAGGTCGTCGGCGATGCGCTGCACGGGAGCCCGGAGCGCCTCGATGCGGCCCGGGGTGAACGCCTTGACGACCAGGCGGCGGATCCGGGTGTGGTCCGGCGGATCCATGTTGAGCAGGTTCGCGTCGAGGGCGGGCGGCAGCGAGAAACCGCGGTAGTTGCCCGGTGTGGCGTGCCGCCTGTCGAGCGAGAGCCGGGGGTCGGCCAGCGCGCTGCGGACGTCGTCGTAGCGGGT
>LIQL01000586.1 GCA_001418405.1 Streptomyces diastatochromogenes | reverse complement strand
CCTGGAAGAGCAGCGCGGTGCGCCGGGCGGAGAGCACCTCCTGGATGCCGGAGACGAGTTGGAGGAAGAAGGACTCCACGCCCAGGGTGCGGGCCGGGCGGGCGAGCACCAGGCCGAGGCAGCCGGCGCGTTCGCCGGAGAGGGCGCGGGCGGCACTGTTGGCCTGCCAGCCCAACTCGTCGGCGACCCGGCGGATCCGGGCGCGGGTGTCCGCGGAGACGCCCGGGCGGTCGTTGAGGGCGAAGGACACCGCGCTCTCGGAGACCCCGGCCCGTCGGGCGATGTCCTTGATGGTCGGGCGGCGCGCCGGCTTGCGGCGGGCGGCCTCACCGGGCGCTGTCATCGCGGGCTCCTCCCGGCCGAACCATGGGTGCGGACAGTCTGATCAGGGCGGCGGGGACTGTCAAACAATGGCCGGACGGTTCTCCGGAGGTGTGGGAAAAACCCTTCGCGGCAAGGGTGTTGACACCTACTAAATCGCATTAGTAGCGTCTGCCGCGTCGCGATCCGGGAGCCTGGAAACCGTGTGGCAGAACCGGATCCCGCGCTGCAATGGCCTTCGTGGAGATTTCTGGTCCGAGCACTTCAGAGCACTTCAGCCAAGGAGCCGGCCATGCCTCGTGATTCCCGTCGGAGACTCGTCGCCCACGCGGTCCTCGCCGCTTCGGCGCTCGCGCTGTCCGCGTGCGGCGCCCCGGGTGGTGGTGGGGGTGACGGCGGCGTGGAGGGGAAGGTGACGGGTCAGGTCACCTTCCAGACGTGGAATCTGAAGGCGCGTTTCCAGAAGTACTTCGACGGGGTCATCAGGGATTTCGAGAAGAAGTACCCGGGCACCGAGGTGAAGTGGGTCGATCAGCCGGCCGAGGGATATCCGCAGAAACTGAGTGCGGATGCGGCGGCGGGCACCCTGCCCGATGTGGTCAACGTGTCGCCGGACCTCGCCTATCCGCTGGCGAAGGCCGGATTGGCGCTCGACATCGACAAAGCCGCCGGGAAATACCGGACCGAGTATCTGGATGGGGCCTGGAAGAGCCAGGAGATGCCGGGAATGCCGGGCGTCTACGCCTTCCCGTGGTACCTCAACACCGGCCCGATGTTCTACAACAAGGCACTGTTCCGTCAGGCCGGGCTCGATCCGGCGAAACCGCCGACCACCTACGACGCGCTGTTCGCCGACGCGCTGACCATGGCGCGGAACAGCGGCCGGAAGATCGCGATGCTGGCCGGGACGCCGTCGATCGAGGACTTCGGGCGGTACGGAGTGCGGCTGATGGACGACCGCGGCACCGCGTTCACCTTCAACGAGCCCAAGGGCGTGCGGCTGCTCACCCGCTACAAGGAGCTCTACGCGGCCGGCGCGTTGGACCCCCAGGCGCTGACCGCCGTGGCCGAGTCGGCGGGGCGGAAGTTCGAACAGCAGTCGGTGGCGATGAATCCGGGCAGTGCGCTGGACCTGGAAACCTTCAAACGGGATGCGCCGGGCCTGTACAAGAACGTCGGGATCACCGATGCGGTGAACAACACCGGCAAGGCCAACATGTACGTGCAGGGCCTGATGGTGAACGCGCAGAGCAAGGTCAAACCGGCCGCGGTGGCCTTCGCGCACTTCGTGACGGACCGGCAGCGCCAAATGGCGTTCGCGCGGCAGGTCACGGTGTTCCCGAGCACGCAGGGGGCGTTGGACGATCCGTACTTCACCAAGCAGGACGGTACGGATGCCACGCGGGTGCGGGTGGCGGCGGCGAAGTCCCTGAAGACCGCGGTGAATTACACCCCGGTGGTGCTCAGTGACCAGATGAAGACGGTGCTGCGCAATGCCGTCGCCCGGGCCTTGCAGGGAAAGCAGAGCCCGCAGGCGGCATTGGATTCCGCGGTGGCGGAATGCGATCGCCTGCTGAAGACCGGCTGAGGCCGAAAATGGGGATGCGGAAGTCCGCACCGGGCGGTCGTGCCCGCGAACGCGGCGGCGGTACGGCGATCCGTCCGCACCTGCCGACCAGTCCCTGGTTGTTCCTCGCGCCCGGGCTGCTGGTGGTCGGCGGATTCAGCCTCTATCCGTTCGTCAGCACGGTGGCGCACTCCTTCACCGATGCCCGGACGCTGACCGTCGGGCAGTTCACCGGTGGCGCCAATTACCAGGAGATGCTGCACGACCCGATGTTCTGGACGGGGCTGCGCAACAGCGCGCTGTACGTGCTGGGCGTGGTGCCGCCGCTGGTGGTGCTGCCGCTGTTGTTGGCGCTGCTCGTCCGGCGCAGCGTGCCGGGGATCGCCTTCTTCCGGGCCGCGTTCTACCTCCCGGTGGTCGCCTCGGTGGTGGTGGTCGGGCTGATCTGGGTGTGGTTGCTGGACGACCGGGGGCTGATCAACGCGCTGTTGGGGGTGTTGGGGTTCGGCCGGGCCGGTTTCCTCAGTGATCCGTGGCTGCTGCTGCTCAGTGCGATGGCGGTGACGGTCTGGAAGGGCCTCGGCTACTACATGATCATTTATCTGGCGGCGTTGACGCAGGTGCCGCGGGAGCTGCACGAGGCGTGCGCGGTGGACGGGGCGGGTGCGGTGCGGCGTTTTCTGACCGTCACGGTGCCGGCGGTGCGTTCCACGATGGTGCTGGTGGCCGCGCTGTCCGCGGTCAACGCCTTCAAGGTGTTCTCGGAGGTGTACCTGATGGCCGGGGCGACCGGCGGGCCCGGTGGGGAGGACACCACGCTGGTGATGCTCGTCCAGCAGGCCGGCACCGGACTCGGCGGCCGGGTCGGGTACGCCTCGGCGCTGTCGGTGGTGGTGTTCGTGCTGACGCTCGGGCTGATGCTGCTGGTGCTGCGCGCCAACCGCGGGGAGGACCGATGACGGGGCCGGGCCGGCGCGGGCGGCGCAGGCGCAAGG
Source organism: Streptomyces diastatochromogenes (assembly GCA_001418405.1). Lineage (GTDB taxonomy): Bacteria > Actinomycetota > Actinomycetes > Streptomycetales > Streptomycetaceae > Streptomyces > Streptomyces albulus_C. The sequence goes on along the minus strand of LIQL01000586.1, from coordinate 2,135 downwards.
GCCCGCTGGTGGTCCGCTACCTGCTGCTGCTCGTGGTGCTGGCGCTGACCGTCGGCCCGTTCCTGTGGCAGCTCTCGACGTCCCTCAAGGGCCCGGGCGAGGACATCTACCGCTATCCGCCGAGCCTGGTGCCGGAGCATCCGACGCTGGCCAACTACGCGGCGGTGGGGCGGGTGATCCCGGTCTGGGACTTCGCCCTGAACTCCGTGAAGGTGGCCGTCGCCAACGTGCTGACGAACTGTGCGGGTGCCGCGTTGGCCGGGTACGCGCTGGCCCGGCTGCGGTTCCGCGGTCGGCGGTGCGCCGTGGTGGTGTTCGTCATGGCGATGCTGGTGCCGGTCGAAAGCATCATGATCGCCCAATTTATGACGATGCGTCAGCTACAGTTGAACGACACCCTGCTCGGCGTGGTGCTGCCCGGCTGCATCGGCGCGATGAACGTACTGCTGATGCGCAACGCCTTCGCCGCACTGCCGTACGAGGTCGAGGAGGCGGCGTACGTGGACGGCGCCCATGCCTGGCAGCGGTTCGTCCGGATCGCGTTGCCGTCGGTCAAGGGCACCCTCGCGGTGGTCGCGGTCTTCGCGTTCATGGGGGCCTGGGACGACTTCCTGTGGCCGCTGATCGTGCTGAGCGACCAGTCGAAGTTCACCCTGACCGTCGGCCTGAACTACCTGCACGGCACCTTCGCCAACGACCAGCGCCTGGTGGCGGCCGGCTCGGTGATCGCCGTCCTCCCCCTGATCGTGCTGTTCGCCTGTCTCCAGCGTTACTTCTTCCGCGGCGTCGAAGAGGGCGCCGTCAAGGGCTGATGCCACCCCACCCGGAAGGACGGGACCGTTCATGCCGGTACCCCACGAACCGCGCCGGATCCGCTTCGGCGTCAACTACACCCCCAGTCAGGGCTGGTTCCACCACTGGCTGGACTTCGACCCGGACGCGGTGCGCGCGGACCTGGACGCCCTGGCCGCCCTCGGGCTGGACCACGTCCGCGTCTTCCCCCTGTGGCCGCTGTTCCAGCCCAACCGCACGCTGATCCGACCGCGCGCCGTCGAACAACTGGTGCAGTTGGCCGACGCGGCGGCCGAGCGCGGGCTGGACGTCGCGGTGGACGGCCTCCAGGGCCACCTGTCCAGCTTCGACTTCCTGCCCGCCTGGACGCAGACCTGGCACCGCCGCAACCTCTTCACCGACCCGGAGGTGCTCGCCGGCCAGGAGGAGTACCTGCGGACCCTGGCCGCCGCGCTCGCCGACCGGCCCAACTTCCTCGGGATGACCCTCGGCAACGAGATCAACCAGTTCGCCGACGCCCCGCACCCCGACCCGGACCGCATCACCGGCGCCCAGGCGGCTGCCTGGCTCACCCGGATGCTGGCCGCCTGCGAGCGGGGCGCACCGGGCCGGACGCACCTGCACGCCGCGTACGACGCCGCCTGGTACCAGGACGGCCACCCCTTCACCCCCGCGCACGCCGCCCGGCTCGGCGCGATGACCGCGGTGCACTCCTGGGTGTTCAACGGGACCGCGCAGCGGCACGGGCCGACCGGCGTCGCCACCGAGCAGCACGCCGCGTACCTCATCGAGCTGTCCAAGGCGTGGGCCCTCGACCCGCACCGCCCGGTGTGGCTCCAGGAGGTCGGCGCACCCGCCCCGCACGTCCCCGAGGACCGCGCGGCCCGCTTCGCCACGGCCACCGTCGCCAACGCCCTGGACTGCCCGGACGTCTGGGGCGTGACCTGGTGGTGCGCGTACGACGTGGCACGGTCGCTGGCGGACTTCCCCGAGTTGGAGTACGGGCTGGGCCTGCTCACCGAGGACCGGGCGGTGAAGCCGGTCGGGCGGGCCCTCGCCGAGGCGGCGGCCCAGTGGCGGGACCGTCCGCACCGACCGCCGGTGCGCTCCACCGCGCTGGTCGTGGACGCCGGGGATGCCGAGGGGGCGCCCCACCGGTCGGTGTGCGCACCCGGTGGCCCGGTCTTCGAAGCCTGGGCGGAACTGGCCGCCCGCGGCGCCCGCCCCACCCTGGTGTTGTCCCAACTCGCCGACGACACAGCACATCTGACGGCCCGAGGGATCACCGACGTGTACACCCCCGAGGAGGTGGCGCCGCGATGACCGCGCCCCCTCCTCCCGCT
>LIQL01000585.1 GCA_001418405.1 Streptomyces diastatochromogenes | reverse complement strand
CTTCCCCCGCGTGAAGGCGGCCAGTGCGTCCGCCGGCTGGAGGTAGTTGAGTGTGACGTCCTTCGGCGACAGTCCCGCCGCCTTCACGCGGGGGAAGGTGGATGCCTGGGCGGTGTGGGACCCGTACACCTCGCAGGCGCTCGACCAGTCCGGTGCCCGCGTTCTGACGACCGGTCAAGGGTTGGTGAACGGCCTGAGCTTCCAGGTCGCGGCGCCCGCCGCACTGGACGACAAGGCGAAGGCGGCAGCACTGAAGGACTACACGACACGGCTGCGGCGGGCCCAGGACTGGGTGTTCAAGCATCCGACGGACTGGGCGAAGGCGTGGGCGAAAGCGACCGGACTGCCGGAGGAGGTGGCGCTGGACGCGGTCAAGCGGACGAGGGGGACGGCGGTGCCGGTGGCCGTGGACAAGGCCGCCATCGCCTCCGAGCAGCGGATCGTGGACGCGTTCGCCGCGTTGAAGCTGATCCCGAGCTCGTTCGACTTCGGGGAGTTGGTCGATCCCCGGTTCAACGGCGGTCTGCCGCCTTCGGGCACGGCGCCGCGCACCTACGGAAAGGCCCACTGACATGTCCGTACACCTGCACTGGTTCCTGCCGACCGGCGGGGACGGCCGGACCCTCGTCGACCGGCACGCGTACACCGACGGGGGCGTCCGGCGGGAGCGGATCACCCCGGTGAGCGGGGTGCGCGCCCCGGACGTCGAGTACCTGGCGCAGATCGCCAAGGCCGCCGAGCAGTTGGGGTTCGAGGCGGTGCTCACCCCGACCGGCACGTGGTGCGAGGACGCCTGGCTGACGACGATGGCGCTGACTCAGGTCACCGAGCGACTGAAGTTCCTGGTGGCGTTCCGGCCGGGGGTGATCTCGCCGGTGCTGGCCGCGCAGATGGCCGCCACGTTCCAGCGGGTCTCGCGGGGGCGGCTGCTGCTGAACGTGGTCACCGGCGGGGACTCGACCGAGCAGAAGCGGTTCGGGGACCACCTCGACCACGACCAGCGGTACGCCAGGACGGACGAGTTCCTCCAGGTCGTGCGGGGGGTGTGGAGCGGCCGGCCGTTCGACTTCGACGGCGCGCACTACCAGGTCGAGGGCGGGCTGACGGCCCTGCCGCCGGACCCGCTGCCGGAGGTGTTCTTCGGCGGGTCGTCGGCGGCGGCCGGGCCGGTGGCCGCGCGGAACGTCGACGTCTATCTGACCTGGGGCGAGCCGCCGGAGCAGGTGCGGCAGAAGATCGACTGGATTCGCGGCCTGGCCGAGCGGGAGGGCCGCACGGTCCGGTTCGGGATCCGGCTGCACACCCTCTCGCGGGACACCTCGAAGGAGGCGTGGGCAACGGCGAACCGGCTGCTGGACGACCTCGACCCGGACACCGTCGCCGCCGCCCAACAGGCTCTGGGCAAGAGCGAGTCCGTCGGGCAGCAGCGGATGCTCGCGCTGCACGGCGGCTCCCGGGACAAGCTGGAGATCTCGCCCAACCTGTGGGCGGGCGTGGGACTGGTGCGGGGCGGCGCGGGGACCGCGCTGGTCGGCAGTCACGCGGAGGTGGCGGACCGGATCGAGGAGTACCACACGCTCGGCGTCGAGCACTTCGTGCTGTCCGGGTACCCGCACCTGGAGGAGGCGTACTGGTTCGGCGAGGGCGT
>LIQL01000584.1 GCA_001418405.1 Streptomyces diastatochromogenes | reverse complement strand
GCGACTCCCGGCTCGTCGCACTGGCCGGACCGGAAACCCTGCACGGCATGCGCGGTGCCACGCCGGACGGCGGCACCTGGCTCATCGACCATCGCTGGGTCACCCGGCAACCTCCACGCCCCACACCTGTCCGCACCTGACCAGGGAGGCGCCCCGATCGGTACCGCCCCTCCCCGCGGCCGACACCAGCACGGACCGGCGCCGGACAGATCACGCGGACCGGTCCCCCGTCCCCCTCCCCCTGACAGCACGGCCAGGACACTGCGCGCCCGGCGCCACCGCCTCGTATCCCTCCCCACTCACCGGGGTCCGCCCGTCGGGTCGGCCGGCCGGCCCGACGCGTCGGGCCGGCCGGCCGGCCCGACGCGTTCCTGCTTCCACCCCATGGCAGGCTGGAAGCAGGAACAGCGACAGCGCGCGAACAACGGCCGCATCAACATCAACAACTAGGGCAGCAACGACGACGGTCACCGGCGGTCATCACCTCGGGGCCAAGCCCGTCGGAGTTCTCCTCGCACCACATCAAGGCAGGTCACAAGCTCATGAGCACCCCGCTTCCCGGCTTCGAGGACGTCGGGCCGCTCCGAGGGGCCGACGGGCCGGGCAGGAGCCACGGCCCCGCCCATCGCCCCGGGGCGTCAGCGGGTCCGGAGGGCCGGGTCCGTCGGGAGCTGGCGCCCGGGGCGGTGCACGTCCCCGGTTGGCTGTCCCCGGCCGAACAACGAGAGCTGGTCACCGCCTGCCGAGAGTGGGCGCGCGGTCCGGTCCCCATCCGGCACACCAGGCTTCCGCGCGGTGGTGTGATGTCCGTCCAGACAGTGTGCATCGGCTGGCACTGGCAGCCGTACGCGTACCGGCGCACCGCCGACGACGTGAACGGTGCCCGGGTCGCCGAATTCCCGGAATGGATGGTCGCGTTGGGGCGGCGCGCGCTGGTCGACGCGTATCAGGACGCCGCTGCGGGCGATGCGTACACCCCGGACACCGCACTGATCAACTTCTACGACGGCGAGGCCAAGCTCGGCATGCACCAGGACAAGGAGGAGCGCTCCAGTGCGCCGGTCGTCTCGCTCAGCGTCGGTGACACCTGCGTCTTCCGCTTCGGCAATACGGAGACCCGCACCAAGCCGTACACCGACATCGAACTGGTCTCGGGCGACCTGTTCGTCTTCGGGGGTCCGTCGCGGTTCGTGTACCACGGCGTGCCCAGGGTCTACCCGGGCTCCGGGGACCCCGCCACAGGCATGTCCGCCGGGCGCCTCAACATCACCATGCGCGTCACCGGTCTCAGCTGATCCGCCCCCGCGTGCTCCCGAGGATGCAGACTGGACGCATGTGCCGCAGCATCAAAACGCTCCGTCCGCCCGTCACCCCTGAGGTCAGCGAGGAGGACATCCGCGCCGCGGCCTTGCAGTACGTTCGCAAGGTCTCCGGATTCCGCGCCCCGGCCGCGCACAACCGCGAGGTGTTCGAGCAGGCCGTCGACGCCGTCGCAGCGGCCACCCAGGACCTCCTCGGCGGACTCCAGGTACGGGGCTCCGCCTCTGCCAACCGTCAGTAGGGGGCGTCACGTGAGACCGCCGGAGTCCCGCGCCGACGCTCCTCCGCGTCCGGGCCCCGCCCACCTCACCACGCGATCGACGCCTGCACCGGAAGGTGATCGCTCGGGAACTGTCCGTCCACGGAGTACGTGTTGATCGACGCGTATCGGGTCCGTACCGACGGCGAGGTCAGGATCCAGTCGATGCGGTCCCCGTCCGGCACCAGCGGCCGATATCCGTGGAAGGTCGCGTACTGCGCGCTGCGCCCGTCGGCCGCGTCCCAACTGTCGACGAGCCGACCGCCGCCGGTCATGGCGTCGTACACGGGATTCTTGTGCGCCGCGACGTTGAAGTCACCGGTCACCACGCGCGGCAGGGCGGGATCCAGTTCGGCCAGGCGTTCCTTGATGAGTTCGGCGGAGCGCTCCCGCGCGTACTGCACGGCGTGGTCAAGGTGGGTGTTCAGGAGGAAGAACTCTCGCTGAGTCTGGTGATCCTGGTGATCCTGGGAGTATTCGATATCCCGGAATCGCACCCAGGTGGCCATACGAATGACGGTGTTTCCCCAGGTCCTGGAACCGATCGCGTAGGGCGTGTCCGAAAGCCAGAAGTGGTCGTATTCCACGGGGGCCAAGCGGCGCGCATCGTAGAAGACCGCTGCGAATTCGTCCTTGCTTCCGCCGGCCCGTCCGGTGCCCACCCAGTCGTAATGCGGTCCGAGATCCGCCGCGATGTCGCGCAACTGCCCGTACAGGCCCTCCTGGGTTCCGATCACGTGCGGGGCTTCCCTGCGTAGGAGTTTCCGCATCACGGGTCGGCGTTCGGCCCACGAGTTCGGGCGGGTGTCCGACGCGTAGCGGAGATTGAACGTCATCACCCGCAGGGACCGGTTCTCGTCGTGCGGGGCGGCGGCGTACGCGGGCCGGTCCTCGTACGCCGCCGAACCCGCTTCCCGAGCCGACGCCGATGCCACTGCCGTAACCGATGCGGCGCCAACCGCCGCCGTGGCGGCCGCGCCGCGCAGCACGGCCCGCCGGCTGAACGCGGCGCCGGCGACCCGCTCCCGGAGCTGACCTCCGGCGCCCGCAGCATCCTCTGGTTCCGTCATTCCAGAAGCCCGATCGTCCACCGTTCACTCCCGAGTCTGCCTGTCGTCGGCCGGCTTCCGGAGACCGATCACCGGTCGCCGACCACGGGCTGCCGACCGTCAACTGCCTTCGTCTGCGGCCTTGATCGGCAGTCTTCCTCGACCACCTCGGATCACCCACGCGACCCACGCTCCCGGAGTTCCCGAAGCCGCGGAAGTACCCCCGAAATGAACTGGCGCGGAACGCTCGGCAGAACGCCCCTGCGTACGTTCCGCGACATCGGAACCGCTCCCACCAACCCGTGAATGTGCTGCTGCGGCTAGCGGTCGGCCGCGGGCCCCTGCCAGTCCTCGTGCCGGATACGAGCGAGGTCGCGCACGCCGCTGACCGTCCCCCATTCGTTCTTCCCCAGCCGCGACAGCGGGCGCAGTTTGTCGATCTCCGGGTGCCCTTCGACCAGAACGCCGTCCGAGACCACGGCGTGCAGCACCCGTCCGAACACCACGGTCCCGTCGCCGATCCGCACCGTGCTGTGCAGTTCGCACTCCAGGGCCACCGGGGCGGCGGCAACGCGCAACGGCTTCACCCTCAGGCTGGGCTCGGATTCGATAGCGGCGGCCTCGAACTCGCTCACCCCATGCGGAAAGTCGGTGGCCGTGTCGTTGATCTGCTCGAAAAGTTCCTCCGGCGTGAAGTTGACCACGAATTGGCCGGTGGCCTCGATGTTCCGCAAGGTGTCCTTGCGGCCCACGGAACTGAACAACACCACGGGCGGCCGCACGCTGGCGATGCTGAAGAAGGAATGCGGGGCAAGATTGGCCGTCCCGTCCGGGGACATGGTCGACACCCAGGCGATCGGCCGAGGCACGACCGTGGCAGTCAACAGCTTGTAGAACTCGTTCGGAGCCATCTCTGCAGGATCGAAGTCAACGCGCATGGTGATCAGTATCCCTCCACACGGCCGCGGATTCCACGGAGGATCCACGGCAACGCCCAACCGTGGGGTTCGGTCGAAAGGCCCGGCGCCGGGAGCCATCAAGCACCGGGAGCCGACACCGTGCCAGCCGCCACCCTCACCACCGCCTGGGGGGGACCTTGAAGTCGGCGCGCACGCCCGCGGCGGACAGGTCACCCTGAACCTCTGCGACCACTTGGCGTCGTACCTACCGAAGCGCCCCGGCGCCTACCTCCGCATCTCCTCCGACCGCTTCGCCCTGAAGGCCGGCGTCGACCGCCAGCTCGAGGACGCCGAAACCAGCCGAACACGCCTCTGCTGGGGTCCGTTCGCCAAGGTCTACCGGGAGAACGACACCTCCGCGTTCAAGAAGCGCAAGATCACCAAGCCCGACGGCACCATCGACTGGGTCGTCCTGCGTCCCGAGTTCCGTCAGCTTCTCGCCGACCTCGCCCTGGGCGTGATCGACGGCGTCATCTTCTACGACCTCGACCGCCTCGTGCGTCAGCCACGGGACCTCGAAGACCTCATCGACATCGTCGAGTACGTCAAGCGTCCGGTGACCGGAGCCACCGACGGCCGGATGAACCTGATCAACGACAGCGACCGCCACATGGCCCGCATGATGTGCGTGATGGCGCTCAAGTCCTCCGAGGACACCGCGCGCCGCGTTGCCCGCCAGCACCTCTCCGCTGCCCAGAACGGTCAGGTCCAGGGTCGGATCGCCTACGGATGGGTGCGTAAGTAGCCGTTGCCGTATCGAACTTGAGGACGGCGTTTTCGCTGGTCAGGCATAGGGGCTGTGATCCTGTGGGAGTGGTGGCCTGTCATGTCATCGTTCCTGGGGAGGCCGTGGATGCCGTCGATCGTGGGGTTGCTGGAACAGCGCGAGTTCGCTGCCCGCCGTCGTGTGGACGAACTGAGGGAGGAAGCCGACCGCGTCCAGGCCGAACTGGTGGTGGCCGAGCGGGACTGGGAAGAGTGGAATATCGCCCGCTCGCGGGTCGGAGAGGTGCTGGCTCCGGTGGACGAGACCGAAGATCATGCCCGGACCGAGCGGACGGCGACGGCCGAGGGGCGGACTGAGGAGACTTCGTCAGCCTCGAGGGCCGCGAAGCCGAAGTCGCAGGTGCCGGTGTGGCGCGAGGGACTGGCATGGTCAGTGCTGTCGGTGGACTACCAGCGCATCCTGCAAGCGCTCGCGGACCGGTGCGGGCTCGGCCAAGGACCGCTGACCTGCCAGGAGATGGCCGCCTTGTTCGGCCTGGATGCGGTGCCGGCGAAGGTGGAGGCGCTGCGGTCGAAGGCGAAACGTCTGGTCGCGCGCGGCTGGCTGGCCGAGCAGCAGCCGGGCCGGTTCATGCTCGTGCAGGGCGTGACCGGGCCAAGCGGCGCGTCATGAGCAGGATCATCGACCAGTAGACCATCGCTTCGGCGCTGCTGGTGCGACGTTCGAAGTCGCGCACCAGGCGGCGGGTGTGCATCAGGTGGGCGAAGAACCGCTCGACGATCCACCGCTTGGGTAGTACCACGAAGCCGCGCATGTTGTTGCTGCGTTTGACGACCGCCAGGACCAGGGCGAGCGCGGTGAGGCAGTGCTCGACCAGGCTGCCGGTGTAGCCACCGTCGGCCCAGACGAGGGCGAGGCGGTGGTGTGCGTCGGCTACCTGCTCAAGCAGGACGTGGGCGGCGGTGCGGTCGCCGGTGTCCGCGGCGGTGACCATCACCGCCAGCAGCAGGCCGAGCGTATCGACTACGACGTGCCGCTTACGGTCGTTGATCAGCTTGCCGCCGTCGAAGCCTCGGCTGTCGGATCCGACGACAGCATCAGCCTTGACCGACTGCGAATCGATCACGCCGGCCGTGGGCTGCGCATCCCGGCCCGCCTTCTGACGTACCCGATCACGCAGCCGGTCGTGGAACTCCTTGACCAGAGAGTGGTCGCGCCATCGGCGGAAGAACGCATACACCCGGTCCCAGGGCGGGAAGTCCACCGGCATCGCCCGCCATTTGATGCCGTTGTCCACGAGGTAGCGGATCGCATCCAGCATCGCGCGGTGGCAGTACGCCTCCGGCTGCCCGTCCCGGCCGCGCAGCCAGGCCGGCACCGGCAGCAGCGGCCGGACCGCCTCCCACTCCGCGTCTGTCATGTCCGAGGGATGCCGCCGTACCCGTCCCGGCTGGTCCGCCGCGTTTCCATAGATGTGTGCGAGGCAATCACACGACAGAACAAGCGAGTTGGACTCCATGGGTGCGAACGCGTAGAACTGCGGCAACAGGGCCTCCGGGTGCTTGGCCGGCTTCGCAACCCCGAGCTACCAAGAGGCCCTTCCTTCATGCGCCGACCTCCCGGGGTCACCCAAACAGGACCCCTAGCCGACCAGACGAGCCCGCAGATCGGTGCGAAAATGCCTCCAAAATGGGCACTACGTTCGTCAGACTGCTGCAACCGTCACTGCGCGTGCGCCAGCATCGACGGTTACACGGAATTGGGCGTGCTCGGCCTCGCGCTCGGGCTGCCCACCCACACTGACAGAACGAGGATCACATGTGTGAGGCAATGACCTGCACGGCTTGTGGCTTATCTGCGCCGCAGGAGGAGCTGGTTCATTACGCGCGCATGTTCCGCAACTCGCAGTTGGTGGTGTCTCGCTCGGGGGACCAAGCTGAGAGGCGACACGAGTCTGTGTATCGAGTGGTAGCCAGGAGGTGTACAGGTTGCGGGCTGCTGCAGTGGTATGCGCGGGCCAAGTAGGTCACGGCTAGCGGTAACACGCGCTCCTAACGGTCTGTGCCGACCTCCTCACGATCACCTGATCAGGAACCCTGTTCGACCAGACAAGCCTCATGGTCGGTACGACAACGGCTTCTCAAACTCGCCTGTTCACTGATCTGCTGGCGACGCCTGCAAAACACGTTGCGTTAGGAACTCTAAAGAACACCTCGTGACCCGCTGGGGTCAAGGCCCCGGCGACTGAGCGCAGCCCTGCTCAGCCCCAGTTCGGTGCCCCCTGTCACCGGATCATAAGACGCCCGCGACGCCAACCCCGGGTCCAATGAGCAGGGCCTCGCGGCGGAGCTTCGAAGTGCGGTAGGCCGCCGATCGCTGGAAGAACGGCCCGGCCCCGGGCAGGTGGGGGGATCGACCAACAGGAGACTGGCGAAGCAGAACTGCGTGAACTCCTCGATGGTTCCACAGAGCCAGATCGCGGGACGGAGAACCACTCCAACGCAAGTTGCTGACGAACCGTCCGGTCCGCTGTCGATGGCGGCAGCTCGTAGAGGCGCCCGCAGCTCAGGGGCGCGCTCAACACGTTCACGCACCTACTGACCAGTAGCCATTTCCCTCAGGTCCCGGTTCTGGCGGACTGGGGGCGTGGCCGCTGAGCAGCTCGTCGGACGATGGGGTGCCTAGGCCGGTGATAACGGTTGCCCGCGAGGAGGCGCGCGCCACGATGGCGCGGGCTGGCAGGTGCTGGAGCCACTCATGGCGCCGGTAGGCCTGCGCGGCGTTCGCAGGCCCACAGGATCAGATCTCACTGCGGTTCCATCGGGAATGAGCGAAGGGGAAATGATGCAGGACACGACTTCGCTCGTCCACGATGCCGTGAGCCGCTGTCCGCGGTCCATCGGCACGTACTTCCTGCACGCCGGGCTGGCCAGCCCCAGCCAGGTGGCGGTGCTGCGGGAGGAAGAGTGCCTGACGTACGGGGATCTGGCGCTCGGTGCCGGGCGTCTGGCCGCGGAACTGGCCGAGCGTGGGATCGGCCGTGGCGACAGGGTTGTGGTCGAGTGCGATCCGATCCCGCAGGCGGTGGTGGTCCTGGTGGCATGTTCGCTGCTCGGCGCGATCTACGTGCCCGTCGCTCCGGATGTCCCCCCGGCGCGGAAGGCGGCGATCGCCGCGGCGGCCCGGCCGGCCGCTCATGCCGTGGCCGAGGGTCAGCCGGTGGATGCCCAGATCCCGGTACGGATGCGGTTGTCGCCCGATGGTGTAGCGGTGTCGGGCGGTGTCCCCGGCTCTTCAGAGCGTGTCCGTGGCGCGCCGACGGAGCACGACGTCGCGTACTTGATTTTGACCTCGGGCACCACTGGGCGGCCCAAGGGCATCACGATGACGCACCGGGCCGCACTGTCCTTCTTCCGCGGAATGGCTCGGCAGGTGCCGGCTCCGCCTCAGCACCGCGTCGCGTCGTTCGCCCCGCTGAACTTCGACTTCTCGCTGCTCGACCTGGGTTGGGCAACGGGTTCGGGCGGGACGCTGGTTCAGGTTCCGCGGATGCTGCTGCGCCATCCCCGGCGTTTCGTGGAGCACTTGGCGCGGATGGACGTGAGCCATGTGAGCGGCGTTCCCTCGATCTGGCCGCCGGTGTTGCGGCATGCCGCACAGGAGTTGTCCGCGTGCACCTCGCTACGAGGGCTGCTGATGGGCGGCGAGGCGTACTCCGTCGGTCTGTTGCAGGCGTTGCGCAAGGCACTGCCTGGGGTGCAGTTGGTGAACGCCTTCGGGCAGTCTGAGTCCATTGCCTGTTCCTTCCTGGAGCTTCCCGACCCGCTCCCGGATGATCTGCGGCAGGTGCCGATCGGCCCCGCCCATCCCGGGGCGGAGATGCTCGTGCTCGACGATGCGGGTCGCGAAGTCGGCGTGGGCGAGACGGGCGAACTCTTCCTGCGGAGCGCCGCGTTGTTCTCCGGGTACTGGTTGGACGCCGCCGCCACCGGCCGCGCGCTGGTCGCGCCGCCCGGAGATCCGGACAGCAGCGAACTCGTCCTGCGCACCGGCGACTTGCTACGCAGAGAGCGGGATGGGCTGTTCACCTTCGCCGGCCGCAAGGATCTGCAGGTCAAGGTCAAGGGCAATCGGGTGGAGCTGGAGGAGGTCGAAGCGCACCTGGCCGCACATCCCGCGGTGACCGAAGTCCTCGTGGTCACCGTGAATGGCGGCCTGGGCACCCGCTTGGCGGCCCTCGTCGCCATGGTCACCGGCGGGGAGGAACAGAACCGCAGGGAAGAGGAGTTGCACGCCTGGTGCAGCACGCGCCTGCCGCACTACATGCAGCCCGCCTACGTGCTGGTGGTCCCCGCGCTGCCACGAACCGCAGGGGGAAAGCTCGACCGGCACGCGGCGCACGCCATGGCACTGCGCCTGATCGCAGCGGCTCCAGGCGGTGCCCCGGACACTCCCGCGCCCCCGGCAGCGGCCGATCCCCGTGGGCCGCGTGAACACTCGACAGTCAAACACCCACTCTCCGAGTCCCCGCGGCCACCCGGGACCGCACACGACCGGAATACCCCGACTCGGACAGGGACCGAGCCATGCTGAGCCAACCAGACCTCGAAGCGCGCTTGCGCACGTTCCTCTCCACCCTTCGCCCCGATGCCGACGTGGCAGCCATCACTGCCCACGCCAACCTGTTCGAGCTCGGGATCCTGGATTCGCTCGCCGTCGTGGAACTCATCGTCTTCCTGGAACACCTCATCGGCACGGAGATCGTGGTCGAGAACTACCAACTGGAGTCCTTCCACACCCTCGCAGGGATCCATGACGTCGTGACCGACTCCACACCGCCAGTCGCAACCGTCCGGGGCGAAGACCGGACGTCGACGCCGGGAACGCCGTGACGGGCAGGTGGACCATGTCACCGAGCACGGACTGGATCCGTCTGGGGCCTGAGCCGGTTCTCCCGCGGCTGCACCTGCTGTGCTTCCCGCATGCCGGCGGCTCAGCAGCCGGCTGCCTGAACTGGGCCACCGCGGCTCCCCCCGGCATGCGGATCACCGCAGTGCAGCCACCCGGCAGAGACAGCCGCGTCGCCGAGCCGCCGCTACGCAGCGCGCAGGCCGTGGCGGAGGCGCTCGGCCCCGCCCTGGCGGACCGCGACGACACCGTGCCGTGGGCCTTCTTCGGCCACAGCCTGGGCGCACTGCTGGCATTCGAGACCGCGCACTGGCTCCTCCAGCGAGGAATCCCCGGCCCCCGCATCCTCGTTG
>LIQL01000583.1 GCA_001418405.1 Streptomyces diastatochromogenes | reverse complement strand
CGGGCGGCCATGGCCGCCCGCCCCGTCCCGCTGGCCGAGGTCCAGGCCCGCGCCGAACTCCTGGCTCGCTTCAGCACCACCTACCTCGTCCCGGTCGACGTCTTCGCCGCGTTCGCGGCCGAACTCACCGACCGCAACCGCCCCGGCGGCCCGTTCGCGGCCCTGTGCATCAACGGCCGCCGCTGGTTCCGCTACCAGTCCGTCTACTACGACACCCCCGACCTGCGGTCCTTCCACGACCACCGGCAGCGCAACGTGCTCCGCTTCAAGATCCGCGAACGGCTCTACGCCGACACCGGCGAGCGGCAGTTCGAGGTCAAGCTCAAGGGCGAGCACGGCCGCACGGTCAAGCACCGGCAGCCGCTGCTCCCCGGCGACCAGGCCCTGGGCGAGGCCCCGCGGGACTTCCTCGCCACCGTGCTCGACCGCTCCTACGGCATCGAGGCCCCCACCGAACTGGGCCGCTCCATCGAGACCGACTACCAGCGGGCCACCTTCGTCGCCGACGGCCAGCGCGTCACCTGCGACGCCGCCCTGGTCTGCCGCGACCTGGCGACCGGCCGCACCGTGCGGGCCGACGGCGGGCTGGTCGTCGTCGAGACCAAGACCGCCGGCCGGCTCACCGAGGCCGACCGGCTGCTGACCGAGTACGGCGTCCAGGCCGCCGACTTCACCAAGTACTGCGGCGGTCTGTCGGCGCTCCGGCCGAACCTGTACGCCAACCACTGGCGCGGGCCGGTCCGGACCGCCTTCCCCACCGCCGCGGCGGCCTGAGCCGGTGCGCGGGGCGACCAGCCCTGAGCGCCGCGGCTCCTGACGATGCCCGGGGGCAGGTACCCCCACCCCCGGGCATCCCTGGAGATTCCTCCAGGACCGTAGACATTCTGTCCGCGCGCGTGGTGAGCGCCATACACACTGTCGGTACCGGTCAGCGCACCGTGATCCTTAGGCTGGGAGCCGTTCGCCGTTCCTGTCCAGCGACGGACCCCCGCGACCGATCCGAGGTACTGACCGTGAGCACGTTGCCCCCCGACCCCGCCGCCGGCGCCGCCGTCAAGGCCGCCGACCGCGCGCACGTCTTCCACTCCTGGTCCGCCCAGGGCCTGATCGACCCGCTGCCGGTCGCCGGTGCCGAGGGCTCGTACTTCTGGGACTACGACGGCAACCGCTACCTCGACTTCGCCTCCCAGCTGGTCAACACCAACATCGGTCACCAGCACCCCAAGGTCGTCGCGGCCATCCAGGAGCAGGCCGGCAAGCTCTGCACCCTCGCCCCGGGCTTCGCCGTGGACGTCCGCTCCGAGGCCGCCCGGCTGATCGCCGAGCGCACCCCCGGCGACCTGGACAAGATCTTCTTCACCAACGGCGGCGCCGAGGCGGTCGAGAACGCCGTCCGCATGGCCCGGCTGCACACCGGCCGCGCCAAGGTGCTGTCCACCTACCGCTCGTACCACGGCGCCACCGCCGCCGCGATCAACCTGACCGGCGACCCGCGCCGCTGGGCCTCGGACACCGGCGCGGCCGGCGTCGTCCACTTCTGGGGCCCGTTCCTGTACCGCTCGCCGTTCCACGCCGAGAACGAGGCCCAGGAGTGCGAGCGCGCCCTGGCCCACCTGGAACAGACCATCGCCTTCGAGGGCCCCCAGTCGATTGCCGCGATCATCCTGGAGACCGTGCCCGGCACCGCCGGCATCATGGTCCCGCCGCCCGGCTACCTCGCCGGCGTCCGCGAGATCTGCGACCGCTACGGCATCGTCTTCATCCTCGACGAGGTGATGGCGGGCTTCGGCCGCACCGGCCACTGGTTCGCCGCCGACCACTTCGGCGTCACCCCCGACCTGCTGACCTTCGCCAAGGGCGTCAACTCCGGCTACGTCCCGCTCGGCGGCGTGGCCATCAGCGCCGAGATCGCCGCCACCTTCGACCAGCGGCCCTACCCCGGCGGCCTGACCTACTCCGGTCACCCGCTGGCCTGCGCCTCCGCCGTCGCCACGCTCAACGCGATGGCCGAGGAGCGGATCGTGGAGAACGCCGCGGAGATCGGCGAGAAGGTCATCGGCCCCGCGCTGCGCGAGATCGCCGAGCGGCACCCGTCGGTCGGCGAGGTCCGCGGCCTGGGCGTCTTCTGGGCCCTCGACCTGGTCCGCAACAAGGAGACCCGCGAGCCGCTGGTGCCCTACAACGCGGCCGGCGCCGACAACGCCCCGATGGCCGAGTTCGCCGCGGCCTGCAAGCGCGGCGGCCTGTGGCCGTTCGTGAACATGAACCGCACCCACGTCGTCCCGGCCTGCACCGTCACCGAGGCCGAGGTCAAGGAGGGCCTCACCGCCCTCGACGCGGCCCTGACCGTCGCGGACGCGCACACCGTCTGAGCGCGTCCACCGGACAGCACCTGCGCGCGGCCGCGCCCCTCGTGGGCGGCGGCCGCGCGCGTGGTTTCACGTGAAACCACGGCCATCCCCTCGCCTATGGTGGGGGCGGGCCGCTCCCACCTGCGGTCATGGACGTCGAAGGAGACGCACCGAATGGCCCCGGGCTCGGACAGCTCCAGCTCAGTGATACGGCGCAGCACCCTGCGCGAGCAGATCGCCGACGCGCTGCGCGACGAGATCCTGGCCGGCCGGCTGCCGTCCGGTCACCCGTTCACCGTCAAGGAGATCGCCGACCAGTACGGCGTCTCCGCGACCCCGGTGCGCGAGGCGCTGCTCGACCTGTGCGCCCAGGGCCTGCTCGACGTCGAGCAGCACCGCGGTTTCAAGGTGCACGCCTTCACCACCGACGACTTCCGCGCCATGGTCGAGGCCCGCACCCTGATCATCGAGGGCATCTTCCGCAGCGACGCCGAACGGGCGCTGCTGGCCACCCCCGCGGAGGTGCTGATCTCCATCCGCCGCCGTGCCGAAGAGGCCGAACGCGCCGCCCGGGCCGGCGACCTGGACGTCCTCATCGGCTACGACCTGCGGTTCTGGCGCGAACTCAGCGGCATCGTCCAGAACCCCTACATCAGCGACTTCCTGGACCGGATCCGCGTCCAGACCTGGATGTTCGCGGTGCCCCTGCTGCGCCGCGAGCCCCGCCTCAAGGACCGCCTGTGGCACGGTCACAGCGAGTTGGCCGACGCCCTGCTGCGGCACGACCTGCCGGACGCCCAGCGGCTGATCGCCGAGTACAACGAGCACTCCCTCGCTCTCGTGGGAACGGCCGGGTAGCACTACGCTGTCCCGACCATCGGCCGTAATGGGCCGTACCCGTGGCTGTACGTGCGCCGGTGCCCTCTGTCCCCTACCGGAAGCGAGCCCCCACCCGTGGCATGTGACCTGTGGCTGGTACCCCTCGTCGATGTGCTGTGCCACAGCCCCGACAACCCGTTCTCCGAAGAGATCGCCGCCTACAACGAGGCCCTGGTGGACGCGGGCCTGCCGGAGATCCCGGTCTTCTCCTACATGCCGGGCCTCTCCGGTGACGTGGCACCGGTCGCCGGCTTCGACTACGACGCGCTGCACTTCCTGCGCCGCGCCTACCTGCTGCAACTGTGCGGCCTGGAGGTGACCCCGGTCGACGAACTGGGCGGCGACTACGAGCAGTTGCTGGAGATGTTCGAGACCACCGCGCAGCAGTCCCACCTGGTCTGGCACTACGACCACGCGGGCGCGTACGTCCCGGTCGACTTCCCGCACCCGCTCGCCACCGAGGAACTGCTGGCCGGCGGCGGCCCGCTGGGCTCCTCCCACGGGCTGTTGCGGGACCTCGAACTGGTCGCCCCGGCACTGGGCATCGATCCGGCGAACCCGCCGGCCGCCCCCGCGCCGCCGGCCGGTCCCACCTCCCTGGAAGAACGGGCCACCGCGGTCCCCACGGACGACGGCCCGTTCGCCCGGGAGCGGCACGTCTGGCTCGGGCTGCACGCGGCCGCCACCCGGAGCCTGGGCCAGGGCTCCATGATCGTTTTCAGCTGAGCGGACCGGCCGGGGCGGCGGGTCCGCCCCGGCCCCACCGGGCTCCCGCCCGCTCGCCGCTCAGCGCGGGGCCTCCGGCGGCCGTTGCCGCGGCATGTTCGGCCGCGTGCCGGGCGATCGCAGGAACCGCCCCGGGTGCCCCGGACCCTCCGGCCGCGCCGCCGTCCACGGCAGCACGGCGTGGCTGGCCTGCGGCACCGGGGCGGACCGGAACTCCACCATCCAGTCCGTCGTCTCCGTGCGGACCAGCTCGCCGATGTCCTCGTTGAACCGCCGCAGCACGGCCAGGCAGCGCTCCGCCGCCTCGCTCGCGGTGCCCTCCGCCGGCCCGAGCACCTCCCGCACGCTCTCCGCCGCCCAGTCGAACTGGAGCGCCTCCAGCCGCCGGTGGATCGCCTGGGCGGTGGCCAGGTCCCGCATCCACCCCGCGGTCATCCCGAAGTACCGGTCGCAGCCCACGCACACCGCGGCCAGCAGCAGCGCCAGCGCGCCCCAGGGCGCCCCGTGCTCCCAGACCCCGGCGAGGTCCAGCAGCGGCAGCGCCCCGCCCGCGGTCACCCCGGCCGCGGCCCCCGTCCGCAGCGCGCGGGCCCCGCGCCGCTTGGCCAGCCGGTCGCGCAGGTACCAGTCGGCGGTGCGCAGCGCGCCCTCCTCGCTCCACAGGTACAGCGCGTCCAGTCGGTCGCCCGGCTCCCCCCAGTCGCCGTGCGGGAACGCCCGCCCCACGAGGTCGCCGCGGCCCCGGAGCGGGCCCGCGGGGCGGCGCTGCGGTCGCCCCTGGTCCCGGTGGCGGTCCGGGGACCGTCCGCGGCCCCGGTCGGACCCGCCCTCGCCCCGAGGGGGCCCCTCGGGCTGCATCTCCGGCTGACTCACCCGTGCGCTCCCTCGTACGCGGATCGTGAGGTGCGCGGAGGACCTACGGGAGGGCCGAGCACCGCCCCCTTTCCTACCGCCGAACGGCTGGCCTCTGTCCCAAGATCGCCCGTTTTCCGCCCGGAAGTGGTGCGGGATCCGGTATAGGGCGCTCACGGGTCTCACCCGAAAGAGTTGCCGTCGTGCGGGCCGACGGCGAGGGTGCCGGCGTTTCCGGGCGGGATCCCTCCTTGTGCGATCGGGGCACGCCCGGCGGTCGGCCGGTTGGTGCGTTCGTCTAGGCTGCACTGCGTGAAGGTCCTCGTCATCGGCGGCGGCGCCCGCGAACACGCCCTGTGCCGCTCCCTGTCCCTCGACCCCGACGTCAGCGCGCTGCACTGCGCCCCCGGCAACGCCGGGATCGCCGAGGTGGCCGAACTCCACGAGGTCGACGCCCTCGACGGGCGGGCGGTGGCCGACCTCGCCGTGGGCCTGGCCGCCGACCTCGTCGTCGTCGGCCCCGAGGCCCCGCTGGTCGCCGGCGTCGCGGACGCGGTCCGCGAGCGCGGCATCCCGGCCTTCGGCCCGTCGGCCCGGGCCGCCGAGCTGGAGGGCTCCAAGGCGTTCGCCAAGGACGTGATGGCCGCCGCCGGCGTGCCCACCGCCCGCAGCTACGTCTGCACCACCCCGGAGGAGGTCGACACGGCCCTGGACGCCTTCGGTGCGCCGTACGTCGTCAAGGACGACGGGCTGGCCGCCGGCAAGGGCGTGGTGGTCACCGAGGACGTCGCGGTGGCCCGCGCGCACGCCAACGCCTGCGACCGGGTGGTCATCGAGGAGTTCCTCGACGGCCCGGAGGTCTCCCTCTTCGCCGTCACCGACGGCGAGACCGTCGTGCCGCTCCAGCCCGCCCAGGACTTCAAGCGCGCCCATGACGGCGACCAGGGCCCCAACACCGGCGGCATGGGCGCCTACAGTCCGCTGCCGTGGGCCGACCCCAAGCTGGTCGACGAGGTGCTCCGGACCGTCCTGCAGCCCACCGTCGACGAGCTGCGCCGCCGCGGCACCCCGTTCTCCGGGCTGCTCTACGCGGGCCTGGCGATCACCTCCCGCGGCGTGCGCGTGATCGAGTTCAACGCCCGCTTCGGCGACCCCGAGACCCAGGTCGTGCTGGCCCGCCTGAAGACCCCGCTGGCCGGCCTGCTGCGCGCCGCGGCGACTGGCGCCCTGGCGACCTTCCCGCCGCTGCGCTGGAGCGACGGCGCCGCGGTCACCGTCGTCATCGCCTCCCACAACTACCCGGGCACCCCGCGCACCGGCGACCCGATCGACGGCCTGGCCGAGGTCGCCGAGCAGGACGCCCCCGACGCCTACGTGCTGCACGCCGGCACCCGGCGCGGCGCGGACGGCGCGGTGCTCAGCGCGGGCGGCCGGGTGCTGTCCGTCACCGCCACCGGCGCCGACCTGGCCACCGCCCGCGAGCGCGCCTACCGCTCCGTGGACCGGATCGCGCTGGACGGCGCGCACCACCGCACCGACATCGCCGCGAAGGCGGCCGCCGGGGAGTAGGGCACGGCGGCTCCCGGCCGCTTCGGCGGCCCGCGCGGAGCGGAGTCGCCACTGGGCGTCACGGACTGGGGCATGTGTCATTTCCTTGACATATGCCCCAGTTGCGTTGTGGGTGGGCCACCCAGCAGGAAGACGCCCAGAACGGTACGCATCCGGCTCCCGGCTTTACCCAAAGCCATTCCATCGAGTGACCACGCGGGCATCCTGCTGACGAACCCCGCACCCCCAACTAAGGTGCGGCGCAAGCGTCCTGCGGTCGCGGCGCCGGATTCCGGCGTCGGCGTCCCGGTGGCGTCCGGCAACTGGCCCACCGACATTGCGATGTCAGTGGCCGGTGCCACAGTGGTGGGGAGTGGGCTCGCTCGCTCGCCCGCACACCGCACGACCTTCGTCCGTCCGTCCCGCGTTCTCTCCGTCCCGCGACAAGCAGGACCGCAGGGGGTGTACAGGCTCGTGGCAAGTCCGGAAACAGGCGTCCTGGCGGCGCGTGGCCGCGCCCTCGCGGTGCTCCGCGTCCGTGGTGCGGCGCTGGCGCTCGCCCTGCTGCCGGCCGCGGTCGCCGTGGTCCTCCTGGTGGGGGGCGCCACCGGCCGGCTCGGCACCGAAGGCGGCTGGGCCGTCGCCCGGTGGGCCGTCGGCTCCCTCACCGTGCTGAGCCTGCTGCTGGCGACGCTGGTCTCGGTGGTCGTGGCCCGCGCCCGGCCCGCGCTGAGCCCCTCCGTGCCGGTCGCCGAGGAGGCGGCCCCGGACCTCTACCGCCTGGTCCGCGACCTCGCCGACCGCCTCGACGTCCCGGCCCCCTCCGCGATAGCCCTCACCCCGGACTGCGACAGCTGGTTGGAGGACCGCACGCACCGCGCCCACGGCCCGCCGCGCCCCGCCCGACGGGCCGGCCGCCGGGCACCGGAGGCCCCGGTCCTGGTCATCGGTTCGCCGTTCCTGTGGTGGATGCGGGTCGCCGAGCTGCGCGCCCTGTTGGCCCCCGTCGTCGCCGGCACCGGCCCGTCCGCGCATCCCGACATAGCCGCCGCCCGCCGCTTCATCCGGGGACTGGACGCGGCCGCCGGCGTCGCCGCCCGCGCCCGGGGCCCGCTGCGCGCCCTCCCGCTGCGCTTCGTCGGCCGGGTCGCCCGGCTGCTGCTGCGCGCCGTCGGCGACCACGTCGTGCTGATGGAGCGCGGGGTCGCGGCCGCCGCCTCCGAGCGCGCCCAGGGCGTCGACTACGGCCTGCGGATCGTCGCCCAGGAACAGGTCGGTCTGGCCTACGCCGGCTGGGACCGGCTGCTGACCCGGGTCGCGCTGCCCGCGTGGCGGATGGGGCGCTGGCCCTCCCGGCTGGACGCCGGCGTGGTCTCCGCGCTCACCGAGCTCTCCCGCCGCGACCGGCTCGCCCAGGGCTTCGCCTCCCGCTTGGGCGAGCCGGTCGCGGCGG
>LIQL01000582.1 GCA_001418405.1 Streptomyces diastatochromogenes | reverse complement strand
GGACCTGGTCGGGGCGGCCGCAAGGCGGTCCGCGGCGGCCGCCCCGACCAGGTCCGTCTTGTTGAGGACGAGGACGTCGGCGAACTCGATCTGGTCCATCAGCAGGTCGCTGACCGTGCGCTCGTCGTCCTCGTACGGGGCCAGGCCGCGCTCCACCAGGGCGTCGCCGCCGGCGAGTTCGGGCAGGAACGCGGCGGCGTCGACGACGGTGACCATGGTGTCCAGGCGCGCCAGGTCGCCCAGGGTGGCGCCGTCGTCGCGCGGGACGGCGAAGGTCGCGGCGACCGGCATCGGCTCGGAGATCCCGCTGGACTCGATCAGCAGGTGGTCGAAGCGGCCGGCCCTGGCCAGCCGGTCGACCTCCGTCAGCAGGTCGTCGCGCAGGGTGCAGCAGATGCATCCGTTGGTCATCTCGACCAGGCGTTCCTCGGTGCGGGAGAGCGCCGCGTCGCCGCCGCGGACCAGGGCGGCGTCGATGTTGACCTCGCTCATGTCGTTGACGATGACGGCGACCCGCAGGCCCTCCCGGTTGGCCAGGACGTGGTTGAGCAGCGTGGTCTTGCCCGCGCCGAGGAAGCCGGAGAGCACGGTGACGGGCAGGCGGGGGCGGGTCGGCACGGCGCGGTCAGCCCTTCGGGTCGATCAGGCCGCGGCGGTACGCCGCGACCAGGCGCTGCGGGACCTGGTAGACGGAGCCGTCGACGGTGACCGGCACCAGCTGTGGGGTGCTGGCCTTCCATTGGGCGCGGCGGTGGCGGGTGTTGCTGCGGGAGAGCTTGCGCTTGGGCACGGCCATGGTGGTGGGCCTTCCGTCGATCGGGTGGGAGCCGGACGGGACGGAGGCTATATGGAAATGAGCACCATTTTCAATTAGGCTGCGGTGCAGTGCCTGGGGTCACGGCACGCACCACGCCCGGGGCAGCCAGTGGGGGCGGCCCCGGGCGCTCGCCCGCGCCGCGGCGCGGGGGGTGACGGGTCATCAGCGCGGCCGGTCGATGCGGCCGGCGCGGCGGCTCAGATCGTCGAGGTGTCGATCACGAAGCGGTAGCGGACGTCGCTGGCCAGCACCCGCTCGTACGCCTCGTTGATCCGGTCGGCGCTGATCACCTCGATCTCCGAGGTCAGGCCGTGCTCGGCGCAGAAGTCGAGCATCTCCTGGGTCTCCGCGATACCGCCGATCAGCGAGCCGGCGATCGAGCGGCGGCCGCCGATCAGCGCGAACGGCGCGATGGGCAGCGGCTGCTCGGGGACGCCGAGCTGGACCAGGGTGCCGTTGGTGCGCAGCAGTCCGAGGTAGGCGCCCATGTCCAGGTTGGCCGAGACGGTGTTGACGATCAGGTCGAAGGTGCCGGCCAGCGCCTCGAAGGTGGCCGGGTCGCTGGTCGCGTAGTAGTGGTCGGCGCCGAGGCGCAGGCCGTCGTCCTTCTTGCGCAGCGACTGGCTCAGGACGGTGACCTCCGCGCCCATCGCGTGCGCGATCTTGACGCCCATGTGGCCGAGGCCGCCCAGGCCGACCACCGCGACCTTCTTGCCGGGGCCCGCCTGCCAGTGGGCGAGCGGGGAGTAGAGGGTGATGCCGGCGCACAGCAGCGGGGCCGCGGCGTCCAGCGGGAGCGCGTCGGGGATGCGCAGCGCGTAGTTCTCGTCGACGACGACGTGGGTGGCGTAGCCGCCGTAGGTGGCCTCGCCGTTGCGGTCGGTGTCGTTGTAGGTGTTGACGGTGCCGAGCTCGCCGGTGCAGTACTGCTCCAGGCCGGCCCGGCAGTTGTCACAGGTGCGGCAGGAGTCGACGAAGCAGCCGACGCCGACCCGGTCGCCCACCTGGTAGCGGGTGACCTCGGAGCCGGTCGCGGAGACCACGCCGGCTATCTCGTGGCCGGGGACGATCGGGAAGTTGCCGCCGTCGCCCCACTCGGCGCGCACGGTGTGGATGTCGGAGTGGCAGATGCCGGCGAACTTGATGTCGATCAGGATGTCGTGGGCACCCAGTTCGCGGCGCGGGACGGTGGTCCGCTCCAGCGGTGCCTTCGGTGCGGGTGCGGCGTACGCGGCGACAGAGGTGTGGGTCATGCCACCGAGCATGCGTGGCCGCGACGGTGCCAACCAGTGCACTCTTGAACATATGCATGCTGTGCCTACTACTGACGGAACCCCCTTGGGGGGCGGGAAGCCCGCGGCCCCCGGTGGGCGGGCGGGGCGGCCGGTGCCCGTGGCCGTCGACCGGCGCACCGAGCTGAGCGACTTCCTGCGTTCGCGGCGGGCCCGGCTGCGGCCCGGGGACGTCGGGCTGCCCGAGCGCGGCACGCGGCGCCGGGTGCCGGGGCTGCGCCGCGAGGAGCTGGCGCAGCTGGCCGGGGTGAGTGTGGCGTACTACACGCGGCTGGAGCAGGGCCACGGCCAGAACGTCTCGGACGCCGTGCTGGCGGCGCTCGGCACCGCGCTGCGGCTGGC
>LIQL01000581.1 GCA_001418405.1 Streptomyces diastatochromogenes | reverse complement strand
GTGCGGCAGGGGACCGAGTGTTGTGGCACGCCGACACGGATGCGAGTCGAGAGAGGCGGGACGGCCCATGCCGGAGAATCCGCAGGCCCCGCAGGACGGACGAACCCCTCGGGCCTCCGAGGACACGACAAACCCACCAGCCCCGCGCGGCTCCGACATATACACCTGCGCCCGCCCCCGGCGCGCCCCCTCTGGTCGACCTGCGCGCCTACGGCCAGGATTTCGTCACGAACCCGTACCCGTACTACGCCAAACTGCGGGCCCAGGGCCCCGTCCACCCGGTGCTCACCCCGTACGACCAGGCGGCGTGGCTGGTCGTCGGCCACGAGGCGGTCCGCACCGCGCTCGCCGATCCGCGCCTGGGCAAGGACTGGAGCAGCGCCAACCTGCCGCGCACGGACGGTGACGGGGTCCCGCTGTTCACCAACATGCTGGACGTCGATCCACCGCACCACACCCGGCTCCGGAAACTCGTCGCGAAGGAGTTCACCAGCCGCCGCGTCGAGGCGCTCCGCCCCCGCGTGCAACGCCTCACCGACGAGCTCCTGGACGCGATGCTGACGGCATCCGACGACCGGGCCGACCTCATCGAGGCGCTGGCCTTCCCCCTGCCGATGACCGTCATCTGCGAACTGCTCGGCGTCCCCTCCATGGACCGCGACGCCTTCCGCGGCTGGTCCCACGAGCTCGTCTCGCCCACCAGCCCCGAAGCGGCGCAGCAGGCCGTCGAGGCGATGTCCGGCTACCTCACCACCCTGATCGCTTCGCTGCGCCGCGAAGCGGGCGACGGGCTGCTCGCCGACCTGATCCGGACCAGCGACGAGGACGGCGACCGGCTCTCCCCCGAGGAAGTGATCGGCACGGCCTTCCTGCTCCTGGTCGCCGGCCACGAGACCACCGTCAACCTGATCGCCAACGGCGTGCGCGCCCTACTGGAGCACCCCGCCCAACTGGCCGCCCTACGGGCCGACGACAGCCTTCTGGACAACGCCGTGGAGGAGATGCTGCGCTACGACGGCCCGGTGGAGACCGCCACCTGGCGTTGCGCTGCCGAACCGGTGGAACTCGGCGGCACGGTGATCCCCGCCGGCTCCGCCGTCCTGATCTCGCTGGCCTCGGCCTCGCGCGACCCCGAACGGTTCGCCGACGCCGACGACTTCGACCTCACCCGCGATCCACGCGGCCACGCCGCGTTCGGCCACGGCATCCACTTCTGCCTCGGCGCACCGCTGGCCCGTTTGGAAGGACGGATCGCCCTCCGCTCCCTCCTGGACCGCTGTCCCGGCCTCGCCCTGGACGACGCAGCGGAACCGGCGACCTGGCGTCCGGGGCTCCTCATGCGCGGCACGGACCGGCTGCCCGTCCGCTGGGACCGCTGACGCACCGGGGCGACCGGTAACGCCCTCGCCCGGGACAGCTCCGCCCCCTGTGGGACAGTGACCCGATGAAGACCATCGGGTTGATCGGCGGGATGAGCTGGGAGTCCACGGCGGAGTACTACCGCCTGCTGAACGAGCTCACGCGGGAACGACTGGGCGGGCTGCACTCGGCCGCGTGCGTGGTCTACTCCGTGGACTTCGCGGAGATCGAACGCCTCCAGGTCCAGGGGCGCTGGGACGAGGCCGGCGAGGTCCTGGCCGGGGCCGCCCGGGCCCTGGAGTCAGCGGGCGCGGAACTGCTGCTGATCTGCACCAACACCATGCACAAGGTGGCCGACCAGGTGTCGTCCGCGGTCGCCGTACCGCTGTTGCACCTGGCCGACACCACCGCGGAGGCCGTGCGCCGCACGGGACTTCGGCGCATCGGCCTGCTGGGCACCGCCTTCACCATGGAGCAGGACTTCTACCGCGGCCGCCTCGCGGACCACGGCCTGGAGGTGCTGGTCCCGGACGCCGCCGGCCGCGCGACCGTGCACCGCGTGATCTACGAGGAGCTCTGCGTGGGCGTCGTCAAGGACGGCTCCCGCAGCGCCTACCGTGCCGTCATCGACGAGTTGGTCGCCGCCGGAGCCGAGGGCATCGTGCTCGGCTGCACCGAGATCGAACTGCTCGTCCGCCCGCAGGACAGCCCGGTGCCCGTCTTCCCGACGACCCGGCTCCACGCCGAGGCCGCCGTCGCCCACGCACTGGCCACACCTGCCACGGCCTCGTAGACGCCTTCCGCTCCCGCCGCTCCCTGAGGTCGCGGACGCGGCCGGTGGCCTCCTGGGCCAATCCGCCCGCGCCGCGGCCTCGTTCGACGCCGCGCGCCTCGGCGCAGCCCGGGCGCCTCGTGAGGGCGGGTACGCTGACACGGTGTCTCACACCGAGTTAGAGCGCCTGGCCAGGATCCGGATACAGCTGACCGGAGAAACCCTCGAACGCGCCCTGGCCGTGCTGAGCGGAGACACCACCGGGGCGGAGAGCCAGGCCCGGGCCGACAACGGGGCCGGGACTGCGGACGGGGCAGGAGTCGAATCCGGCGGCGCCGGGGCGGGGTCCGGGGAGCCCCTGGCCGACCACGGGCGCGGCGCACCTCCGAAGCTCCGTGCAGTGCCCTCGCCGGACTCCGGAGTCACGTCCGCGGGCGCCCCCCGCCCACGGGCAGAGCCCGCGAACCGGCCTCCGCGCCCACGCCGCCACCTGCGCGGCCTGTGACGACTCCGGTTCACGGAACGCGCGGTCTACGGTCGCGACGCATCAACCCATCACGTCAGGTCACCAGCCTCCTCGCCAGCAGCGGGGTGCGGGGCGCCTGGTGTCCCCCGCTGGCCAGCATGCGGACCTCGCCGCGGTCACTGATCTCCGCGCGCACGATCCCCGATTCGTCCTCGTAGATCGGATACCCGCCCGCTCCCGCCCGGTCGGTACGCCGGACGATCACCACGTCGTCCTCCACCGCGGGGGCCTGAAATACCAGCTCATAGAGTTCCGGGTAATCCATCGGGGCCTCCCGATACTGCTCTGCGGGTACTGCCTCCCGAGGCGCCGCCCCGCGGCCGCTGCGCGCGCCGCATCGCCCCGGCCCTTCCATCCTCGCCCACACCCGCGCGCCACGCCTCACCACCAGAACATTGAATCCTCAACGGACTCCTGGGGTGGTGGCTCGGGACGTCACACCACACTCCTACTCCCACCAGAAAAATCGGGATCAAGGTAAACCCGTGGGTTGATGTCTGGCGACGTACCGAACGCCAGAATCAAAGCACGGCAAAAACCTCGAAGCAGTGAAACACCAATGAACGACCTCGCCCCCGACCCGCACCCGCCCACCAGCGCACGAACTCACGGAGCCACCATGTCGATTGCCCACTCCCCGCGCCGCCACCCGCGGCTGGCCCGCACCGCCGCTGCCGCCGCC
>LIQL01000580.1 GCA_001418405.1 Streptomyces diastatochromogenes | reverse complement strand
CCAGGGCCCAGGCCGTCGCCGCCTTCTCCCTGACCTTCCCGGCGACGGCCTGGGCCCTGGAGGGCATGGGCCCCTGGACGGTGGTGATGCTGCGCAGCGTGCTGGCCGCCGCACTGGCCGGCGCCTGCCTGGCCGCCTGCCGGGTCCGGGTGCCCGAGCGCCGCCACTGGGCCGGGATCGCGGTGGTGGCGGGCGGCGTCGTCCTGGGCTTCCCGCTGCTGACCACCCTCGCGCTCCAGACCTCCACCACCTCGCACGCCGCCGTGGTCATCGGACTGCTGCCGCTGGCCACCGCGGCGTTCTCCGCCGTGCGCACCGGAGCCCGGCCCTCGCGCACCTTCTGGGGCGCCGCACTGGTCGGCGCGGCGGCCGTCCTCGCCTTCGCGGTGCAGCAGAGCGGCGGCGCCCTGGACACCGGTGACCTGTTCCTGTTCGCGGCGCTGCTGGTGTGCGCGGCCGGCTACGCCGAGGGCGGCCGACTGGCCCGCCATCTGCCGGGGTGGCAGGTGATCGGCTGGGCGCTGGTGCTGGCACTGCCGGTGACGGTGCCGGGCGCCGCCTGGGCGCTGGCGACCGAGCCGCTGCACCTGACCGGCCACGCGGTGGCCGGCGTGCTGTGGCTGGCGATCGGCTCCACCTTCCTCGGGATGGTGGTCTGGTACCGCGGGATGGCCGCCATCGGCGTCTCCAGAGCCAGCCAACTCCAGCTCGCCCAGCCACTGTTGACCCTGGTCTGGTCGGTGGTGCTGCTCGGCGAGCGCCTGCCGCCGGCCGCGCCCGTGACGGCGCTGGCGGTCCTGGCGTGCATCGTGGTCACCCAGCGGGCCCGGGCGTGACGGCCGCGGGCCCGGACGGCGGTCCGGGCCCGCGGCGGTCCGGCTCCCCGGGTGCGCCCCGGGCCCGCGGACATAAACTGGCGGCGATGGCAGTAGTGCCGTCCGGGCCGTTCCCGGGCCCGCAATCCGTTGGCCGTCCCACCGCCCGGCCGTCGCGCGCGTCGGCCGCCCCGGTAGGCGGCCGCCCGAGGCGGGAGGAGCCCAGATGCACGCGAGCAAGGGCGACCGGCTGCTGATGCACGGCAGAACCGTCGGTCACGGCGACCACATGGTCGAGATCGTGGAGGTGCTGGGGACCAACGGCGAACCGCCCTACCGCATCCGCGCCGAGGACGGCCACGAGACGATCATGTGGCCCGGCCCGGACTGCGTCGTCCAGCACCCCAGGTCCAAGGAACCCCACACCATCCGCTGACGACCCCACGGCGGTGGCGGAGCGCCCGTGCGGCGGCCCGCCCCCGCCGCGCCGCGTGCGGCGGGACCGTCACGACCGGGCCGCGGCACCCCCGTAGTGGTCCTCCACGACCCGGGCCAGCGCCCCCAGCGGGTCCCTGACCACGTCCTTGGTCGAGAAGTAGACGTGCCCGCCGACCTGCGGGTACCGCCGGGCGAAGGCGACGTGGCGGGAGAGTTCGGCCGGATCCCGCCAGGCTTCGGGTTGCGCGGTGCGGCCCGCCTTGTACAGCGCCTCGCCGATGTAGAGGTCCACCCGGGTGCCCGCCACGGTCCGGGCCCACCACGGCACCAGCTCCGCGTAGTCGGCGGCGGCGAACCCCAGCGGCCAGTACACCTGCGGCACGATGTAGTCGAGCCAGCCCTCCCGCACCCAGCGCCGGGTGTCGGCGTAGAGGTCGTCGTAGGTCTGCACCCCGGCCTGGGTCCGCGAGCCGTGCGGATCGGTGGCGGCGTTGCGCCAGACCGCGAACGGGCTGACGCCGAACCGCACCCGACGGCCGGTGCGCGCGATCCCCTCCCGCATCTCCCGGATCAGCAGGTTGATGTTGTCCCGCCGCCAGTCGCCGCGGTTGGCGAAATCCGCGCCGTACGCCTCGTAGGCCGCATCGTCGTGGAACGCCTGGCCGGCGACGGGGTACGGGTAGAAGTAGTCGTCGAAGTGCACCCCGTCGACGGGGTAGCGGCGCACCGCGTCGAGCATCGCGTCCTGGACGAAGCGGCGGACCTCGGGCAGCCCGGGGTTGTAGTAGAGCTTGCCGCCGTAGGGCAGGACCCAGCCCGGGTGCCGGCGGGCCGGGTGCTCGGGCGCCAGCCGGCCCGGGTCGGTGTGGTTGGCGACCCGGTACGGGTTGAACCACGCGTGCAGCTCCAGGCCGCGCCGGTGGGCCTCGCGCACCGCGAACTCCAGCGGGTCCCAGCCCGGATCGCGGCCCTGGACGCCGGTCAGGCACTCCGCCCAGGGCTCGTACGGCGACGGCCACAGCGCGTCGGCCGTCGGCCGCACCTGGAAGAACACCGCGTTCAACCGCCGCTCGACCGCCGTGTCGAAGAGCGCGGCCAGTTCCCGCTGCTGGGCGGCGCGGTCCGGGCCGGGCCGGGACGGCCAGTCCAGGTGGGCCACCGTCGCCAGCCACATCCCGCGCAACTCTCGCCCGGCCGGGGTGCCGGCGCCCGCCCGGGCACCCGCGCCCAGCAGCAACGAGCCGGCACCCAGTGCCGCCGCGCCGAACCCGCGGCGTGTGATACCTCGCATGAAAAGCCCCCATCTTGTCCGTTATGTCCCGTGTGGCAGCCTCAGAATGCCCGCCCCGACGCCGTCCTCCCAGCACCTCGCGGAGTAACGTCGGGGGCGAGGCGGGCGTCGGACCCTTACGGCGTACCGCCGGTCCTGAAGATCAGCGAAAGGCACGAGGTGACGGACTCATTCGCCGACATTGCACGCGTCGGAGTGGTCGGCTGCGGCCAGATGGGCGCTGGCATCGCCGAGGTGTGCGCCCGCGCCGGGCTGGACGTCAAGGTCGCGGAGACCACCGGCGAGGCATTGGAGCTGGGGCGCACCCGCCTGACCAACTCGCTCGGCAAGGCCGCCGAACGCGGCAAGATGACCGTGGCCGAGCGGGATGCGACCCTCGGTCGGCTCAGCTTCACCACCGACCTCGGCGAGTTCGCCGACCGTGACCTCGTCATCGAGGCCGTGGTGGAGAACGAACAGGTCAAGACCGAGATCTTCCAGGTGCTCGACCAGGTGGTGGTGCGCCCGGACGCGATCCTGGCCTCCAACACCTCGTCCATCCCCCTGGTGAAGCTGGCGGTCGCCACCTCCCGGCCCGACAAGGTCATCGGCATCCACTTCTTCAACCCGGCGCCGGTGCAGAAGCTCGTCGAGCTGATCCCGGCCCTCACCACCGGCGAGGAGACCCTCAAGCGCGCCGAGGCGCTCGTCCAGAACGTCCTCGGCAAGCACGCCATCCGCGCCCAGGACCGCTCGGGCTTCGTGGTCAACGCCCTGCTCATCCCGTACCTGCTCTCCGCGATCCGGATGTTCGAGTCCGGCATGGCCAGCCGCGAGGACATCGACAACGGCATGGAACTGGGCTGCGCCCACCCGATGGGCCCGCTCAAGCTCTCCGACCTGATCGGCCTGGACACCGTCGCCTCGGTCGCCGCCTCCATGTACGAGGAGTACAAGGAGCCGCTGTACGCCGCTCCCCCGCTGCTCCAACGGATGGTGGACGCGGGGCGGCTCGGCCGCAAGAGCGGGTCGGGGTTCTACTCGTACTGAGACGTTTGACAGGACCGTCAAGTGGCGCTGTTCCAGAGGAAGTTCACCCGGAACAGCGCCAGTGGCGGCGCGGCGGGCGAGTGGCTCCGCTGCCCCTCCATCGACGGAGTGACGGTCGGCCTTGCCCCTGAAAAATGATGCGGGCCGGTGACGGGGGCGGAGCTGACGGTCCGCTCCGCTGGCCGGTCACCTTCGCCGACAACGCGTCCTGACCGGCGCAAACGCTCCAGGACCTGTCGGCTTCTCCCGCGCTGCAAGCTTTCTGCAACCACCCGGCAAGCCTTTCGCACACCCACCCGGGCACCTCCTCCGTACCCCCGCGGATCGGCAGGGGCAACGGGAGGCGGCCGTCACGACGACGGCGGCGGACAGCAGACATTGGGGGATGTCATGTCGGCAATCACCACGTCCTACGGGCTGGGACGGGAGAGCCAGAAACCGGAGTACGAACGCGAGTGGCTGACGCTGGTCGGCCGCAAACGCGTCCTGGTCATCGTGCACACCGTGCCCTACGGGAAGCGGCTGCAGGAGGTGTTCTCGCTGCTGGAGTCGGACTTCCGCGTCCAGGTGATGTTCACCGCGCCGCCGCATGAGTTCAGCGACGGGGTGGCGCAGTTGCTCCGCCGGCTGGGCACTGTGCAGCTCGCCTGGCGGGAGGCGGTGCGGATGGAGTTCGATCTCGTACTGGCCGCCGGTCCGCGCGGCGTGGAGGAGATCCGGGGCCCGCTGATCACGCTGCCTCATGGCGCCAACTACCTCAAGCGGGTGGGGCCTTCGGGCAAGCAGTGGGTGGCGGGACTGTCCCGGCAAGACATCGTCCCGGACGGCAGGGCGCTGCCCGCCGCCGTCGTACTGCCCCACGAGGACGATGCGGGCGAACTGGCACGCCACTGCCCAGCGGCCCTTCCCGTGGCGGTCGTGGCCGGCGACCCGGCGCATGACCGGATGGCGATCAGCCTGCCGGAGCGCGACGCCTACCGCAGGGCGCTCGGCATCGGCGCCCGGGAGCGGCTGATCGGCGTGGTCTCCACCTGGGGTCCGCATTCGTCCTTCGGCTCGTTCGAGACGCTGTTGCCCCGGCTCCTGACCGAGCTGAACGACGACTCGGTACGGGTGGCCATCCTCGTCCACCCCAATGTGTGGTCCGGGCACGGCGCCTGGCAGGTACGCGCCTGGCTGGCGCAGTGCCGGACGCGGGGCATCGCGGTGGTGCCGCCGGAGGCGGACTGGCGTGCGGTCCTGATCGCGGCCGACGGCATCATCGGGGACCACGGCTCGGTCACTCTCTACGGCACGCTCACCCACGCACCGATCCTGCTGGCGGCGTCACCGGAACGGGAGATCAACCCCGCCTCGCCGGCCGCCGCGCTCGCCCTGACCGCACCAACGCTGTCGCCCGGCCATGGGCTGCTGGAGCAGCTGGACTACGCCGCGGCCGAATACCGACGGCAGGACTACGCCGCCATTGCTGCGCGCATCACCTCCGAACCCGGCCGGTTCAGCCGGAACATGCGGCGACTGCTGTACCGCGTCCTGGGCCTCGGCCAGCCCGCGTTTCCCGCCCTCACCCGGCGCCTGCCGCTTCCGTCGGCGCTGCGGACCTGGGTGGCGCGGGACGACGGGGACGCCTGGCACGCGGGAGAGTCGGAGGTGCCGGCATGACGGCGGTCACGTCCGATGCGCCCCGATGGCTGGGGCGCGGCGGCCGGCTGGTGAGCGTCGAGCCGGCCGTGGCAGCGGGCGACCGGTGGGCCCTGCCCGGCACCGGGGCGCCGACGCTACGGATGGTCCTCGGCACGCCGGGGGGCGCGTATGTGGTGGAGGCCGTGCGGGACGGCGGGTGTGCCGTCCCTGCGCAGGGCGAGGGGGCAGCCGAGATCGCCGACGAACGGGTCGACGCGGGCCGGCTGCACGGCCTGCACGACCATTTCGCGGTCGATATCGATCTCTGCGCCGAGGAACGCTGGCTCGGGTGCGCCGACCTGCTGCACGGCAGTGTCCCCCGGCCACGTGACCACGCCCTGCGCTGGGTGGCCGACGTTCTCGCCGACCGGGTCGGCTGCCGGCTCGCCACGCTGCCGCTGGATGACGGGGGCTGGGCGGTGGCGGAACGCCGGGGCAGCCGAGGTCAGGTGCGACCGTCCCTGGTGTCCGCACCGTCCTGGTGCGGAAGTCCGCCCACGGCCGCGGACCGGGCGTTGCTCGCCTCTTGCCTGTACGGCTGGGCGGCCGCGGGGCAGCCATGGGGCAAGCTGGCGTCGATGGTCGTCCTGACGCGCGCCACGTCCCCGGTCTGACGGTCCGCCACGTACCGGGCACCATCGAGTCGATCAGGCGCCGGGCAACGGGAAGACCGCCGCAGCCCGCCGCGTTGTGGACCCGTAGGGGGTGCTCGTACCCCCTACGGGTTCCGTTCGAGCGTCCCTGGGGAGTGTCCGCCCCCAGCAACGTCACCCGCCCAGTTCGCCCAACCGCCCGGCCAGCCGCGCCGCCTCATCAGGGCTGTGCGGCAGATGAGCCACCCGGGAACGCTCGTAGAACTCCCGGGCGGTATCCCTCTCACCATGGTGCTGGGCACTCCGGCCGAGCAGTTCCAAGGCCCTGGCCCGCCAGTGAGTCGCTCCCGACGCCTCGAATACGGCCAGCGCCTCACGGAGTTCGCCGATGCCGCGCTCGTAGCCGTCGGCCCCGGGGTCTGCGGCGCGCTTCCCCGGGCTTGCGGCCATCGTGTGCGCGTATCCGAGGAAGGCCAGCGCCCGCGCCGCGTCGTACGGGTCCCGCACCTCGGTCAGCACGGTGTGCGCCTGGGAGAAGCAGTCGACGGCGCGGTCGATGTCGTCGCCCTCCAAGGCGATCTCGCCGACGATGATGCGGGACAGCGCGGCACCGCGCCGATAGCCGCAGCCCTCCCACGCCGTGATGGCCTGGGAGAGGTACGAGACGGCCTGCCCGGTGCGGCCCGCCTCGCGATGGCAAGTGCCCAGACCGTGCAGCGCCTGCCCTTCGTCGCGCACGTCGCCGGCCTCGCGCGCGGCGGTCAAGGACCGGCGGTACCAGTCGATGGCGTCGTCGATGCGATGCGCGCTGGTGAAGCCGATGGCACCGGAGTTGAGCATCTGGCGCTCCGCTGCCCGGTCACCGGCGCGTTCCGCGGCGGCGAGCCCCAGTTCGTGGGCCTCGATCCACAGGCCGTAGTGCCTCAACCGCAAAAACAGCGGCCACATCGCGTCGACGATCTGCCAGCCCGTGTCGTACCAGCCCTGTCCGGTCGCGGTGCGGACGGCTTCCAGCAGGTCCAGCCGGTGCACGGCCAACCACTCCAGCGCCCCGGTCTCGTCGTCGAACGGGAGCGGGAGACCGTCGGGGCAGAAGGCGAAGTCCCGCCGCAGGGTGAGCTGAATGGGCGTCAGCAGCCGTTGAGCCTCGGTGGCGGTCGCCAGGTACCAGTCGCACGCCCGGCGCAGGGTCTCGCTGCGGCCGTCGTCCGTCTCGTCCAGGAGACCGCGCTCACGCGCATGGAGCCGCACCAGATCATGGAAGCGATAGGCGTCGGGCCCGGACTCCTCGATCAGATTGGCTTCGAGCAGCGCGTCGATCAACCGCTCGGCCACCCGCATGGGCACCCCGCAGACCGCCGCCGCGCTGCGTACTTCGAACACCCGCACCGGCAGCAGGCCCCAGCGCCGGTACAGCCGCGCGGCGCCCTCCGACAGGACCGCGTACGAGCCGTCCAGTCCGCTGCGTACCGCCTTCTCCCCTTCCACTGTCAGCTCCTCCAGGCGATCGCGGTCCTCGGCGAGCGCGTCCACCAGGGCGCGCAGCGGCTGCTTGGGCCGCGCTGCGAGACGCGCGGAGGCCAGGCACACGGCCAGCGGGAGGCCGGCGCACAGCAGAACCACCTCGCGAGCCGCCGCGGCCTCGTTCTGCACCCGTTCCCGACCCACTCCACGCGACAGGAGTTCCTCGGCCGCCGCCGGGTCCAAGACTCCCAGGTGGTACACCCGAGCGCCGTCCACGCCCAGTCCGGTCAGCCGGTTTCTGCTGGTCACGACGGTGAGGCCGGATCTGCCGCCGGGCAGGAGGGGCCGGACCTGGGCCGCGGACAGAACGTTGTCGATCACTATGCCGATCCGGAGGTTCGCCGTGACCGAGCGCCAGAGCGCGGCTTGTTCGGCCAGCCCGGCCGGGACCGGGCCCACTCCGAGGGCCCGTAAGAACTGGCCGAGGATCTCACCGGGCTCGGCGGGCCCCTCGGGGGAGTGCCCGCGCAGGTCGGCGTAAAGATGGCCGTCCGGATACGCCTCGTCGGTGTCGCGCAGCCACCGTGTCACCAACGCCGTCTTCCCGACGCCGGCAGGACCGCTGACCACTATCAGCGGCGCCGAGTGTCCGTCGTGCCGGGAGCGCAGGTCGTCCAGGGCCGCCAGGTCGTCGGAGCGGCCCATGAAATGGGCGGTGAGGGGCGGGAGTTGGCGTGGCACCGGAAGGGTCGGCTGTCCCCCGGCGCCATGAAGGTGGATGCCGCCGGTCACCTCTCCCGCCTGGATGACGGGGCCGCTGAGCCGCGCCTCGCCGCCGACCACGTTCCCGTCCCGACCCATCCGCCCCCCCGTTCCAC
>LIQL01000058.1 GCA_001418405.1 Streptomyces diastatochromogenes | reverse complement strand
GCTCGGCGTCCGGCAGCACCTCCGGTACTGGGGCGCGGCCACCCCGCCGGTCCCGGTGGACGCCGACGGGGTCCGTACCGACCTCCTCGCCGACGCCTTCCGGGCCAGCGGCGCCCGGCTGTTCGTCTGCCAGCCGCTGTTCCAGAACCCCTCCGGCACGGTGCTGGCCGCCGAGCGCCGCCGGGAGGTGCTGCGGGTGGCCCGCGCCGCCGGTGCCTTCGTGGTCGAGGACGACTTCGCCCGGTTGCTGGGCCACGCCGACGCGCCCCCGCTGCCGCCGACCCTGATCGCCGACGACCCCGACGGCACCGTGGTCCACGTCCGCTCGCTGACCAAGGCCACCTCGCCGAGCCTGC
Organism: Streptomyces diastatochromogenes; assembly: GCA_001418405.1. Lineage (GTDB taxonomy): Bacteria > Actinomycetota > Actinomycetes > Streptomycetales > Streptomycetaceae > Streptomyces > Streptomyces albulus_C. Next base: position 29,230 of record LIQL01000058.1, on the reverse strand, counting down.
GGGTGGGCGCCCTGGCGGCCCGCGGCCCGGTGCTCGACCGGCTGCACGCCATCCAGGTCGTCGACAGCTTCTTCGTCCCCGGACCCCTCCAGGAAGCCGCGCTCGAACTCGTCGGGTCGCCCGCCTGGGCCCGCCACCTGCGGCTGATAGCGGGGGAGTTGGCGGTGCGCCGGCAGGCTCTGCGGACCGCGCTGCAACGCGAGCTGCCGGCGCTGGACGCCGCGGGGCCCGAGCGGCGCACGCCCCTCGGCGGCTACCACCTGTGGCTGCGGTTGCCGGCCGGTACCGACGAGGCGGCGCTGACCGGCGCCGCGCTGCGGGCCGGCGTCGCGGTGGCGGCCGGCCGCCCCTACTTCCCGGCCGAGCCGCCGGCCGCCCACCTCCGACTGAGCTTCGCCTCGGCCGCCGGCGCCGGCGAGTTGGCCGAGGGGGCCCGCCGCCTCCGGGTCGCCTGCGACGAACTGGGCGTCCCGGTGGCCTGATCCGGGCGGGCCGGGCCGGCCCGGCAACCCGTTCGACTCGGGCCCGCCCCGTCTGCCAGGCTCCCGGCATGACTGCCCGCGCCCTCGACGGCTACGAGGTCTCCACCGACCCGGACCGGCTCGACTCCGACCTGGTCCACCACTGGCTCGCCACCGACTCCTACTGGGCGCTCGGCCGCACCCGCGCACACCACGACCGTGCCCTCGCCGGCTCGCTCAACTTCGGCCTGTACGAGTCCGGTTCGGGGCGCCAGGCGGCCTACGCCCGGATCGTCACCGACTACGTCACCTTCGCCTGGCTCTGCGACGTCTACGTCTGCCGCGACGACCGCGGCAAGGGGTTGGGCACCGCCCTGGTGGAGGCGGTCGCCGCACACCTGGCCCCGCACGGGCTGGCCCGGATCACCCTCGCCACCAAGGACGCGCACGGCGTCTACGCCAAGGTCGGCTTCCGGCCGCTGGCCTCCCCGGACCAGTGGATGACGCTGGGGCTGCTCGATCCGGGCCCGGTCGGCCCCTGACGCCGGGGGCCGGGCTGCGACCGGGCAGCCCGCATCGCCGCCGCCCGCCACCGGGGCGGCCCGGGCGCCGGCCCCCCTGGCCGCCGACGCAAGTGCCCATGCGCCTCGCCGGACGGCTCAGGCCGGGGCGTGGGGTCCGCGTTCCGAGGGCCCGGTCTCCCGACGCAGCCAGGCATTGGCCGCGGCGACCCGGCCGGCCACCCGCAGCTTGGCGTAGGCGTGTTCCAGGTGCTTGTCGACGGTCCGCGGGCTGATCGCGAGCCGGTGCGCGATCTGTTGGTTCGTCAGGCCGTCGGCGAGCAGTCCCAGCACGGCCGATTCGCGGTCGGTGACCAGTTCCCTGGCCGGGGCCGGCGCGGGCGGGGCGAGGCGGCCCAGGACCCGGCTGAGGCGGGTGCGCAGCAGACCGGCCGCGGCCAGGTCGGCGTCGCTGAACTCGCTGCCGTGCCGGTCGCGGCTGACCACCACCGCGACCCGCCGCGGCACACCGGCGACGTACCCCGCGGGGAACGACATCGCCAGCTGCCGTTCGGCGCCGAACGACCGGTAGACGTCGGTGTAGAACGGCAGCGCGTGGAACTCGCCGGTGGTCTGCAGGGCCGAGCGCAGCAGGGGGGTGCCGCTGCCGATCCGGGTGTGCCGGACGAAGGAGTCGCATCGCCACCCGCGGTCGAAGGCGTCCAGCACGTCCCGGCTCAGCAGGTCGTCCGGGAGGGTGCGCAGCGGATGGGCCGGGTCCGGCCGGGGCGACCAGATGACGCTGTCGCCGGGCAGCGCGCCGAGCAGCAGCGGGAGCAGCGCCGGAACCAGGGTGTCCTCGTCCACGGCGTCGATCAGGAGGTCCACGACGCAGAGGATGCGCCGCAGGCCGACCTCCGCGGCCGCGCTCATACGTCCAGCGTGCCGAGCCGCCCGACCCCGGTCAAGGCCGTGCGGACGGCTCCCGGGGCGTGCGGGAGCCGTCCGGAGCGGGGCCGCCCGGCCGGCCGGGGGAAGACCGGCCGGGGGCGTCGGGCGCGGTTAGCGCCCGACGGCATAGACGCGGTTGACCGGGCTCTGCGTCGCCAGCCGCCAGTGGTGCAACCCGGCTGCGTCGGCGAGGTCCCGCAGGGCCCCTTCACCCGCGTGGTTCCCCAGTGCCTGCGGACCGTGCTGGGCCAGCGCGGAGGGCAGGCACACGGCCACCGAGGCGGCGGTCAGCACCCGCCCCACCGGGGTGGCGTTCTCCTCGTCGCGCGCGGAGGCGTTCGGCTCGACGATCATGCAGGTGCCGCCCTCGGCCAGGGCGTGCGCGGCGTGCCGCAGCGCGGCCCCCGGGTCGCCGATGTCGTGCAGGCAGTCGAAGTACGTGATCAGGTCGAAGCCCGCGCCGGGGAAGTCGTCGGCGGCCGCCACCTCGAAGGACACCCGGTCGGCCACGCCCTGTTCGGCCGCGACGCCGCGGGCCGCCTCGACCGACGGGCGGTGGAAGTCGTAGCCGGTGAAGCGGGAGTTGGGGAACGCCCGCGCCATCAGGGCCGTCGAGTAGCCGTAGCCGCACCCGACGTCCGCCACCGTGCCGCCGCGCTCCAGCTTCTCCACCACGCCGTCCAGCGCGGCCAACCACTCCGGCACCAGCGCCGCCGTGTAGCCGGGGCGGAAGAACTTCGCGGTGCCTTCGAACAGCGCCGGCCCGTGCTCCTCCCAACCGATGCCCGCACCGGTGCGGAACGCCTCCATCAGGCTGTCCTCGGTGGCGTACACCGCCTGGAGCACGGTGAAGAAGCCGGCCGCGTAGCTGCCGAGCGCGGGGTCCGCGAGGACCGCGGCGTGCGCGTCCGGCAGCAGGTAGGTGCCGCGCTCCGGCGCGTACGTCACGTACTCGCCGGCCACCTGGGCCGCCAGCCACTCCCGGACGTACCGCTCGACCAGTCCGGTGCGCGCGGCGAGCTGCGCGGCGGTCAGCGGGCCGGCGCCGGCCATCGCCCGGTACAGCCCGAGCCGGTCGCCGAGGGAGGTGCACAGGCCGGCGACCGCGGCCCCGCCGTCGGCGATGACCCGTTCCAGGAACGCGTCCACCCGGTCCTCCCGGGTGGTTCCGCCGTTCCCGGCGGCGCCCGGTGCGGCCGGGGCGGACACCACCATGGCCGTCACCTCCTCGCCACACTGCCGCGTGTCTCCACTCCACCAGCTCGTCCGGTCGGCGCGCCATACGTGGTTCCCCGTACGCGCGGCGCCGGGCGGGCGGGGGCGGCCGACACTGAAGAGGAGGAGGTGGTGGGCGATGCGCAAGATGATCGACTGCCGGGACCACCCGAGCGAGACGAGGTGCACCCTCGTGCTCATCGGCGAGGAGGACGAAGTGCTCCGCGCCGCCACCGCGCACGCGATCTCCGTGCACGGCCACACGGACAGCCCCGAACTGCGCGAACAACTCCGCAAGTCCCTCAAGAACGAGATGCCGCAGCCCGCGTGAGCCGCCGGCCGAGCGGCGGGCCGAGCCCGGCCGTCCCCGGGGACGGCCGGACTTCCGCGTCCGGGCCGGTACCCGCGTTCGGGCCCGCTGCGGTCGTCGCGCCGCGCCGCCGGGCGCAGGATCGTCCTGGGGCGGCACACCGACCGGCCGTCGCCCCGCGGTGGCGCCCCGCGGCGTCCGGCCACCCGAGGGTGCGCCCGCGCCCGTGGCCACCGGGACGACCGGGAACGCGACGACGGGAGCGGGCCGATGGCGGACGGCGCGGCGCACGACGCGGGGCAGCGGCCCCCGGCGGACCGGTCGGGCACCGGCCTGGACCGCCGGCACTTCCTCGGCGCCGCCACCGGGCTCGCGGCCCTCGCCACCGGCCTGGCCGGCTGCGACTCCCCGGGCGCCGCCCCCGGTGGCCACCGGCCCGCCGACCCGCTCGCCGCCGAGCGCACCCGCCCCGGCAACCCGGACTGGCGCCTGACCGCCACCGGCCCTCCGGACGCGATCGAGGGCTATGCGGACCGGGTGAGCGTGGCGCCCGGTGAGGAGTTCGGCCTGCACGTCTCCACCACCGCACCCGGCTTCCGCGTCCGCGCGTACCGGGTCGGCTGGTACGGCGGCGCCCAGGCCCGGCTGGTGTGGCGCTCGGACCGGCTCGCCGGCCGGCGCGGCCCCGCCCCGCGACTGGTCGCCGACACCCGCACCGTGGAGGCCGGTTGGCCGCGCACCGCCACCGTCCGCACCACCGGCTGGCCGCCCGGCGCCTACCTGCTGCGCCTCGACGCCGACCACGGCCACCAGCGCTACGTCCCGCTGGTCGTCCGCTCGACCGGCGCCGCGGGGCGCACCGTCCTGATGCACGCGGTGACGACCTGGCAGGCGTACAACACCTGGGGCGGCCACAGCCTCTACGAGGGCCGGGACGGCGCCTACGCCACCCGCTCCCTCGCGGTCAGCTTCGACCGCCCCTACGACGCGACCGGCGCCGAGAAGTTCCTGGTGTACGAGCGGGCCCTGGTGGTGCTGGCCGAGCGCCTGGGCCTGCCGCTGGCCTACACCACCTCGGTGGACGTCCACGACGACCCGGGCGCGCTGCGCGGCGCCACCGCCGTGCTCTCCCTCGGCCACGACGAGTACTGGACGCCGCAGCAGCGCGACCACGTCACCCGGGCCCGCGACGGCGGGACCAACCTCGCCTTCCTCGGCGCCAACGCGTGCTTCCGGCGGGTCCGCCTGGACGCCGGTCCGGCCGGTCCGTTGCGCACCGTGACCTGCTACAAGACCGCCTACCGGGACGACCCAGGGTTCGCCGTCCGCCGCGACCCGCCCACCCACGACTTCCGCGCGCCGCCCGCCGCCGACCCGGAGTCGTCCCTGACCGGCGTCTTCTACGAGGGCTACCCGACGGACGCGCCCTACGTCGTGCACGGCGCCGACCACTGGCTCTTCGAGGGCACCGGTGTCCGGGCCGGCGACGCCTTCCCCCACCTGGTCGGCGTGGAGTACGACCGGGTCACGCCGGCGGCCCCCACGCCCGCCGCCCTCCAGATCGTCGCGCACTCCCCGCTGGTCTGCCGGGGCCGCGCCAGCCACGCCGACTCCGCCTACTACACCGTCCCGGGCGGCGCCGGGGTCTTCGCCACCGGCACCATGCGCTGGGTCGAGGCCCTCATGGCGGGCACCCGGGACAACGGCCGCAACCACGGCCTGGACCGTCGCACCGGAGCCTTCGTCACCCGCACCACGGAGAACCTGCTCCGGGCCTTCGCCGCGGGTCCGGCGGCGCACCACCGCCCGGCGCCGGAACCCAACACCGCCCGGGTGTACGGGAGGTGACCTGTCGTGGGCGGCCGACCGGACCGCCCCGCACCGGGGTGCCGGGTCATTCCTCCAGGGCCGCCGCCAGGCGTTCGAGGTCGGTGAGGAGCGCGGGCAGGCGCTGCGGCGGGATCGCGTCGACCATCCGCTGCTCGACGGCGTAGACGGCCTCCCGGACCGCGGCCAGGCGCCGGTGGCCCTCCTCCGTGAGGTGGGTGGGGCGGGCACGGCCGTGGTCGGCGGTGGCGGGGCGGGTGATCAGGCCCGCGTCCTGGAGGCCGCGCAGGACGACGTTCCCGGATTGCCGGGTGACGAAGGTCGCGCGGGCGAGGTCGGCGTTGGACAGGCCGGGGCGCAGGGCCAGGAGTTCGAGGGTGGAGTACTGGGGCACGGTGAGCCCGTGTGCGCGCAGGACCTTGTCCATGGCGGCGCGCAGGGCGGCCTGGGCCCGTTTGATCAGGTACCCGACGTGGTGGGTGACGTCGTCCGCGGGGTGCGGCGGCCCGGTGGGCGTCCTCTCGTTCATGTCAGTATTTTGACATGCCGCCCCGGGGTTCCCTAACCTCTCTCATGTCAAAGTTTTGACATTCAAGGGAGGGAGTACCCGTGTCTGTTGCCATCGACGGCCCCGATTTCGTCGCCCTACAGGTCCGTGACGTGGACGCCGCCGCCGTCTTCTGCGAGCAGCACCTGGGCCTGCGCAGGGCCGCGGTCTCGCCGCCGCACGCGGTCGTCTTCGACACCCGGCCGACCCCGTTCGCCGTCCGCGCGCTCCTTCCGGGCGTCGACCTCGCCGACGCCGCACGCCCCGGCCTCGGCGTGGTGCTCTGGTTCCGGACCCCCGACGCCCACCGGCTCCACGACCAACTCGTCGCCGCCGGCGTCACGATCCTCACCCCGATGGCCAGCAGCCCGTTCGGGCCGATGTTCTCCTTCGAGGGCCCGGAGGGCTACACCCTCACCGCGCACGGCGGCTGACCGGGCGTCACCGGTACGCCCGGCGCCGCCCGGGGCGTGCCGGGTCAGGGTGCGCGGCGCAGGAAGTCGCGGGCGCCGCGCAGCGTGGTGCGCAGGGTGGCCTGCGTCCGCGCGCTGTCCAGGCGGACGTCCAACGCCCCCGGGGCGCCGGTGCCCGCGCGGCGCCCCGGGGGTCAGCCTGGCGGCGTCCAGGGCGTCGCGGCCGGCGACCAGGACGCCGAGCTCGTGGCGGCTCACGGCGTCCGCGCCCGCGAGGTGGCACACGCCCGCGCGGGTGGAGCCGGCCAGTTCGAGGAGGGCCCGGGCGAGGTCGGCGACGTGCACCGGGCACCGGACGTCGTCCGTGAACAGCACGCCCTCCCGCCGCCCGGTGGCCAGGTCGCGGATGAACCTCTCGTGCACCGAGTCGCCGTCGCCGATGATCAGCGAGGTGCGGGCGACGGCGGCGGTCGGGGCGAACAGCCGGATCGCCGTCTCGGCCGCCGCCTTCGCGGCCCCGTACGGGGTGACCGGATCCGGCGCGGCGGATTCGTCGTAGTGGACGTCGGCGCCGGAGAAGACGGCGTCACTGGAGACGTGCACCAGCCGGGCCCCGTACTGGCCGGCGGCCAGCGCGAGGCGGACCGCGCCGTCGGCGGTGGTGGCCCAATCGGCCTTGCGGTAGGCGGCGTTGACCACGACGTCCGGTCGGGCCGCCCTGAGCACCGGAGCGATCTCCTCGCCGCGCCGCAGGTCCAGGGGCAGCCAGCGGATCCCGGGGAGGTCACCGGCGCGGGTGGCGAAGGTCGCCGTCGCGGTGTGCCCGGCCGCCGCCGCCTGCCGTGCCAACTCGCGCCCCAGGAAGCCGCTGCCGCCGACGATCAGGATGTCCATGGCCCGCCACGTTAGGCCCGCTGCCGCGCCCCCGTCTGCCGGCTAACGCGCCAACTCCCTTGGGGGAAAGCGACGTTACCGGCGGTTCCGTTGGTGGTGGCGCGCCGCACGGGCGTACGGCCCGGCATCCCCCCGGGCAGGAGCGGCTCGCCGTTTCTTACGGCAGAAACGCTACGTTGCATTCACAGGGAGGGCAAAGAAATCCCCCTGGGGGATCGCGGTCGTCGCAGATAGAATCCGGAGAAACGTTGCGGCAGCCTTCGAGGTTCATGCGGCAAACGCCGCCAGGTCGTTGCAATGGGCTGTGGGTGAACGCTCTGCCCTGAGACGCCGCAGACCGCGAAGGGGGCCGCCATGTCGGGAGGCAGACTCACCCAGCAGGAACGCCGGCAGATCGCGCGGGGGTTGGCCGACGACCTCGCCTACGCCGAGATCGCCAGGCGCCTGGGGCGCCCGACCTCGACCGTCACGCGCGAGGTGATGCGCAACGGCGGCCCCACCGACTACCGAGCCGACCTGGCCCACCGCGCCACCGAACACCGCGCCCACCGGCGCCGGCAGCCCGCGCCGCGCGCCCCCGGGACGCCCGCGCGGGTCCCCGGGCGCGACGTCGAGGCGGTGCGCGCCTACGAGGAGGCGTTCACCGCCGTCCTCGTGCGGGCGGGCCTGCCCAGGATGGTGTCCCGGGTGCTGGTCTGCCTCTACACCACCGACGCCGGCAGCCTGGCCGCGTCCGAACTGGCCCGGCACCTCCAGGTCAGCCCCGCGTCCATCTCCAAGGCGATCGCGTTCCTCGAAGGGCAGGGCCTGGTCCGCCGGGAGCGCGACGACCGCCGCCGCGAGCGCTACGTCGTCGACGACGACGTCTGGTACCAGGCGATGAGGGCCAACGCCCGCGCCAACGCCCGGCTCGCCGCAGCCGCACGACGCGGCGTCGACGTCCTCGGCCCCGGCACCCCGGCCGCCGCCCGCTTCGAGGGCATCGCCCGCTTCGTCGACGTCGTCGGCGCCGCCATGGCCCGCGCCGCGGAGCAGGCCCGCGACGTCCTCCACGGCGAGCCCGGGGCGTCCTCGGGCGGTGCGGCGGCGCCGCGGGCGGATCACCCGTAGCGGGCCGCCCCGACCGCACGGGCGGTCCGTTCAGCGGCGGGGTGCCGGGGCGGCCGTGAGCGCCGTGTCGGCGGCGTCGAGGATCGCGCCGAAGACGTGGGCGACGATCGGCTTGGCGAGTCGCCGGGTGAGGGCGGCGCCGACGAGGGGGAGGGGGATCTGGAAGGCGGTGGTCCAGGCGACGAGGGTGCCGCCGGGCACCTCGGTGAAGGTCATCCGGCCGCGTTCGTGGCGCGCCGGCGGGGCGCTGCGTTCGACGGCGTAGTCGAAGTCGTACGGCGGGTGGTAGGCGGTGATCCGCTCGCGGAACCAGCCGATCGCCCAGGTGTGCACCCGGACGGCGCCCGTTCCGTAGGGGGCGTCCCGCCCCGGCCGGGCCAACCGCGCCCTGAGGACGAACGGCGTGCGGGTGTAGTTGGTGGTGGTGGCGCACCAGTCGAAGACGTCGGCGATCGGCGCCGCGACGACCCGTTGCACGGTCAAGGTTTCCATGGCCCGTCCCTTCTCGTGGCCGGCGGGCGCGGAGCGGCGGCCGTGCCGAGGCCGTCGGGATCGCCCTGCCGTTCCCCAGGAGGACCCCGTGGGGCCCGCAACTGTGACGCCGCCCGGCGTGACGTGCGTCACGCCGGGCGCCCCGTTGCGGCCGAGTCGCCGCGGCAACGCTCCGAGCATTGCATAAAACTGCATTCATCCGTATAGTCATGCCATCGATAAGGAGGGTCCAGGGGCATGACGGTACGAGCAGCAGTCGCCGGTGCGAGCGGATACGCGGGAGGTGAGCTCCTGCGCCTGCTCCTGGGGCATCCGGAGGTCGAGATCGGGGCGGTGACCGGGCACTCCAACGCGGGGCAGCCCCTGGGCGCCCTCCAGCCGCACCTCGGCCCGCTGGCCGACCGGGAGCTGGCGCCGACCACACCCGAGGCGCTGGCCGGCCACGACGTGGTGTTCCTCGCGCTGCCGCACGGCCAGTCCGCCGCGGTCGCCGAAGGGCTCGGCCCCGACGTCCTCGTCGTGGACTGCGGCGCCGACTTCCGCCTGAAGGACGCCGCCGACTGGACGGCGTTCTACGGGTCGCCGCACGCCGGCACCTGGCCGTACGGCCTCCCCGAACTGCCCGGCGGCCGTGCCGCGCTGGCCGGGACCAAGCGGATCGCGGTCCCCGGTTGCTACCCCACCGCCGTCTCGCTCGCGCTCTTCCCGGCCTACGCGGCCGGCCTCGCCGAACCGGAGGCCGTGATCGTCGCGGCGTCCGGCACCTCCGGCGCGGGCAAGGCGCTCAAGCCGCACCTCCTCGGCTCCGAGGTGATCGGTTCGATGAGCCCCTACGGCGTCGGCGGCGGGCACCGGCACACCCCGGAGATGATCCAGAACCTCAGCGCGGCGGCCGGCGAGCGGGTCGGGGTGTCCTTCACCCCCACCCTGGCGCCGATGTCCCGCGGCATCCTCGCCACCTGCTCGGCCAAGGCGCGGTCCGGCGTGGACGCCGCCGCGGTCCGCGGCGCGTACGAGAAGGCGCTGGCCGGCGAGCCGTTCGTCCGACTGCTGCCCGAGGGGCAGTGGCCCGCCACCGCCGCCGTACAGGGCTCCAACGCGGTGCAGATCCAGGTGGCCCTCGACGAGGCGGCCGGCCGGATCATCGCGATCAGCGCCATCGACAACCTGACCAAGGGGACCGCCGGAGGCGCGGTCCAAAGCATGAACATCGCCCTCGGCCTCCCCGAGGAACTGGGCCTTTCCACGATTGGAGTCGCGCCGTGAGTGTGACGGCAGCGCAGGGATTCCTCGCGGCGGGCATCGCCGCCGGCATCAAGGAGAACGGGAACCCCGACCTCGCCCTGGTGGTCAACAGCGGACCGCGCCTGGCCGCCGCCGGCGTCTTCACCTCGAACCGCGTCAAGGCCGCCCCGGTCGTCTGGTCCGAGCAGGTCCTCAAGGGCGGCCGGGTCTCCGCGGTGATCCTCAACTCCGGCGGCGCCAACGCCTGCACCGGCCCGCTGGGCTTCCAGGACACCCACGCGACCGCGGAGAAGGTCGCCGAGGTGCTGGACGGGCACAGCGCCGGCGAGGTCGCGGTGGCCTCCACCGGCCTGATCGGCGTGCGGCTGCCCATGGACAAGCTGCTGCCCGGGGTCGAGAAGGCCGCCGCCGAACTCACCGGCCACGGCGGCGAGAAGGCCGCCATCGCGATCAAGACCACCGACAGCGTCCACAAGACCGCCCAGGTGACCCGCGGCGGCACCGCCGGGGCCGAGGGCGGCGGCTGGACCGTCGGCGGGATGGCCAAGGGCGCCGGCATGCTCGCGCCCGGCCTGGCCACCATGCTCGCCGTGCTGACCACCGACGCCGACGTGCCGGCCGAGCAACTGGACGCCGCGCTGCGCGCCGCCACCCGCACCACCTTCGACCGGGTCGACTCCGACGGCTGCACCTCCACCAACGACACGGTGCTGCTGCTGGCCTCCGGCGCCTCCGGCATCGTGCCGGACCAGGACGCCTTCGTCGAGGCGGTCCGCGAGGTCTGCGGCGACCTCGCCCGCCAGCTGATCGGCGACGCCGAGGGCGCCAGCAAGGACATCCGCATCGACGTGGTCAACGCCGCCACCGAGGACGACGCGGTCGAGGTCGGCCGCTCCATCGCCCGCAACAACCTCCTCAAGTGCGCCCTCCACGGCGAGGACCCCAACTGGGGCCGGGTGCTCTCCGCCATCGGCACCACCTCCGCCACCTTCGACCCGGACCGCCTCAACGTCGCCATCAACGACGTCTGGGTCTGCAAGAACGGCTCGGTGGGCGAGGACCGGGAACTGGTCGACATGCGCTACCGCGAGGTGCGGATCACCGCCGACCTGGCCGCCGGCACGGAGTCCGCGGTGATCTGGTCCAACGACCTCACCGCCGACTACGTCCACGAGAACAGCGCGTACTCGTCATGACCGGACCCGCCGCGCACCCGTGCGCACCGGTCGGACACCCCACCCAGCGGAACGAGGCCGCATGACCACCCGCAAGCACAACGCGCTGCCCAAGGCCCGCACGCTCATCGAGGCGCTGCCCTGGCTGACCCGGCACCACGGCAAGACCGTGGTGATCAAGTTCGGCGGCAACGCCATGGTGGACGAGGCGCTCAAGCGCGCCTTCGCCCAGGACGTGGTCTTCCTGCGGCACGCCGGACTGCGCCCGGTCGTCGTCCACGGCGGCGGCCCGCAGATCAGCGCCCAGCTCGAACTCCTCGGACTGGAATCGGAGTTCAAGGGCGGCCTGCGGGTCACCTCGCCCGAGGCGATGAACGTCGTCCGGATGGTGCTGGCCGGCCAGGTCCAGCGCGAGCTGGTCGGCCTGCTCAACGAGCACGGCCCGCTCGCCGTCGGCATGACCGGCGAGGACGCCCGGCTGATGTCCGCCACCAAGCACTACGCGCAGGTCGACGGCGCGCCGGTCGACATCGGCCGGGTCGGCGAGATCACCGCGATCGACTCCGGCGCGGTGCAGGCGCTGCTGGACGACGGCCGGATCCCGGTGATCTCCTCCATCGCCCGCAGCAGCGACGAGGACGACGCCTCGGGGGTCTTCAACGTCAACGCCGACACCGCCGCCTCCGCCCTGGCCGCGGCGCTCGGCGCGGAGACCCTGATGGTGCTCACCGACGTCGAGGGGCTCTACGAGGACTGGCCGCACAGCGACGAGGTAATCTCCCGACTCACCGCGACCCAGCTGGAGAAGCTGCTGCCCGACCTCGCCAGCGGCATGGTCCCGAAGATGCAGGGCTGCCTGTACGCGGTGCGCAACGGGGTGCGCAACGCCCGGGTGATCGACGGGCGGGTCCAGCACTCGATCCTGCTGGAGATCTTCACCGACGAGGGCATCGGCACGATGGTGGTCCCGGACCCCGAACCGCCCACCGCACCGCACGAAGGCATCGCACACCACACCACGCAGGGGGCGGCATGAACACGACGGCGGGGAACCCGACCACCCGGGACGCGACGGCCGGGCACGGCCCGGTCGGCAACGAGGCCCTGACCCGGCGCTGGCAGGGCGCCATGATGGACAACTTCGGCACCCCCCGGGTCCCGCTCGTGCGGGGCGAGGGCGTCACCGTCTGGGACGCGGACGGCACGGCGTACCTCGACTTCCTCGGCGGGATCGCGGTCAACGCGCTCGGCCACGCGCACCCCGCGGTGGTCCGCGCGGTCACCGACCAGATCGCCACCCTCGGCCACGTCTCGAACCTCTTCGTCAGCGAGCCCACCGTGGCCCTCGCCGAGCGGCTGCTGGCGCTCGCCGGCCGGCCCGGCCGCGTCTACTTCTCCAACTCCGGCGCCGAGGCCAACGAGGCCGCCTTCAAGATCGGCCGGCTGACCGGCCGCACCCACATGGTGTCCACCGGGGGCGGCTTCCACGGCCGCACCATGGGCGCCCTGGCCCTCACCGGCCAGCCCGGGAAGCAGGACCCGTTCCGTCCGCTCCCCGGCGACGTGGACCACGTCCCGTACGGCGACGTGGCCGCGCTCCGGGCCGCCGTGACCACCGACACCGCCTTCGTCATCCTGGAGCCGGTCCAGGGCGAGAACGGCGTGATCGTCCCGCCGCCCGGCTACCTCGCCGCCGCCCGCGAGATCACCGCCGCGACCGGCACCCTGCTGGTCCTCGACGAGATCCAGACCGGCATCGGCCGCACCGGGCACTGGCTGGAGTCCCTCGCCCAGGGCGTCGAGGCCGACGTCATCACCCTCGCCAAGGGCCTCGGCGGCGGCCTCCCGATCGGCGCCACGCTCGCCTTCGGCCCGGCCGCCGAGCTGCTCACCCCCGGCACGCACGGCTCGACGTTCAGCGGCAACCCGGTGGTCTGCGCCGGCGCCCTCGCGGTGCTGGACACCATCGAGGCGGACGGTCTGCTCGACCACGTCAAGCGGGTCGGCGAGCGGCTGCGCGCCGGGATCGAGGCACTGGAGCACCCATTGGTCGGCCAGGTCCGCGGCGCCGGGCTGCTCCTCGGTATCGTCTTGACGGGGCCCCTCGCACCACAGGTGCAACAGGCGGCCCAGGACGCGGGACTTCTGATCAACGCGGTCGCGCCGGACGTCATCCGGCTCGCCCCGCCGCTGATCGTCTCCGACGAGCAGGTGGAGACCTTCCTCCAGAAGCTCCCGGGCGTCCTTGAGACGGCCGCACAATCGGCCAACGGGGAACGATGATCCGGAGACTGACGCAACGATGACCGAGCCGCAGGACACCGAGCCGCAGACCAACGGCCCGGCGGTACCGCAGACCCGCACCGCCCGCCACCGCCGGATCGTGGACATCCTCAACCGGCAGCCGGTCCGCTCCCAGAGCCAGCTCGCCAAGCTGCTCGCCGACGACGGGCTCTCCGTCACCCAGGCGACGCTCTCCCGCGACCTGGACGAACTGGGGGCGGTGAAGATCCGCAACACCGGCGGTGAGCTGATCTACGCGGTACCGAGCGAGGGCGGCGACCGCAAGCCGCGGGCACCGCTGGGGGAGTCCGCCAAGGAGGAGCGGATGCGCCGCCTCTCCGGCGAACTCCTCATCTCCGCCGAGGCGTCCGCCAACCTCGTCGTCCTGCGCACCCCGCCGGGTGCCGCCCAGTTCCTGGCCTCCGCCATCGACCAGGCGGAGCTCCACGACATCCTCGGCACCATCGCCGGCGACGACACCCTGCTCCTGATCAGCCGCGACCCGGCGGGCGGCCAACAGCTCGCCGACCACCTGCTGCAACTGGCGGAGGGGGCGCGGTAGGGCCGGACGGGGCCGGTGGCCGCCCGGCCGCCGCCCCGCACGCCGCCGCACGCAGAAACGCCGAGGCCGCCTTCGCATCCCTGCGAAGGCGGCCTCGGCGTTTCTGCACCGTCGGGACGACAGGATTTGAACCTGCGACCCCTTGACCCCCAGTCAAGTGCGCTACCAAGCTGCGCCACGTCCCGGTGCTCGTACCGACCGGGAGTCCCGGTCGGGGCGTGCAGAAAGAAAAATACCCTGTCCCGGCCGATGAATCCAAAGCGGGGTCCGTCCGGAGCGTTCCCGGGGCCCCGAGCGGGGGTGGGGCGGCCGTGCTTCGATGGGAATATGTCCGCAAAAACGCCCAAAGCGAAGAAGGTGCAGGCGGCGCGCGGGGTCGAGGTGCGCCGGGTGTACGACCCGCCGGAGCCGGCGGACGGGGCGCGGGTCCTGGTGGACCGGCTGTGGCCCCGAGGGATGGCGAAGGGGGACGAGCGGGTCGCCGACGCCGAGTGGTGCAAGGACGTGGCGCCGTCGTCGGAGCTGCGCACGTGGTACGGGCACGACGAGGAGCGGTTCGGGGAGTTCGCCGAACGCTACCGGGCCGAGCTGGCCGAGGGGGCGCCGCAGGACGCGCTGGCCCATCTGCGGGAGCTCGCGGCGGACGGTCCGCTCGTTCTGCTGACGGCGACGAAAGAGGTGCCGCTCAGTCATGCGGAGGTGCTCCGCGAGGTGCTCGGGGAGCACTGAGGGTGTCGGGGGTGTCGGGGGTGCCGCTCGCGGGCGTCGTTCCGCGCCGGTCTCGCCTCCGTGAGGCTCCTCTGACCTGCGGCTTCCTCGTTCATTGACGAAACATACGGTGCAGTGCATACTTATGCCTACGAGCGTATGCGCCACCGTGAGGAGAAGCCCGTGACTGAGCGCGTCATACTCGCCTACTCGGGCGGTTTGGACACCTCCGTCTGCATCGGCTGGATCGCCGAGGAGACGGGCGCCGAGGTCGTGGCCGTGGCGGTGGACGTCGGTCAGGGCGGCGAGGACCTCGACGTCATCCGCAAGCGGGCGCTCGCCTGCGGTGCGGTGGAGGCCGAGGTCGCCGACGCCAAGGACGAGTTCGCCGACGAGTACTGCCTCCCGGCGATCAAGGCCAACGCCCTCTACATGGACCGCTACCCGCTGGTCTCCGCGCTGTCGCGGCCGGTCATCGTCAAGCACCTGGTCGCCGCCGCGCGCAAGCACGGCGCGGGCACGGTCGCGCACGGCTGCACCGGCAAGGGCAACGACCAGGTGCGCTTCGAGGCCGGCATCTCCTCCCTCGCCCCCGACCTGCGGTGCATCGCCCCGGTCCGGGACTACGCGATGACCCGGGACAAGGCGATCGCCTTCGCCGAGAAGGTCGGACTGCCCATCGCCACCACCAGGAAGTCGCCGTTCTCCATCGACCAGAACGCCTTCGGTCGCGCCGTGGAGACGGGCTTCCTGGAGGACCTCTGGAACGCGCCGACCGAGGACGTCTACGCGTACACCGAGGACCCGGCCGCCGCCCGTGCGGCCGACGAGGTCGTCATCACCTTCCGGGAGGGCGCGCCGGTCGCCCTCGACGGCCGGCCGGTCACCGTCCTCCAGGCCATCCAGCAGCTCAATGCCCGCGCCGGCGCACAGGGCGTGGGCCGGATCGACATGGTCGAGGACCGGCTGGTGGGCATCAAGTCCCGCGAGGTGTACGAGGCGCCGGGTGCGCTCGCGCTGATCACCGCGCACCAGGAGCTGGAGAACGTCACCGTCGAGCGCGAACTGGCCCGCTACAAGCGGCAGGTCGAGCAGCGCTGGGGCGAGCTGGTCTACGACGGCCTGTGGTTCTCGCCGCTCAAGCGGGCCCTGGACGGCTTCGTCGACGAGGCCAACCAGGCCGTCTCCGGCGACGTCCGGATGACCCTGCACGGCGGCCGCGCGGTGGTCACCGGCCGGCGGTCCGCGCAGTCGCTCTACGACTTCAACCTCGCCACGTACGACACCGGCGACACGTTCGACCAGTCGCTCTCCAAGGGCTTCATCGAGCTGTTCGGCATGTCGAGCAAGATCGCAGCCAAGCGGGACCTGGCAGGCTGACCCTTCCCGGGCCCGGCGCACGGGGTGCCCCGTCCGCCGTCCGAGCGCCGAGCCGGCTGATCGCCAGCCCGTCCGGCGCTCGCCGTGAATTCCACCATCCACGAGGAGCACAGCTAGTGAGCAGCAACAACGGCGACGTCCGGCTCTGGGGCGGTCGTTTCGCCGACGGGCCGGCCGAGGCGCTCGCCAAACTCTCCGCCTCCGTCCACTTCGACTGGCGACTGGCCCCCTACGACATCGCCGGCTCCCGTGCGCACGCCCGCGTGCTCCACAAGGCCCAGCTGCTCACCGCCGACGAGCTGACCCGCATGCTCGACGGGCTGGACCGGCTCGAACGCGACGTCGCCGACGGCTCGTTCACCGGCACCATCGCGGACGAGGACGTGCACACGGCCCTGGAGCGGGGGCTGTTGGAGCGGCTCGGCCCGGACCTCGGCGGCAAGCTGCGCGCCGGCCGGTCCCGCAACGACCAGGTCGCCACGCTCTTCCGGATGTACCTGCGGGACCACGCCCGGATCGTCGGCGGGCTGCTGGCCGACCTCCAGGAGGCCCTGATCGGCCTCGCCGAGGCGCACCCGGACGTCGCGATGCCGGGCCGCACCCACCTCCAGCACGCCCAGCCGGTGCTCTTCGCCCACCACGTGCTCGCGCACGTCCAGGCGCTGTCCCGGGACGCGGAGCGGCTGCGGCAGTGGGACGAGCGCACCGCGGTCTCGCCGTACGGGTCGGGCGCGCTGGCCGGCAGCAGCCTGGGCCTCGACCCGGAGGCGGTCGCCGCTGACCTCGGCTTCGAGCGCGGCTCGGTGGGCAACTCCATCGACGGCACGGCCTCGCGGGACTTCGTCGCGGAGTTCGCCTTCATCACCGCGATGATCGGCGTCAACCTGTCCCGGATCGCCGAGGAGGTGATCGTCTGGAACACCAAGGAGTTCTCCTTCGTGACCCTGCACGACGCCTTCTCCACCGGCTCCTCGATCATGCCGCAGAAGAAGAACCCGGACATCGCCGAGCTGGCGCGGGGCAAGTCGGGCCGGCTGATCGGCAACCTGACGGGCCTGTTGGCGACGCTGAAGGCGCTGCCGCTGGCCTACAACCGCGATCTGCAGGAGGACAAGGAGCCGGTCTTCGACTCCTGCGACCAACTGGAGGTGCTGCTCCCGGCGTTCACCGGGATGATGGCCACCTTGACCGTCAACCGGGAGCGGATGGAGGAGCTGGCGCCGGCCGGCTTCTCGCTGGCCACCGACATCGCGGAGTGGCTGGTCAAGCAGGGCGTGCCGTTCCGGGTGGCGCACGAGGTGGCCGGCGAGTGCGTCAAGGAGTGCGAGGCGCAGGGCATCGAGCTCGACCAGCTCACCGACGAGCAGTTCGCCAAGATCTCGCCGCACCTGACGCCCGACGTCCGCGGCGTCCTCAACGTCCCCGGCGCGCTCGCGTCCCGCAACGGCCGCGGCGGCACCGCGCCGTCGGCGGTGGCGGTGCAGCTCGCCGAGGTGCGGGCGGACCTGGTCCAGCAGCAGGAGTGGGCCGCGGCCAAGAAGTGACGAGGGCGCGGCGTGCGCCGCGCGAGCCGACTGATGAGAGGGCGGCCCCCACCTGCGGGTGGGGGCCGCCCTCGTCGTCGTGGCCGCCGGTGGCGGATGGGGGCGGGCTCCGGCGCGAGGGTGGATGAGGCGCCGGATGAGGCGCGGCCTTATTAAATGAGACACTCACGTCTCATTCGGGTATTCTGTGTCTCATGGCTGTGGATCGAGAACGGGTACTCACCGAGGCCGCCGCGCTGCTCGCCCGCCGCGCGACGACGTCGATGGACGAGATCGCCCGCGCCGCGGGCATCAGCCGGGCGACCCTGCACCGGCACTTCGCCGGCCGGGACGCGCTGATCCGGGCCCTGGAGGAGCACGGCATCGAGCGGTTCGCGCAGGCCATGGACGCCGCCCGGCTCGACGACGGGGACGCCGCCGCCGCGCTGCGCCGCCTGGTCCGCGAGGCCGAACCGGTCGCCGGCGTGCTGGCCTTCCTCTTCACCGAGAACGAACTCTTCGAGAGCGGGCCGGTCAACGCCGGCTGGGCCCGCCTCGACGCCCGGCTCGCCGCACTGTTCCGCCGCGGCCAGGAGGAGGGCGACTTCCGGGTCGACCTCAGCACGGCCTGGCTGACCGAGGCGTTCTACGGCCTCCTCGGCGCCGGCGCCTGGGCGGCACACGAGGGCCGCGTCGCGCGGAACGACCTCAACCACTCGATCGCCGAGCTGCTGCTCGGCGGCATCCGACGGAGCATGGAGAAATGAGCGATCCCATAGCCGCAGGGCGGCCCGGTGCAGCCTCGGGACGGGCCGGTGCGGCCCACCTGGACGAGCAGCCCCGGCCGGGCCGCTGGCTCGCGCTCTCGGTGCTGGTCCTGGCGGTCCTGCTGGTCGGCGTCGACGCCACCGTGCTCGGCCTCGCCACCCCCTTCCTCAGCGAGGACCTGCGGCCGTCCGGCACCCAGTTGCTGTGGATCGGCGACGTCTACTCCTTCGTCATCGCCGGACTGCTGGTCTCCATGGGCAGCCTCGGCGACCGGGTCGGCCGCAAGAAGCTGCTGCTGATCGGCTCGGTGGCGTTCGGCGCGCTGTCGGTGTTCGCCGCCTACGCCACCAGCCCGTCGATGATGATCGTCGCCCGGGCCCTCCAGGGCGTGGCCGGTGCGACGCTGATGCCCTCCACCCTGGCCCTGATCCGCAACCTCTTCCACGACCCGAAGGAACGCAGCCTGGCGATCGGCATCTGGGGCGCGATGGCCTCGGCCGGTACCGCGGTCGGGCCGGTCCTCGGCGGCTTCCTGCTGGGCCACTTCTGGTGGGGCTCGGTCTTCCTGATCAACCTTCCGGTGATGGCGCTGCTGGTCGTCGTCGGCGCCAAGGTGATCCCGGAGTCCCGCAACCCCGCACCGGGCCCGTGGGACGTCCCCAGCGTCCTGCTGTCCCTGGTGGGCATGGTCGGCGTCGTCTACGCCGTCAAGGAGGCGGCGGTGCACGGCCTGCGGTGGGACATCGGGCCGGCCGCGGTCATCGGCCTGCTCGCCCTGCTGCTGTTCGTCCGCCGCCAGCTCACCCTCGACGCGCCGCTGCTGAACATGAAGCTCTTCCAGCACCGGGGCTTCTCCGGCGCGGTCCTGGCCGACCTGCTGACCATCCTCGGCATGTCCGGACTGGTCTTCTTCCTCTCGCAGTTCCTCCAGATGGTGCAGATGCGCTCGCCGCTCAACGCCGGGCTGGTCGAACTCCCGGCCGCGATCGGCGCGGTGGGGGCCGGTCTGGCCGCGGGCTGGGTGGCCCGACGGCTGTCGGTGCGCCTGGTGGTGGCCGGCGGCCTCGCCGTGGTCGGCCTCTCGCTCGCCGGCTGCATGGCCCTGCACGCCGACACCGGCACCTTCGCGCTGTGCACCCTGCTGTTCGTCGTGGGCATCGGCGCCGGCTTCGCCTTCACGGTCACCGCCGACGTCATCCTCTCCAGCGTGCCCAAGGAGGAGGCCGGCGCCGCCTCCGCGGTCTCCGAGACCGCGTACGAACTGGGTGCCGCGCTCGGCATCGCCCTGCTCGGCTCCATCGTCACCAGCATCTACCAGGGCTTCGCCACCCCCGCCGGCGTGCCCGAACCCGCCGCCGACGCCGCCCGCTCCTCGCTCGGCGGGGCCGTGGAAACCGTCGGCCACCTGCCCGCCGACCAGGGCGCGACGCTGCTGAAGGCCGCTCAGGACTCGTTCGTCAGCGGCGTGGACACCGCGGCCGGAATCGGCGCGGTGGTGCTGCTGGGCGCCGCGGTGGCCGCGTGGTTCCTGCTCCGAGGCCAGTCGCTGGCGGACAGCGCGGAGCCGGAGCCCGCGGCGGACCCCGAGGCCGCGCCGATGGCCGGCTCCGGGACCACCCGGCACCCGTAAGGCCCCACCCGGCGGGCGAACGAGGGACTCCGCCCCGCCCCCTGCCCCCACGCAGGCGTGTCCCGTGGATCGCGACCGCACGTACCGGCCATGATCCACAGGACACGCCCCTGGGGGCGACTGTCCCCTGCCGTTCACGCCCGGTACGCGTCTTGGTGGCCGGTTGTCCCGCACGGCTCGCTTGACTCTCCCGTCGTCCCCCCAACGGTCGGACCCGCTCAGGAGAGTGACGCAGTGCGCGACATCGGACGACGGTCCTTCGTAACCGCCGCGGGGGCGATGGCCACCGCGAGCGCGATCGGCACCAACGCCTACGCCACCGGCCACGCCCGCGACGCCGCCACGGCCGACGAGTACGTCGACGTCCAACTGCTCAACATCACCGATCTGCACGGCTATCTGCAGGGCGCCCCGGGCGCCAATTCCGTCATCACCGGCGCCGGCGGCAAGCGCTACACCGTCGGCGGCGTCGCCTACATGGCCGCCCACCTGGAGCGGCTGCGCGCCGGACGGCGCAACTCCCTCTTCTTCGCCCCCGGCGACCTCTTCTCCGGTTGGGAGTTCGACGCCGCCTCCTTCGCAGACGAACCCACCATCGAGGCCCTCAACGCCCTCCAGTTGGACTTCGCCTCGGCCGGCAACCACGAGTTCGACAAGTCGACGGTCTTCCTGAAGGAACACATGGAACGCGGTCGGGCGTTCCCCGTCGTCGGCCGCGACGTCTCCTTCACCGACTCCACCGGCCACCGCTTCCGCGGCGCGAACTTCCCCTACTACAGCGCCAACATGGTGTGGCACGACACCGGCCAGCGGGTGCTGCCGCCGTACAACATCGTGCACGTGGACGCCGGCCGGGGCCGCCGGCTGCCGATCGGCTTCATCCACCTGACCGCCATCGGCACCGAGTCCTTCCCCGGCTCCTACCAGCCCGGCCTGCGCACCCTGGACGAACTGGAGACCGCCAACCGCTGCGCGGCGGCCCTGAAGAGCCGGGGCGTCAACGCGATCGTCCTCAGCATGCACGACGGCGCGGTCGCCGGCAGCAACTTCGAGAGCGGCACCAACCCCTCCGGCCCGGCCTACGAACTGGCCCTGCGGGTCTCCCCGCTCATCGACGCCATCGTCACCGGCCACTGGCACTGCGCCTTCACCATGATGCTGCCCGACCCCAAGGGCGTGCCTCGCCCGTTCGTCGAGGCCGGCTGCTACGGCCAGATCATCAACGAGATCAACCTGCGGCTGGACCCGGTGAGCGGGAAGGTGATCCGGGAGCTGACCACCTCCGTCAACCACCCCAACACCCGCGACGTGACGCCGGATCCGGAGCTGAAGTCGATCGCCGACTACTGGGCGGGCTACGGCGCCCGCCGCGCCCGCACCCGGATCGGCACCCAGACCGCCTCCTTCACCCGACGCCGCAACGCGGTCGGGGAGTCCACCATGGGCAACCTCGTCGCCGACTGGGCGCTGTGGGCGGGCGGCCAGCCGCACGGCCCGCTGGACGACCGCGGCGGCCACCGCAACGTCCCCGCCGAACTCGCCGTCATCGCCCTGGCCCCGCGGGTCGGTGCCGCGATCATCGGCGGCGACCTGGTGCGCGACGAGGCGTCGGACGGCGTGGTCACCTTCGGGCAGGCGTGGAACGCGGTCGGCTTCGGCGACCCGATCATGACCGTCACGGTCACCGGCCGGCAGCTCCACGACGCCCTGGAACAGCAGTGGGCGTCCACCGCCGGCGAGGGCCTGTCCTTCTCCCCGCTCGCCGTCTCCGGGAACGTCCGCTACACCTTCGACGCCGCCGGCCGGGCCGGGCACCGGATCGACCCCGCGGACGTCCGCATCGACGGCAAGCCGCTGGACCTCACCCGCCGCTACCGCCTCGCCGCCCCCTCGTACACCCTCATCAACCAGGACGGCTTCAGCGCCTTCACCGGCTTCACCGATCCGGTCCGGCACACCCGGGACTTCGAGAGCTTCATCGCCTACGTCCGCTCCCGGCGCCGGCTCTCCCCGTCCGAGCTGAACCGCATCACGGTCAAGAACGCCCACCTCGCCGGCGCCCGGGTCGGTTCCGTCGCCGAGCACCAGCAGCTCCTCCAGGCCGACGGGGACCGCATCCCGCGCCCCGAGGAGGCGCTGCGCAAGGCGCTCGCCGGCGACGCCGAGGGCCAGCGCGCGCCCGGCGGCTTCCGGGTCCCCTGCTGACCGCCCGGTAGCGGCCGGAGAACGCGGAGGGCCCCGTCCTCAAGGACGGGGCCCTCCGTGGCGTTCGCAGCGGGATCAGGCGGCGGAGCGGGCCTTCGTGGCGTACACGTCGACGTACTCCTGGCCGGACAGCTCCATGACGTCGCTCATCACCTCGTCGGTGACCGCCCGCAGCACGTACCGGTCCCGGTCCATGCCGTCGTAGCGGGAGAAGTCCAGCGGCTCGCCGAAGCGCACGGTCACCGGGGCGAGGTGCGGGCGGCCCTTGCCGCCGGGCTGGACCTTGTCCGTGCCCACCATGGCGAACGGGACGACCGGGGCGCCGGTCATCAGCGCGAGCCGGGCGACGCCGGTGCGCCCGCGGTACAGCCGGCCGTCGGGGGAGCGGGTGCCCTCCGGGTAGATGCCGAACGCCTGGCCCTGCTCCAGGATGCGCCGTCCGGTCATCAGCGCTGCCACGCCGCCGCGCGCGCCGTCGCGGTCCACGGGGACCATCCCGGCGGTGGTGAAGAACCAGGCCATCAGCCGGCCCTTGATCCCCTTGCCGGTGACGTACTCGTCCTTGCCGATGAAGTACACCGGGCGCTTGACCACCAGGCTCAGGAAGAGCGAGTCGATGAACGTGACGTGGTTCCCGGCCATGATCACCGGACCCGTCTCCGGGATCCGCTCCATGCCCTCGACCTTCGGGCGGAACAGGACGCGCATCATCAGTCCGAGGATCGCCTTCAGCACAATGCGGGACAACGGGCCCTCCGGGTCGTGGTGGTCAGGTCAAGGCGGCACAGCGCTCTGCAGCCCAGGACCATACTCGCGGGTCACTCCCGCGCGCACATCGGGTTCACCGGGTCGATACGCAGAGTTGACGTGCGTCACGTCCATGTTGCCCACAGTCCTCGCGGGCGTCTCCCCGGCATCACCCGTCCGTGCTTACGATCAAGGAGCCTCCGGGAGGGTCCACCGACGCCTCCCGGACCGTGGACACACCGGAAACCCCCGGTACGTCCGGAATGCCACCGGTCGCACCGGGACACGACGCAGAACGAGGAGCGCGGGCATGGAGAAGCGGCACGAGCCGGGACGGCGGACGGTACTGGGCGCCGCGGCCCTGGGAGCGGGGGCGGCCGTACTGGCCGGCGCGGGACAGGCGAACGCCGCGGGGCGCGCGGAGCAGGCCGGTGCCCCGGCCAACCGGCCGGCGCCCGCCGGCCGGCCCGCCAAGCTGCCGGTCCCGCTGGTCGTCGGCCACCGGGGCGCGAGCGGCTACCGCCCCGAGCACACCCTGGGCTCCTACCAACTCGCCCTCGACATGGGAGCGGACGTCATCGAGGCCGGTGACCTCGTCCCCACCAAGGACGGGCACCTGATCCTGCGCCACGAGCCCGACATCAGCGCCACGTCCGACGTCGCGCGGCACCCGGAGTTCGCCGGCCGCCGGACGACCAAGACCATCGACGGCAAGAAGATCACCGGCTGGTTCACCGAGGACTTCACGCTCGCCGAGATCAAGACGCTGCGCGCCAAGGAGCGCATACCGGACGTCCGCCAGCACAACACCCTCTACGACGGCGTCTGGCCGATCCTCACCTTCGAAGAGGCCCTGCAGTGGGCCGAGAAGAAGGGGCGCGAGCGCGGCCGTCCGGTCTGGCTGCACATCGAGACCAAGCACCCCACCTACTTCCGCAAGCTGGGCCTGGGCCTGGAGGAGCGCCTCGCCCACCTGCTGCGCCGCTACGGCCGGCACACCGCGCACGCCCCGAACTTCCTGCAGTCCTTCGAGCCCAGCAGCCTGCGCCGGCTCGGTGAGCTGGGCGTGAAGTGCCCGAAGGTGGTCCTGCTCGACGAGCCGTCCGTGCGGCCCTGGGACTTCGTCGAGTCCGGTGACCCGCGCACCACCGCCGACCTGCTCAAGCCCGAGGGGTTGAGGTGGATCGCCGGCTTCGCCCAGGGCATCGGCCCCTGGTTGCCGCAGATCATCGCCCAGGACGACAAGGGCAAGCTGGGCAAGCCCACCGCCCTGGTCCGTGACGCGCACGCCGCCGGACTGGTCGTCCACCCGTACACCGTGCGCAACGAGAACAGCTTCCTGCCGCTGGACTTCCAGGTCGGCAAGGACCCGGACGCCTACGGCAACTCGCTCGCGTACTTCAAGGCGCTCTTCGCGACCGGCATCGACGGCCTGTTCTCCGACAATCCGGACACTGCGCTGCTCGCCGCCGAGGCGTTCCGCCGGCACTGACCTCCCGCGGCGCGCCCGGACCGGCGCCCGGCTCCACCCGGTGGCGCACTCATCTGAGTTGGCAATGTCACAGGGGAGCTTGGCGCCGGTCCGTTCCGCTTGTCCCGTATGCCCGCGCACAATGCCTGCGGCGGCGATTGCCGCGGCCGAATGCCGGGGAGTCCGGAAGCGGACAGCGAACCGAAAAGGGGAGGCAAACGCGCATGGGCACGAGCGTGACCATCTCGACGGCGACCGACGACGACGCCGAGCAGATCCTCAAACTCCAGTACCTCTGTTACCAGCCCGAGGCCGAGCTCTACGACGACTACGGGATCGAGCCGCTGACCCAGACGCTGGGCTCCCTGCGCGCCGAACTCGCCGACGGCTGCGTCATGGTGGCCAGACTCGGCCGGGAGGTCGTCGGCTCGGTGCGCGGCACGGTCGACGCCGACGGCACCGCCAAGATCGGCAAACTGATCGTGCACCCCCGGCTCCAGCGGCACGGGCTCGGCGGCCGGCTGCTGGCCGCCGTCGAACGCCGGCTGGCCGAGGACCGCTCCGCCAAGCGCTACCGCCTCTTCGCCGGCCACCGCAGCGAGGCCAACCTCCGGCTCTACCGCAGTCACGGCTACGCCCCGGTCGGCACCGAGCAGCTGAGCCAGCGGCTGAGCCTGGTCACGCTGGAGAAGGAGCCGGCCGCGGTGGTGTGACGCCGGTCCGGGCCCGCGGCGCGGGCCCGGACGCCGCACCCGCTACGCGGTCGCCGTACGGGCCCGGCGCAGCCACATCAGCCCGGTGATCGGCAGCGCGACCGGAATGAAGAGGTAGTCCATGCCGTAGTACGACCAGACCGTGGAGTCCGCGAACGCCGCCGGGTCCACCAGCGTCCAGGTGCCGATGCCGACCACCCCGAGCAGCTCCAGCGCGCAGCAGACGATCGCCGCCCGGCGGGCGCCCTCGCCGCCGCGCACCAGCGAGAAGGTGATGAAGCCGTAGACCAGCGCGGAGCCCGCCGACAGCAGGTACGCCAGCGGGGCGCGGTCGTACTGGGCGATCAGCTGGTAGATCGAGCGGGACGCGGCGGCCACGGTGAACACGCCGTACAGGGTGACCAGCAGCCGCCCCGGGCCCGCGCCCAGCCTCGTGGCCGGATCCCGGACCGTGGATTCCTGTGCGGCACCGGCCGCCGTGGTCTTCGGCGCAGTCTCAGACACTGCCGCCTCCCCAAATGTCGAAGAGCCGTACTTCCAGAACGGCAAGCACCACGGAGCCCGCGGCGACGGTGGCCGAACCCCACCGGGTCCGCTCGGACAGCGACATGAACCCGGTCGCCGGCACGCACGCGACGGCCCCGAGCAGGTACGCCAGGAAGAGCGCGGTGCCCTTGTCGGGTGTGTGTCCGCCGGTCAACTGCACTATGGCGACGATGAGTTGGACGACGCACAGCAGCGACACCACGGCCATGCCGATGAAGTGCCAGTCCTTGGTGGGTTCGTTGCGGTACGCGGCGAAGCCGCACCAGGCGGCCAGCGCGCAAGCGGTCACGCCGACCGCGATCGTCAGCGCGTCGATCACCGCGGCCTCCGGTCGAGGCGGCCGCGCGCCGTGGGGTTGTGGGGCATGGGCCCGATGCTAATCGGCGCCCTGCGGATCACCGCGTCCGGCCCCGCCGTGGCCCGCCGGGCCGGCGCCGCGGCGCGCGGGCGCCCCGACGGTCGTGGCGTTGACCACAGCCCGTCCGGCACCGGACGGTCGGCCCGCCGCCGGAGCTTCGCCTCACCGCCGGCATCCGTGCAGGCCACGGCCGACCGACCAAGATCGTCCAGGTGGGAAGGGGTGCGGTCCACGGGTCGGGCACCGGTGTCCGATATGCGGACGGGGTTGATCGGGCCGTACCGCTGTCTGGTTTACTGACCGCCATGACCACGACGAGCCGCCGCACCCCCGCGACCGAGGCGTACCCCACGCCCGGTGCTCGTTGCATGTGTCGAATGTGTGACCGCTGAGGGCCCCCGCCTGAGCCTCGCGCCCCGAAGCGAGACCTGCCGCCATGAGCCGACCGCCGCACCCCCGCGCCCTCGGTCGCCCCGCGTCACCGGAAGCCGGAGCCGGGCCCCGCGCCCGCCGCCGCTCCCCGTTTCCCCCTGCCGCACTCGCCAAGAATGCCCCGTGCCCGGCGGGCCAGCCGCCGAGCACTCGACAGTGACGGAATTCCCTGTGATCACCACAACGGGCCTGACCAAGGTCTACCGCTCGGGAGGCCGTGAGGTCACCGCCCTGGACGGCGTCGACCTGCACGTCCGAGAGGGCGAGGTGTACGGCGTCATCGGCCAGAGCGGCGCCGGCAAGTCCACTCTCATCCGCTGCCTCAACCTCCTGGAGCGCCCCACCTCCGGCACGGTCACAGTGGCCGGCCAGGACCTCACCGCCCTCGGCGGCAGCGGCCAGCGCGCCAACGCGGCCCTGCGCGCCGCCCGCAGCCACATCGGCATGGTCTTCCAGCACTTCAACCTGCTGTCCTCGCGGACCGTCCAGGACAACGTCGAACTGCCGCTGGAGATCCTCAAGGTCCCCCGCCGCGACCGCGCCCGCAAGGCCCTGGAGCTGCTCGACCTGGTCGGCCTCGCGGACAAGGCCCAGGCGTACCCCGGCCAGCTCTCCGGCGGCCAGAAGCAGCGCGTCGGCATCGCCCGCGCCCTGGCCGGCGACCCCAAGGTGCTGCTCTCCGACGAGGCCACCAGCGCCCTGGACCCGGAGACCACCCGCTCCATCCTGACGCTGCTGCGCGACCTCAACCAGCAGCTCGGCCTCACCGTCGTCCTCATCACGCACGAGATGGACGTCGTCAAGACCATCTGCGACTCCGCCGCGCTGATGAAGGGCGGCCGGATCGTCGAGCAGGGCACCGTCGCGGAGCTCCTCGCCACCCCCGGCTCCGAGCTGGCCCGCGAGCTGTTCCCGGTCGGCGGCGAGTCGTCCGCCGAGGGCCGCACGGTCGTCGACGTCACCTTCCACGGCGCGGCCGCCACCCGGCCGGTGATCTCCGAGCTGGCCCGCACCTACAACGTCGACGTCTCCATCCTCGGCGCCGCCATGGACACCCTCGGCGGCAAGCAGGTCGGCCGGATGCGCATCGAACTGCCCGGTCGCTTCGAGGAGAACGTCGTGCCCATCGGCTTCCTGCGCGAGCAGGGTCTCCAGGTCGACGTCGTCGAGGGTGCCACCGCCGACGACGCCCCGACGACCACCCCGCTCCAGAAGGAAGGTGCCCAGTGAGCTGGAACGACATGCAGCCGCTGCTGTCCGACTCCACCCTCGACACCCTCTTCATGGTGTGGTGGTCCACGTTCTACGCGGTCCTCATCGGCGTCCCGGTCGGCATCCTGCTGCACCTGAGCGCCCGCGGGGCCATGCTCCAGAACGCCGTGGTGAACAAGGTCCTCGGCGCGATCGCGAACATCGGGCGGTCCTTCCCGTTCCTGATCCTGCTCGTGGTGCTGATGCCCTTCACCCGGATCCTCGTCGGCACCTCCATCGGCCCGACCGGCATGGTGGTCCCGCTCACCATCGCCGCCGTCCCGTTCGTCGCCCGCCTCGTGGAGGCCGCGCTGCGCGAGGTCGACCACGGGCTGGTCGAGGCGGCGCAGGCGATGGGCGGCGGCACCTGGACCGTCATCTTCAAGGTGCTGCTCCCGCAGGCCCTGCCGGCCCTGGTCGCCGCGGTCACCACCACCGTCATCACGCTGATCGGCTACTCGGCGATCGCCGGCGCGGTCGGCGGCGGCGGCCTGGGCAACCTCGCCTACACCTACGGCTACCTGCGGTACGACACCCCGCTCATGGTCGTCACGGTCGTCGAGCTGGTCGTCATCGTCACCGCCGTCCAGGTGGTCGGCGACCTGATCGTCCGCCGGCTCGCCGGCCGCGGCACCCGCGCCTCCTCCCTGCGGGTCGGCCTGCGCCGGGTCCGCACCGAGGAGCCCGCACCGGTCACCGAGGCCGCCTGACCCCCCCCGCACCACCAGCACCACCCGCATTTCGTAGGCCCGGACCCTTTGCCGGGCGCAGCTCACACGGACTTCCGTGTGCACAAGAAAGAGGCACTCTTCGTGCGTAACACCCTCAAGATCACCGTGGCCGTGGCCGCCGCATCCGCCGTCGCCCTCGGCGCGAGCGCCTGCAGCGCCCCCTCCGACGTCACCGCGAGCAGCGACAAGAACGACACGAACGCCCCGCTGGTCGTCGCCGCCAGCCCCACCCCGCACGCCACGATCCTCGACTACGTCAAGGAGAAGCTGGCGCCCCAGGTGGGCCTGAAGCTGGACGTCAAGGTCTTCAACGACTACAAGCTGCCCAACAAGGTCACCGACGACGGCCAGGTCGACGCCAACTTCTTCCAGCACAAGCCGTTCCTGGACACCTACAACAAGGAGAACGGGACCGACATCGTCCCGGTCGTCAACGTCGAGATCGAGCCGCTGGGCGTCTACTCCAAGAAGATCCACAAGCTCTCCGACCTCAAGCCCGGCTCCACCGTCTCGGTCCCCAACGACCCGTCCAACGAGGGCCGCGCGCTCAAGCTGCTCGCCGAGAACGGCGTGATCACCCTGAAGCCCGGCGTCGGCTCCGACGCCACGCTGACCGACGTCAAGGACAGCAAGGGCATAAAGATCACCGAGCTGGAGGCCGCCCAGACCGCGCCGCGCCTGGCCGACGTCGACGCCGCCGTCGTCAACGGCAACTTCGCGGTCGGCGCCAAGCTCAAGCCCGCCACCGACGCGCTGGCCCTGGAGAAGGCGCAGGGCAACCC
>LIQL01000579.1 GCA_001418405.1 Streptomyces diastatochromogenes | reverse complement strand
ACCCGCGACCTGCTCACCGCCGAGCGCAGCGCGCTCAACCTCCTGGGCCGGCTGTCCGGCATCGCCACCCTGACGCGCGCCTGGGCGGACGTCCTCGACGGCACCGACGCCAGGGTCCGCGACACCCGTAAGACGACGCCGGGCCTGCGCGCCCTGGAGAAGTACGCGGTGCGCTGCGGCGGCGGCGTCAACCACCGGATGTCGCTGTCCGACGCGGCGCTCATCAAGGACAACCACGTCGTGGCGGCGGGCGGCGTCGCGGAGGCGTTCACGGCCGTGCGGACCGAGTTCCCCGGCGTGCCGATCGAGGTCGAGGTCGACCGGATCGACCAGATCCCGCCGATCCTCGCCGAGGGCGCCGACCTGATCCTGCTGGACAACTTCACGCCGGAGCAGACCCGCGAGGCGGTCGAACTGGTCGCCGGCCGCGCGATGTTGGAGTCCTCCGGCCGACTCTCGCTCGACAACGCCGCCGCATACGCCCGGACCGGCGTCGACTACCTGGCGGTGGGCGCGCTCACCCACTCCGCCCGGGTCCTCGACATCGGCCTGGACCTGCGCGAGGGCGACGACGCCGACGCCCCCGCCGGCCCGCACGACCACGAGAGCCGCTGACCATGTTGCTGACCATCGACGTAGGCAACACGCACACCGTGTTGGGCCTGTTCGACGGCGACGAGATCGTCGAGCACTGGCGGATCTCCACCGACTCCCGGCGGACCGCCGACGAACTGGCCGTCCTGCTCCAGGGCCTGATGGGCATGCACCCGCTGCTCGGGGACGACCTGGGCGACAACATCGAGGGCATCTCCATCTGCTCCACGGTCCCCTCGGTGCTCCACGAGCTGCGCGAGGTGACCCGCCGCTACTACGGGGACGTCCCGGCCGTCCTGGTGGAACCAGGCGTCAAGACGGGCGTGCCGATCCTCATGGACAACCCCAAGGAGGTCGGCGCGGACCGGATCATCAACGCGCTGGCCGCCGTCGAGCTGTACGGCGGCCCGGCGGTCGTCGTCGACTTCGGCACCGCGACCACCTTCGACGCGGTGAGCGCCCGCGGGGAGTACGTGGGCGGCGTGATCGCCCCCGGCATCGAGATCTCCGTGGACGCGCTGGGCGTCAAGGGCGCCCAGCTCCGCAAGATCGAGCTGGCCCGGCCGCGCAGCGTCATCGGCAAGAACACCGTCGAGGCGATGCAGTCCGGAATCCTCTACGGCTTCGCCGGCCAGGTGGACGGCGTGGTGCAGCGGATGGCCCGGGAACTGGCCGACGACCCCGACGACGTGACGGTGATCGCCACCGGCGGGCTGGCCCCGATGGTGCTCGGCGAGTCCTCGGTGATCGACGAGCACGAGCCCTGGCTCACCCTCATCGGCCTGCGGCTGGTGTACGAGCGCAACGTGGGCCGGCTGTAACCACGGCCCGCGGGCAGCAGGGGCGCGACCGGTGCCGTACTGGCGCGCCCGTGTGACGCGCGCCCCGCTGCCGCGCCACCGATCCAAATTAAGAGGCTTTTGTCCGAATTAGTCGTAAAGTCGCGGCATGCCAATGCCATACGGATCCCGCGGCGGCATGGCCTTCGGCGCCGATGAGTTGCGTGTTCTCCGTCGCGCCCTCGCCCATGCCCTCCAGACGACCTCCCGCGCCGCGCCCCTCGGCGTCCCCGCCCCCGACCGGTCGCAGGACGTCCAGGAATACCTCCGGCTGGCGGAGGCGGTGGACGAGGCGGTCCGCGAAGGCGCCCGCCTGCGCGCCTTCCTGCTCGCCGACCTCGCCCGCTACCGCGACGCCCTGCCCGGCGCCGCCACCGGCTACCTCGCGCGGCTCCAGGAGGTGCTGGCGGCCGGTCACGTCCCCGGCCCCGACGACCTCGCCGCGCTGCGCTCGCTGCTCACCCGGCCCGCCGTCGAGGCCGAGCGCAAACGCCGCAGCGCCCTCCTGCGGCACTGCGAGCGCCTGGCCGAGCAATCCGTACGGGCCCGGCTGCGCGCGCTGCCCGGTGGCCGCTCGGGCGCCTTTCCGGACGCCCCGGTGAACGGCCGCACCGGCGCCCGCCCGCGCCCTTCCGGTCTGGCCTCCCGCAGCGCCGCCACCGTCGGGACGGACTCCGAGGCGGACCCGAAGCAGGACCCCCAACGGGAACCGCGCCCGGGGCCCCGCCGGGAGCCGCCCAAGCCCGGGCAGCGCCCCGGGGAGCCCCGGCCCGACCGCCCGATCCCGACGCCGGGCGAGGTGTTCCCGCCCCGCCGCAAGCCGGTGCCGCCCCCGGAGACCCGCACCGCCTGAGCGCTGCGTACTCTGGCGGGGTACTCGTCGCGGGCTCATGCCCTGAAGGAGGCCCATGCCATGGATTACGTTGCCGCGTTGCTCCCGCCCGTAGTGATGGCCGTCGCCTTCACCTGCCTGATCGTCACGATGATCAAGAGCCAGGGCGGTCAGAACAAGTCGAAGGAGGACGCGGCCGTCGACGAGGCGTTCGCCCGCGCCGAGGCCGCCGGGCAGGAACCCAAGGCGTTCGGCGCCTGAACCGCCCTCATTTCCGGCGGATCACCCGCTCAGTACGGCCCGGGATTGACCGTCCCGGGCCGTACTTCCTTTTTCCGGACCAAACGCAACCAGATCAACCGGCATTCGCGACATCTCCCACTATTCTTCTTGTGTGCCGAGACGCTTGGGTGATCTGGAAGACGCGGTGATGACGCGGGTCTGGGAGTGGAACCGCCCGGTGACCGTTCGAGAAGTTCTGGAGGATCTCCAGAAGGAACGGTCGATCGCCTACACCACGGTCATGACCGTATTGGACAACCTGCATCAGAAGGGCTGGGTGCGCCGCGAAGCCGAAGGCCGCGCCTATCGATATGAGGCGGTCTCCACTCGCGCCGCCTACTCGGCCGCACTGATGAACGAAGCGTGGTCCGCCAGTGACAACCCCGCGGCCGCACTAGTCGCCTTCTTCGGCATGATGTCGCAGGAACAACGGCAAGCCCTCCGCGATGCCGTACGGATGGTGCAGGTCGACGATCGGCCGGTAGCCGCGGAAGAACAGCCGGCGGCCCCGGAACACTCCGGGGAACCGGCCCGGGAAGAAGAGCCGCAAGCGGCGGATGAAGCGCCGGCCGGCGAAGGAGTTGAACCCGGAGCGGAGCCCGGCGGCAAGGAGCGATAGCGTCCGGGCATGCCAGCGCATTCAAAAGGCCTCACCGTCCGCCGTGCCCGGACCAGCGATGTACCGGCGGTCCGCCGCCTCATCGACGCCTACTCGCGCGACGGGATCCTGCTCGACAAAGCCACCGTCACGCTTTACGAGGACATCCAGGAGTTCTGGGTGGCGGAGCGGGACGAGGACGGCGAGGTCGTCGGCTGCGGAGCACTGCACGTCATGTGGGAAGACCTGGCCGAGGTCCGCACCCTGGCGGTGGACCGGACGGAACGCGGCACCGGGGTCGGCCACCAGGTCCTGGCCAAGCTGCTGGCCACCGCCCGCTGGCTGGGAGTGCGGCGAATTTTCTGCCTCACCTTCGAAGTCGACTTCTTCGCCAAGCACGGCTTCGTGGAGATCGGCGAGACACCCGTAGACGGGGATGTCTACAGCGAACTGCTGCGTTCCTATGACGAGGGCGTTGCCGAGTTCCTCGGGCTCGAACGAGTGAAGCCCAACACCCTGGGCAACAGCCGCATGCTTCTGCACCTGTGATCAGCGTTCTATGTCCGAATCGCTCCCCTATCTCATGGCTACGGAAGCATGCGTTCCCCACTGCGTGGGCAAGTGAACCCTACCCAAGGGTTTGTGTTTTTCCCGGAAAAGCGGTTTGCTTTCCGTCGTAATCCGCATTCGATGAAAGGGAATCCTGGTGGCACAGAAGGTTCAGGTTCTTCTTGTCGACGACCTCGACGGTGGCGAGGCCAACGAGACCGTGACGTTCGCTCTCGACGGTAAGTCCTACGAGATCGACCTCTCCGACGCCAACGCCGACAAGCTTCGCGACTCGCTCGCCGACTTCGTGAAGGCCGGCCGCAAGACCGGTGGCCGTTCCGCTGGTCGCGGCAAGGCCCGTGCGGCTTCCGCCGGCTCCCCGGACACCGCGAAGATCCGCGCCTGGGCGAAGGAGAACGGCTACAACGTCAATGACCGTGGCCGTGTCCCCGCCGACATTCGCGAGGCATTCGAGAAGGCCAACGGCTGATCGCCGTACGCGCGATCCGATTGGCCATTACGAGCACGTACCAATCGGGCCCGGTGGCACTCCGTTGCCGCCGTGCTCACGAGCCGTACGAGGTCGGGGGCGCCCCCACCGTCCCCGATTCCCGCCCCGATCCCCGTGGTGGGCAGGGAATCCTCCGCCTCGTACCCAGGTCGGGGAGGCCGCACCCACCCCGCGGCCTCCCGCGGGCCGCAGCCGCCCGACGCACGGCCCCGTGAGGGCAGTGCCGGTGCCGGCATCCGCCCGCCGGCCCCGCGCGCGGTGAGATCCGCCGCCAGGGTGCCCCACTCCAGCCAGTCCAGGATCCCCGGGAGCTCCTCCGCGCCGCCGGCCGCGATGAGCAGGAGCAGTTTCGGTCGATCCTGCGCCGCCTTCCCGCCCCGTCCGGGCCGCAACAGTGCGACCGGGCCGGTCCGCGGCACCCGCCGCAGCACGGCGCCGCCCGCGTCGGCGGGCATCTCCAGGACGTCGAAGCGCACCCCCGTGAGCAGCTCCAGCGGCTCCGTGCCGGTGGTCGCCCAGCCAAGCTCGTCCTCGTACCACCGGCGGACGGCGGGGCGGGGGGAGCGGGGTCGCGGAAGCGCGGGGGCCATGCCCGGTGCAACTGCCGACCCGGCGGAAGGTTACGTGGCGTACGCGAACGGTTGCGTTGCGTGTGCGCCTGAGGGGAGTGCGGAAGCATCCCGGGGTGCGCGGGTGTTCGCCCGTAGCGGAGGGAAAACGCCCACGCCGCATGGAGTGTCAGTGGCAGCGGGTAAGAAAGTCTCAGTGGGAAGGGACGCTGTGACCGGCGCGCTCGGCAGTTTGTTGCCAGTTTTGGTCGGCGGCGGACGGTGTGTCGGCGACGGGCGCGTTCGCCACGGGCGTAGTGGCGGCATGCGTATATGCCTGGCCTGCGGGAACATCGTCTCGCACCATCGAGTTGGAGCAGATGTCAGCTGTTCGGCAGTAAATTTCCCCGTCGGAGCGGGGTGATCCGGACGGGTGTCGGCAGTTGGAATGAGCTGTCCCGCCCTGCGGGACTAGCATGCGGAAGGACAGGGAGGGGACCGACCCCTAACTGCCTGACCGCTCTGAGGAGCGATTAACGATGTTCGAGAGGTTCACCGACCGTGCGCGGCGGGTTGTCGTCCTGGCTCAGGAAGAAGCCCGGATGCTCAACCACAACTACATCGGCACCGAACACATCCTCCTGGGTCTGATCCACGAGGGTGAGGGTGTCGCCGCTAAGGCCCTGGAGAGCCTCGGCATTTCGCTCGAGGCGGTCCGCCAGCAGGTGGAGGAGATCATCGGTCAGGGTCAGCAGGCCCCGTCCGGTCACATCCCCTTCACGCCCCGTGCCAAGAAGGTCCTGGAGCTGTCGCTCCGCGAGGCCCTCCAGCTCGGCCACAACTACATCGGCACCGAGCACATCCTGCTCGGCCTGATCCGCGAGGGCGAGGGCGTCGCCGCCCAGGTCCTCGTGAAGCTGGGCGCCGACCTGAACCGGGTGCGGCAGCAGGTCATCCAGCTGCTCTCCGGCTACCAGGGCAAGGAGGCCGCCACCGCCGGCGGTCCCGCCGAGGGCACGCCTTCGACCTCCCTCGTCCTGGACCAGTTCGGCCGCAACCTCACGCAGGCCGCCCGGGAGACCAAGCTCGACCCGGTCATCGGGCGCGAGAAGGAAATCGAGCGGGTCATGCAGGTGCTGTCCCGCCGCACCAAGAACAACCCGGTCCTCATCGGCGAGCCCGGCGTCGGCAAGACGGCGGTCGTCGAGGGCCTGGCGCAGGCCATCGTCAAGGGCGAGGTGCCCGAGACCCTCAAGGACAAGCACCTCTACACCCTCGACCTGGGTGCCCTGGTCGCCGGCTCCCGGTACCGCGGTGACTTCGAAGAGCGCCTGAAGAAGGTCCTCAAGGAGATCCGCACCCGCGGCGACATCATCCTGTTCATCGACGAGCTGCACACCCTGGTCGGCGCGGGCGCCGCCGAGGGCGCCATCGACGCGGCCAGCATCCTCAAGCCCATGCTGGCGCGTGGCGAGCTGCAGACCATCGGTGCGACGACGCTCGACGAGTACCGCAAGCACCTGGAGAAGGACGCGGCCCTGGAGCGCCGCTTCCAGCCGATCCAGGTCGCCGAGCCGTCGCTGCCGCACACCATCGAGATCCTCAAGGGCCTGCGGGACCGCTACGAGGCGCACCACCGCGTGTCCATCACGGACGCCGCCCTGGTCGCCGCGGCCACCCTCGCCGACCGCTACATCTCCGACCGCTTCCTGCCGGACAAGGCGATCGACCTGATCGACGAGGCCGGTTCCCGGATGCGCATCCGCCGGATGACCGCGCCGCCGGACCTGCGCGAGTTCGACGAGAAGATCGCCGACGTGCGCCGTGAGAAGGAGTCCGCGATCGACTCGCAGGACTTCGAGATGGCCGCCGGCCTGCGCGACAAGGAGAAGCAGCTCCTGGCCGCGAAGGCGAAGCGGGAGAAGGAGTGGAAGGCCGGCGACATGGACGTCGTCGCCGAGGTCGACGAGGAGCTGATCGCCGAGGTCCTCGCCACGGCGACGGGCATCCCGGTCTTCAAGCTCACCGAGGAGGAGTCCTCGCGGCTCCTGCGGATGGAAGACGAGCTGCACAAGCGCGTCATCGGCCAGAAGGACGCCATCAAGGCGCTCTCCCAGGCGATCCGCCGCACCCGTGCCGGCCTGAAGGACCCCAAGCGTCCCGGTGGCTCGTTCATCTTCGCCGGCCCGTCCGGTGTCGGTAAGACCGAGCTGTCCAAGACGCTCGCCGAGTTCCTCTTCGGCGACGAGGACGCGCTGATCTCCCTCGACATGTCGGAGTTCAGCGAGAAGCACACGGTCTCGCGGCTCTTCGGTTCGCCCCCCGGCTACGTGGGCTACGAAGAGGGCGGCCAGCTGACCGAGAAGGTGCGGCGCAAGCCGTTCTCGGTGGTCCTCTTCGACGAGGTCGAGAAGGCCCACCCGGACATCTTCAACTCGCTGCTGCAGATCCTGGAGGACGGTCGTCTGACCGACTCCCAGGGCCGGGTCGTGGACTTCAAGAACACGGTCATCATCATGACCACCAACCTCGGCACCCGGGACATCTCCAAGGGCTTCAACCTGGGCTTCGCCGCCCAGGGCGACGTCAAGACCGGCTACGAGCGGATGAAGGCCAAGGTCAACGAAGAGCTCAAGCAGCACTTCCGGCCCGAGTTCCTCAACCGTGTCGATGACACCGTCGTCTTCCACCAGCTCACCGAGGAAGACATCATCCAGATCGTCGACCTCATGATCAACAAGGTGGACGAGCGGCTCAAGGACCGCGACATGGGCATCGAGCTCAGCAGCGAGGCCAAGTCGCTGCTGGCCAAGCGCGGGTACGACCCGGTGCTCGGCGC
>LIQL01000578.1 GCA_001418405.1 Streptomyces diastatochromogenes | reverse complement strand
CCACCCGCGCCGCCAGCGACGACGCACTGCACGCCAACGTCGCCCGCTACCTCGCCGAGGGCCTGCGCCAGGGCACCACCACCCAGGAGACCAAGTCCGGTTACGGCCTGACCGTCGAGGACGAGGCCCGCGCGCTGCGCATCGCCGCCGCCCACACCGACGAGGTCACCTTCCTCGGCGCGCACATCGTCTCGCCCGACTACGCCGACGACCCGGCCGGCTACGTCGACCTGGTCACCGGACCGATGCTGGACGCCTGCGCCCCGCACGCCCGTTGGGTCGACGTCTTCTGCGAGCGGGGCGCCTTCGACGGCGACCAGGCGCGCGCCATCCTCACCGCCGGCAAGGCCAAGGGCCTGGTGCCCCGGGTGCACGCCAACCAACTCGGCCACGGCCCCGGCGTGCAGCTCGCCGTCGAGGTCGGCGCCGCCTCCGCCGACCACTGCACCCACCTCACCTACGCCGACATCGACGCGCTGGCCCAGTCGGACACCGTCGCCACGCTCCTGCCGGGCGCCGAGTTCTCCACCCGCGCCCAGTGGCCCGACGCCCGTCCGCTGCTCGACGCCGGCGCCACCGTCGCGCTCTCCACCGACTGCAACCCCGGCTCGTCCTTCACCAGCTCGATGCCGTTCTGCATCGCGCTGGCCGTGCGCGACATGGGGATGACGCCGGACGAGGCGGTGTGGTCGGCGACCGCGGGCGGCGCCCGGGCGCTGCGCCGCGACGACGTCGGCCGGATCAGCCCCGGCGCCCGCGCCGACCTGCTCCTGCTGGACGCCCCGTCCCACGTCCACCTCGCCTACCGGCCGGGCGTGCCGCTGGTCACCGACGTCTGGCACCGCGGCGTGCGCCTCTGACGCCTTCTGGCGCCTTCTGGCGCCGCTGCGACGCCGTCGGGGGCGGGGGGACGCCCCGGACGCACTGGGGGCCCGTCCCGGACGATTCCGGGGCGGGCCCTCGTGTGCACGGGCATCAGCCGGCCGCGCGGGCCGGCGCCGACCGCGGGGTCACTCCTCGATCATCAGGCCCCTGCGGAGCCGGACGAGGGTGCGGGAGAGCAGACGGGAGACGTGCATCTGCGAAATGCCCAGCTCGTCGCCGATCTCGGACTGCGTCATGTTGGCGACGAACCGCAGGGAGAGGATCTTCCGGTCCCGGGACGGGAGTTCGGCGATCAGCGGCTTCAACGACTCGACGTATTCGATGCCTTCGAGGCCGTGGTCCTCGTAACCGATCCGGTCCGCCAGCGCGCCTTCGCTGTCGTCCTCCTCGGGCTGGGCGTCCAGCGAGCTCGCGGTGTACGCGTTGCTCGCGGCCATCCCTTCGACGACCTCGTCCTTGGTGAGGCCGAGGCGTTCGGCGAGTTCGCCGACCGTGGGTGACCGGTCCAGCTTCTGCGCCAGTTCGTCGCCCGCCTTCGCCAGGTCCAGGCGGAGTTCCTGCAGACGTCGCGGAACCCGCACCGACCAGCTGGTGTCGCGGAAGAAACGCTTGATCTCGCCGACGATGGTCGGCATCGCGAACGTCGGGAATTCCACGCCGCGGCTGAGCTCGAAACGGTCGATGGCCTTGATCAGACCGATGGTGCCGACCTGGACGATGTCCTCCATCGGCTCACTGCGGGAACGGAACCGGGAGGCCGCGAACTTCACCAGGGCGAGGTTCAGCTCGACCAGGGTGTTGCGGACGTACGCGTATTCGTGCGTGCCTTCTTCCAGCGTTTCCAGCCGCTCGAAGAGAGTTTTCGACAGCGCCCTGGCATCCACCGGACCCACTTCGTCGAACGGTGGGATCTCGGGCAGGTCGTCGAGCTCGGGCACGCTCACCGGGTCGGTTGCCGCGGCATGCTTTTGGGAAGGAATGTGACCGGTCGCATCGGACCGGGGTGTCGACGAAGCGGTTCGCTGCTCGTCCTCGATACGCAATTCGTCGAGCCGGGGTGACATGTGTCTCCTCCATCGTTCTCGGCATATGGCTGCCGAAGCCTCTGCATGAAGCTGCGGTGTGCGGCGCCTCCAAAGCCGGCCGTTTCGAATGTGTCCTTCTACGCCTA
Organism: Streptomyces diastatochromogenes; assembly: GCA_001418405.1. GTDB lineage: Bacteria > Actinomycetota > Actinomycetes > Streptomycetales > Streptomycetaceae > Streptomyces > Streptomyces albulus_C. The sequence continues at coordinate 14,326 of LIQL01000578.1, read as the reverse complement.
CCTGGCTTCGCCGGAAGAAGGCAAGTGCGTGTTGTCCGCGATCTGGCGCTATGCCCTTTCTGCGGCTACCGGTGAACGTCAGGAAGGCGTAGGGTTCGACCCGCGCAGTCATGAGCAATGTCGTCACCAAAACAGTCGTCTAGGCAGCAAGAGGGGTGCGCTCGGATGGACCGCGGGACGGTCGGCAGTGCAAGCCGTGGTCGGCTTCACGTCGAGATCCGCCATCACGGCGCCAGTGCGGTGGTGACGGTCACCGGTGAGCTGGATCACCACACCGCGGATCTGTTGCGGGAATCACTGGAAGGCTGCATCGACGACGGTTATGCACGCCTCGTGGTGGACTGCTCACCCCTGGAATTCATGGACTCCACCGGGCTGAACGTCTTGCTCGGCGCCCGGCTGAAAGCCGAGGCCGCGGGCGGCGGCGTCCATCTGGCCGGGATGCAACCGGTGGTGGCCAGGGTCTTCGAGATCACCGGCGCGGAGGCGGTTTTCACGGTGCACGACTCGCTCGAAGCGGCCCTGGCCGACTGACCGGACGCGAAGCCCGGACGGCTCCGATCCGGGCGCGTAGTCGGCGTCACAACTTCCGTTCCCAAGAAGTGGGTGTTCTCACGGTCCGGTCGGGCAGGAGACACCTGAATCCGTTGAATCAGTCAGGTATCTGTTGTCCGTGAACAGGCGAATCGGTGAGGTGAAGCGCTGATGAGCACCACCCGGCCGTACCCGCCGGGCGATCTTGGCCCGGAGCCGGGCGGCGCCGGCGCTTCCGCTGCCGTCCCCACAGGTCAGATCCGTCGGCTGCGCCTGGCCGGCACCCGGGGCGCCGTGGCCCGGGCCCGCGACTTCGCCCGGGAGGCGCTGAACGACTGGGGCTGGCTGCCGGCCGCCACCGCCGATCAGCGGGCCGCGGCCGAGGACGTGCTGCTCGTCGTCTCCGAGCTGGTCACCAACGCCTGCCTGCACGCCGAGGGCCCCGAGGAGCTGCGGCTGCGCTGCGCCGCGAAGGTGCTCCGCCTGGAGGTCAGCGACCTGGGGGCGGGCTCCCCGGCGCCGCGCAGCCCACACCGCCCCGGACGCCCGGGCGGCCACGGCATGTTCATCGTGCAGCGGCTGTGCCTGGACTGGGGCGTGGTGCGCAACGCCGACGGTGCCGGCAAGACCGTCTGGGCGGAGCTGGCCGCACCCTCCTGAAGGGGCGGCGAACGAGCGGAAGACGAGCGCGGGCCCACGGGCCCGCGCTTCGTCGTGTCCGGGGCCGCCTCCGGCCCGGGGTGCGGCCGGGGCGGACGCCCGTCCCGTGGACGGATCCGGTCGCCGCCGCGCATCGGGGCTGTGCTGTGCCTTCCCTCGACACCCTCCCGGGCGTACCTTGAGCGCCCAATCTGATGTGCCGTCAGTAACATCCGGCGGCGCGCACCCGGGAGAAGGGGAACTCAAGGTGGCCCGCTTCCACGCACAACACGGCAGGCGGCCGCGGCGGGCGGCCGGGCTGGCCGTGGCCGCGGTCACGGCGGCCGGTTCCGCGGTGCTGTTCACCGCGCCCGTCGCACACGCCGAGGTCGTCGACGTCAACTACCAGTGCAAGACGCCGATCGGCAACAAGGGGGCGGTCTCGCCCATCGACATCAAGGGGACGCCCAGCGGTGGCTCGTACAAGCTCGTGATGTCGTTCCAGAAGGGCGTCTCCTCCAGCCCCGTCGAACTGGGCAAGGGGGCGATGAGCCCCAGCGCGGTGATCCAGTTGGGCGGCGCGGAGAGCGGCACGGTCGCGGTCAGCGGCCCGCCCAACGACCAGGCGATACCGGCCAACACGCCCATCAAGATAAGTGACTTGAGCGGCACGTACACCCCCAAGGCCAGCGGGAAGGTCACCTTCACGGCCTCCACGCTCACCATCAAGGCGCTGGGCACCACCACCACCTGCACGCCGAGCAACCACCCCAAGCCGGCACTGACCCTGGACGTGAAGGGCAGCGGCGGTACGGGCGGCAGCGGCGGTTCCGGTGGTAGCGGGGGCTCCGCGGCGGCGGGCGGATCGACCGGCGGCGGCCAACTGCCGCAGACCGGACCGGCGGACTCCGCGATCGCCCTGGGCACCCTCGGCGGCACCGTGCTGCTGGCCGGCGCGGCCGGCGCGCTCTGGCTGACCCGCCGTCACCAACGGGCCTGACCTCCACCGGGAGCCGCCGATGCCGTTCCGACTCCGCACCGCGGCCGCCGGCGCCGTCCTCGCGGCCGCCGTCGTCCTGCCGTGCCCCGCGGTGGCCGCGGCCCGTCCGCCCGCCGCGGCGGCCGGGCCGTCCACCACCGCCGCACCCGGCTGGTCCGCGGCGCCGACCGGCACCGCCCGCACGTCCTTCTACCTGGAGGGGCCGGCGGGCAGCGCGCTCACCGACCGGCTGGCCGTGCGCAACCCGTCCGACCGGCCGCTGACCGTACGGCTGGCCGGCGACGGCGACGGGGGCGACGGTCAACGCGCCGGGGCGTGGCTCGCGTTCGGCACGGCGCAGGTGACGGTTCCGCCGCGGACGCAGGCCAGCGTGCCGTTCACGGCGGCCGTGCCGCGCACCGCCGCCCCCGGCAGCCACCCGGCCGCGCTCACCGTCACCGGTCCCGGCGCCCGGATCCGGATACCGGTCCGGCTGCGGGTGACCGGGCCGACGCTGTCCGCGCTCACCGTCGAACACGTCGCGGTGACCCGGCGGGGGAGCGCAGCGGTGATCCGGTACACCCTGGTCAACCGCGGGAACACCGCGCTCAGGCCACAGGTGGCGGTCCGCGCCGACGGCCTCTTCGGCACGCTGCTGCGCCGGCCCGCCCGCCCGCTGCCGGACGTCCTGCCGCCCGGCGCCCGCACCGCCCGGACCGAGACCTGGTCCGATCCGCCCGCCCTGGACGCGGTCGACGTCACGCTCACCGCGACCGCGGCGGGCGGGGCGCAGGACACCGGCACCGCCGCATACACCGCCGTCCCCTGGGGGACGGGCGTCGCGGTGGCGCTCCTCCTGGCGGCCGGCGGGGGCTTCTGGGCGGTCCGTCGGCGCCGCGGGCGCAGCGGGCGGGCGGCGCCGACCGGCGACGGCGGGGCCGGTCCCGGACCCGACGACGGGGGCGGGCCCCCGCCGCACCGGCCCGGTGCCCGGGCGACCGCCGGCACCCGACCGGCGAACGGCACCGGGACGCGCGGGGCGGCCGCAACGACCACGACGGGCACGACGAGCTCCACCACGACGGTCGCGAAGACGGGATCAGGGGTGCGCGGGTGAACGGCGAGAACGGTGAGAGCGGCGAGCACGCCGGGAACGGACGAGGCGGCGGGGCCGGCGCGGGCCGCGGGCCGGGCGCGCGAACGAGCGGAAGACGGGCCTGCGGGCGCCTCGGACGACGGTGCCGGCCGCCCGCCCTGCTCGCCGCCCTCGTCCTGGCCGTGCTCCCGGCCCTGCTGCCCGGCCTGCCGGCCCCGGCCGCGCACGCCGCCGCGGCCGGCGATCCGCCCTCCGCCGCGGTCTCCCCGAAGGAGGCGGGCGCCGGCGGCGACGTCACCGTCACCGGGCGGGGCTGGCGCCCGCACACCCTGCTGATGCTGCTGATCTGCGGCCAGAACATGATCGGCGGCACCAACGCGTGCGCCAACGCCGACGGGCGGACCGTCACCACCGACGACCGGGGCGCGTTCAGCAAGGCCCTGCCGGTCGCCGAACCGCCCAAACCCTGCCCCTGCGTGGTGCACGTGGCGACCGCGACCGGCCCGGCGGCCGCCGCGGACGCCGCGTTCAAGGTCGCCGGACACCCCGTCGCACCGCTGCCGCAGGACGTGAGCGCCGGCCGGCTGGCCGTCCTCGCGCAGCCCCGGCTGACCGGCAGCAGCGGACTCCTCACCTGGTTCGGTGCCCCGCCGCAGCGCGAACTGACCGTCACCGTCGGCAACTTGGGCTCGGTCCCGGCCAAGGACCCGGTCTTCCAGGTCGGCACCTCGCACGGCGTCTTCGCGCCCCAGTGGGAGGACCAGCAGTGGCGCGGGACCGTCCCCGCCGGGCAGAAGACCGAGGTCAGGCTCCCGGTGGAGCTGGCCGCCGGCGCGCACGGGGACTACCTGGTCTCCCTCAAGTACGGCGGCAAGGTGCTGGTCGAACAGCCGTGGGAGGTCGGCCGGCCGTGGGGCGTGACGCTCTTCTGGCTGCTGCTGTGCCTGGTCGTCCCCACGGCGGTGTTCCGGATCGGGATGGCGGTCGTCGACCGCGTCCGCCCGCCCCGACCGGGCACCACCGTCCGCCCCCGCAGGGCGACGCACCGCCCGCACCCGCGGCGCACCGGCACGGGCCGGCAACAGGCCCGGCCGCGCAGCCGACACCAGGAACGACCCGGCACGGGCCCCGGCACCGCACCACCGGCCGGCACCGCCGCCCTGCCGTGGTTCACCCAGGACACCGCACCGTCCACCACATCAACCGAAGGACCCCCGTCGAAAGGTTCCCCGTGATGACGTTGATGAGGCCGACCGGGCCCCCGAGGCCGACCGGACGGCGCAGGAGAGCGACCCTGGCCGCGACGGCCGCACTGGTGCTCGCGGGGGCGGGCGTGGTCACCGCCGCCGGGACCGCGCAGGCGGCCGACGTGGCGTACAAGACCGAGTGCCAGCCGCCGCCGATCTCGGGCCTGCCGCCCGTGGAGGGCACCACCAAGGTCGAGGTCACCGCGCCGGCGACCGCCAAGGTCGGCGACGCGGTCGAGGTGGTCTGGACGACGGTCCAGGCCGCGTCGCAGAACCCCGGCATCCTCGACCTGGGCAAGGACACCGTCCAGCCGTCCGGCACGATCAAGGTCGCCGGGGCGCAGACCGGGGACCTGGCCGTGCAGGGCCCCCGACAGAACCCGCCGATCCCGAAGAACAGCCCGATGAAGCTGTCCGTCATGAAGGGCACGCTGAAGCTCACCGCGCCGGGAGAGGTCACGCTGACGCCCGGCGCCTACACCATCAACGTCAACAAGCCGATCTCCACGGACACCAAGTGCACGCCCAAGGAGGCGGTGCAGCCGGCGGTCACCCTGAAGGTGACGGACGGCGGCGGTTCCTCCGGCGGCACCACGGGCAGCGGGGGGACGAGCAGCGGCGGCAGCACGGCCGGCGGAACGAGCTCCGGCACCACCGGCTCCGGCGGCGCGACCACCGGCGGCAGCACCGGTTCCACCGGCGGTTCCACCGGCTCCTCCGGCGGCTCCGGCACCAGCGGCGGCTCGGGTGGCTCGGGCGGCGACCCCGACGGCACCGCGTACAAGGGCAAGCAGGTGCAGGTCCCCTACGCCTGCAAGACGCCCATCGGCGACAAGAAGGCCACCTCGCCGGTCCAGATCGACGGCGTCAAGAAGGGCGGTGGCTACGACCTGACGGTGCACTTCGCCAAGTCCGTCATGGACAGCCCCGCCGACATCCCCAAGGGGTCGGTCAAACCGTCGATGGACGTGAAGGTGGGCGGCGCCGACAAGGGCTCCGTGAAGGTCGAGGGGCCCACCAACGCCCAGCCCATCAAGTCCGGCCAACCCATCGAGATCCCCGACCTCAAGGGCACCTACAAGCCCGGTGCGAGCGGCAAGGCCACACTCACCCCGGGCGTCCTCACCGTCAACGCCCTCGGCACCACCACCACCTGCACCCCGGAGAAGGACCCCGGGGCCTCGCTCGTGCTCGACACCGCGGCCCAGCCCGGCGGCACCTCGGGCGGCTCCACCGGCGGGACGTCCAGCGGCGGCGGCACGGCCGGGACGGGCAGTGCGTCCGGCGGCAGCGGCAGCGCCGGCGGCCTCGCCCAGACCGGCGCGGACGACCACGGCGCGCTGACCGCCCTCGGCGTGCTCGCCGGCACCGTGCTCCTGCTCGGCGCCGCGGTCTTCACCTTCGCCCCGCGGCGACTGCGCCGCTGACGGCCCTTCGCCCCTCAGAGCGAAGGCCGCTCAGGGCGAAGGCCGCTCAGGGAAAAGGGGAAGGGCCCGGCACGCACCAGCGCGCCGGGCCCTTCCCCACTACCGGGAACCGATCAGTGCACGTCGCCCATGAGCGGCGTGATCTTCTTGCGGTACATGAAGACCGCGACACCGGCCAGGACGGCGAGTGCGGCCTCGGTGACCAGCACGCCCACCCCGCTGAGGTCCGCGCCCGCGATGGACACCAGGGAGATGACGCTGTCACCGGCGGTGACGGCGAGGAACCAGACGCCCATCATCTGGCTGGCGTACTTCTGCGGCGCCAGCTTGGTGGTCACCGACAGGCCGACCGGGGACAGGCACAGCTCGCCCATCGTCTGCAGGCCGTAGACCGTGATCAGCCACATCGGGCTGACCTTGGTGCCGTCGGACGACATCGCGATCGGCAGCAGGAAGAAGAAGTACGAGGCGCCGATCAGCACCATCGCCATGGCGAACTTCACCGGGGTGCTGGGCTCGCGGTTGCGGCGGGCCAGCGCCATCCACGCCGAGGCGAAGACCGGGGCCAGGGCCAGCACCCACACCGGGTTGACCGACTGCATCCACGAGGACGGGAAGCCCAGGCCGAAGACGGTCTCCGCGGTGTTCTTCTCGGCGAAGACGCTCAGCGTCGAACCGGCCTGGTCGAAGATCATCCAGAAGACCGCGGCGGCGAAGAAGAACCACAGGTAGCCACTGACCTTGGCCTGCTCGGTGCTGCTCAGATCCTTGTCCCGCTTGATGCGCAGCAGCACGAAGCAGGGGACGCAGATGCCGATGACGGCCAGCGGGACCAGGGCCCAGTTGAGCGTGAAGTGGCCGGTGCCGACGACGATGCCGTAGAAGACCGCGGCGACGACGGCCCAGATCAGGCCCTTGCGCAGCCAGCTGTTGCGCTCCGCGGCGGCCAGCGGGGTCGGCACCTGGCTGCTCTGCGGGTTGAGGTTCCGGGTGCCGATCAGGAACTGGATCAGACCCAGCGCCATGCCGAGCGCCGCGGTGGCGAAGCCCAGGTGCCAGTTGATGCCCTGGCCGATGCCGCCGACGATGATCGGGGCGGCCATGGACCCGAGGTTGATGCTCATGTAGAAGACGGTGAAACCGCCGTCCCGGCGCGGGTCCTGCGGGCCGTCGTAGAGGTGGCCCACCATCGTGGAGATGTTGGACTTCAGCAGACCGGAGCCGCACGCCACCATCGCCAGGCCGACGAAGAAGGTCTGGCCCGGGATCGCCAGCACGATGTGGCCCGCGATGACCACGCACGAGCCGACGATCACCGTCTTGCGGGGGCCCCAGACGCGGTCGCCGAACCAACCGCCGGGCATGGCGAGCAGGTAGACCAGGGCCATGTAGACGGCGTAGATCGCCGTCGCGGAGGCGGCCGTCATGGCCAGTCCGCCGCCCTGGGAGCCCACCTTGGCGTCCGACCCGCCGGAGATCAGGTACAGGACGAGCAGGGCACGCATGCCGTAGAAGCTGAAGCGCTCCCACATCTCGGTCATGAAGAGAGTGGCCAGGCCGCGGGGGTGGCCGAAGAAGGTCTTGCCGCCGTTGACAGGGGTTCCCTGCTGGGCCGCGTCCTTCGTCAGGCTGGACGCCATGGTGGTTCCTTGCTGCTCGGGACGCGTCCGAGGGGTTCGGTATGCGCCCGGGTGGGGGATGACCGGCACCGGCGCCGCCCTGCCCGCCCTCACGTCCGGGAGGTTCGACCCACAGGAGGGGGCCGGCGGAAGGCCGAACACCGGGATCCACGCCCCCGTGCCGCAACAATGCGGCCGGCGGACCCGGTCGACAGGTCTTTCACTGTGTAAGGGACTGGGGATGCCAGTCCCGCACACAACAAGGACCGATGACGTCAGTTCTGCGCCACGGGTCCTGGGGTTGTGCGTTGAACGTTCCGGACACCATACGTCCGCTCACCGGCCGGTTGGGAGTGGTGAGAGAACGCTCACACTGGCGTGGGGAACCGTCCGCAACCGCCTGTGCGACCGCGCCCGCACCCGTGCGCCCGCGGTCCGAGACGTGCGAGCGGGCGCGGAAACCGGCCCGCTGTCGCCCATCCGTGCTGGTCCGCCCCTGCCTGTCGATACATCGGACTACCATCGGCCCATGACCCGTGTACTGCTCGCCGAGGATGACGCGTCCATCTCGGAGCCGCTCGCCCGCGCCCTGCGCCGCGAGGGTTACGACGTCGAGGTGCGTGAGGACGGCCCGACGGCCCTCGACGCCGGTCTCCAGGGCAACATCGACCTCGTGGTCCTGGATCTGGGGCTGCCCGGCATGGACGGTCTCGAGGTCTGTCGCCGGCTGCGCAACGAAGGCCATTCCTTCCCCATCCTGGTGCTGACCGCCCGCGCCGACGAGGTGGACACCGTCGTCGGGCTGGACGCCGGCGCCGACGACTACGTCACCAAGCCCTTCCGGCTCGCCGAGCTGCTCGCCCGGGTCCGGGCCCTGCTGCGCCGCGGCTCCACCGCCGAGCCCCAGCAGCCGCCGGCCACCCACGGCGTGCGGATCGACGTCGAGTCGCACCGCGCCTGGATGGGCGACGAGGAACTCCAGCTCACGGCGAAGGAGTTCGACCTGCTGCGGGTCCTGGTGCGGGACGCCGGCCGGGTCGTCACCCGCGACCAGCTCATGCGCGAGGTCTGGGACACCACCTGGTGGTCGTCCACCAAGACGCTGGACATGCACATCTCCTGGCTCCGCAAGAAGCTCGGGGACGACGCCGCCAACCCCCGGTACATCGCCACCGTCCGCGGGGTCGGCTTCCGCTTCGAAAAGAGCTAGGGGCCCGTGCGCCGCCGACTGATCAACTCCACGCTCGCCGTGGTGCTCGTCGTCATCGCCGTCTTCGGCGTCTCCCTGGTGATCGTCGAGACCCGCACCATCCAGTCCGGCGCACAGGAGAGCGTGGCCTCCGAGGCGGTCCGGCTGGTCGGGATAGTGGAGAGCCGACTGGGCAGCGGCGAGAAGATCACCCCGCAGATCCTCTCGGAGCAGATCACCGCCCACCGCTACGCCGAGATCACGGTCCCCGGCAAGCCGAGGATCGAGATCGGGCAGCGGCCGGTCGGCGACGTGATCGAGTCGGAGGTGCGCGGCGACCGCGGCGAATCGGTCCGGGTCCAGGAGTCCCGCTCCACGGTCAGCGCGGAGATCGGCCGGACCCTGCTGGTGATCCTGGCCGTCGCGCTGCTGGCGATCCTGGCGGCCGTGGTGCTCGCCGTCCGGCAGGCCCGCCGGCTCACCGCACCCCTCACCGACCTCGCCGAGACCGCCGAGCGGCTCGGCTCCGGCGACCCCCGGCCCCGCCACCGCCGTTACGGCGTCCAGGAGCTGGACCGGGTCGCCGACGTGCTGGACGCCAGCGCCGAGCGGATCGCCCGGATGCTCACCGCCGAGCGGCGGCTCGCCGCCGACGCCTCGCACCAGCTGCGCACCCCGCTGACCGCGCTGTCCATGCGGCTGGAGGAGATCACCCTCACCGACGACCCGGACACCGTCAAGGAAGAGGCCACCATCGCGCTGGCCCAGGTGGAGCGCCTGACGGACGTGGTGCAGCGGCTGCTGACCAACTCCCGGGACCCGCGCTCCGGCTCGGCGGTCGCCTTCGACCTCGACGAGGTGGTCAAGCAGCAGATCGAGGAGTGGCGCCCGGCCTACCGCAGCGCCGGACGGGCCATCGTCCGCTCCGGCAAGAAGAGCCTGCGGGCCGTCGGCACCCCCGGGGCGGTCGCCCAGGTGCTCGCCACCCTGATCGAGAACTCCCTGATGCACGGCGACGGCACGGTCGCCCTGCGCACCCGCGTCACCGGCAACCAGGCGGTCGTGGAGGTCACCGACGCCGGTCCCGGCGTCCCGCCGGACCTCGGCTCGCGGGTCTTCGAACGGACCGTCTCCGGCCGCAACTCCACCGGCCTGGGGCTCGCCGTCGCCCGTGACCTGGCCGAGGCGGACGGCGGCCGCCTGGAGCTGCTCCAGCAACACCCGCCGGTCTTCGCCCTCTTCCTGGCCCGGGAGGGCGAGCCCACCGAGGAGTGAGCCCCACCGGGCGGCGGGCGGGGCCTACTTCCGGGTGGTGCCGCTCGGCAGCCGGGAGCCGTCCGCCAGGAACGACTCGGCGGTCTGCACCGCCTCCCGGGCGGGCAGCGCCCGGAAGACCCAGGTGCGGTACGACCAGAAGCGGAAGAGCGTGGCGATCCCGATGCCGAGGAACTTGAAGACGTTGCTCTGCAGCGAGCTGTCCCAGCCGAAGCCGTAGGTCGCGGCGTAGAGGATGCCGTTCTCGATGACCAGCCCGACCACGCTGAAGAGCAGGAACAGCGTCAGCTCGCGGGTCCGGCCGCGCTTGTCGCGGTCCCGGTAGGCGAAGTAGCGGTAGCCGACGTAGTTGGTGACCGTGGCCACCACCGTCGCCACGATGCTCGCCCGGACGACCGGCAGCTCGGTCAGGTGCCGGACGAGGTTGAAGACCGCGAAGTTCACCACGACGCCGGCCCCGCCGACGGCACCGAACTTCACGACTTCCCGGGTGAGCGCCTCCAGCCGCGACCGCAGCGCGCTCCGTTCACTCATGGTGATCGTTCAGCTCCCCGTCGTGGGCGGTAGGCGGGCCGGCGACCCGGTAGGCACCCTCATGCTAACCACGGCTCCTGTGCGGCGGTGCGCGGGCGGTCCGTCCCGCGACGGGGCGCATGAATGCGGTCACGGCGGGTGGGGCGCGGACCCCTCAGTCGACCGTGATCCGGAAGTTGAGGGCGCGCGCCCCGGGCTCGTCCGCCGCCCCGGTCGCGCACCGTCGGCACCGCAGCAACCGCAGGTCGGTGCGGCCCGGGTGGACGGCCTCGAAGTCCAGTGCGCGCGAGCCGCGGCCCGGGGACGGCTGCCCACCGGCCGCGGACGCCGGTGCGGCCTCCTCGCCGGTGGCCCGCAGAACGGCCGGATCCGGTCGCGGGGCGGCGACGATCCAGCGCTGGCCGTCCGCGGGGTCGTCGGGCACCTCGATGGTGAAGCGGTCGCCGGCGGAGACCTCGATCTCGGTGTCGCCGGGGCCGTACACCTCCGGCCCGGACAGTTCGCTGACCACCGTGTAGACGGCGATCAGCAGCGCGGCGACCGCGATGACGGTCACCAGCGCCCGGGAACTCCTCGTTATGTCGCCGCTCTCCATGCGGCCTCCCCCCATCACCGGGCCGGGGCGGAACCGCCCCGCCGCCGGTCCGGAACCTCACCGCGGTGGTCGATCTTCCCGATCGCCCTCGAACGGCTGCCCTCGGACGATCCTCCAACTCCGGGTCGGGTGCACGACTGTCGGGCGGCTACCCTGGGGGCGTGACGTTCCCGGTAGTCGGCATGGTCGGCGGCGGTCAGCTCGCCCGTATGACCCACGAGGCGGGTATCCCCCTCGGCATCAAGTTCAAGCTCCTCAGTGACACCCCGCAGGACTCGGCGGCGCAGGTGGTCAGCGAAGTCGTCATCGGCGACTACCGCGATCTGGACACCCTGCGCGCCTTCGCCCGCGGGTGCGACGTGATCACCTTTGATCACGAGCACGTCCCCACCGCGCACTTGCGGGCGTTGGAGGCCGAGGGGATTCCCGTCCGGCCCGGCCCGGACGCGTTGGTGCACGCCCAGGACAAGGGCGTGATGCGGGCCAAACTGGACGCCATCGGGGCGCCCTGCCCGCGCCACCGCATCGTGTCCGACCCGGCCGACGCGGCGCGCTTCGCGGCCGAGATCAGCGGAAGCGGCGCGGAGCACCTCGCCGAAGGCGAGTGGCCGGGCGGCGACTCGGGCGGCTTCCCGGTGGTCCTGAAGACCGTCCGCGGCGGCTACGACGGCAAGGGCGTATGGGTCGTACGATCCTCCAACGAGGCGGCGGAACCCTTCCTCGCCGGCGTGCCCGTCCTGGCGGAGGAGAAGGTCCCCTTCGTCCGCGAACTCGCCGCCAACGTGGTCCGCTCCCCGCACGGCCAGGCCGTCGCCTACCCGGTCGTGGAGTCCGTCCAGGTCGACGGCGTCTGCGACACCGTGATCGCGCCGGCCCCCGACCTCTCCGACGACCTCTCCGCCCGCGCCCAGCAGCTCGCCCTGCGCATCGCCGACGAACTCGGCGTCGTCGGGCACCTCGCGGTCGAGCTGTTCGAGGTCCGGGACGCCGACGGCACGCCCGCCGTCCTCGTCAACGAGCTGGCCATGCGCCCGCACAACTCCGGTCACTGGACCCAGGACGGCGCGATCACCTCGCAGTTCGCCAACCACGTCCGGGCCGTCCTCGACCTCCCGCTCGGCGACCCCCGCCCGCGCGCCCGTTGGACGGTGATGGCCAACGTGCTCGGCGGTGACTACCCGGACATGTATGCGGCCTACCTCCATTGCATGGCCCGTGATCCGCAGTTGAAGATTCACATGTACGGCAAGGACGTGAAGCCGGGCCGCAAGGTCGGGCACGTCAACACCTACGGCGACGACCTGGCGGACGTGCGTGAGCGCGCCGCGCACGCCGCCGGCTACCTGCGAGGAACGATCACGGAATGACAGCCCGCCCGGCGCCCGACCGCCACCCCTCGACGAGCGCTGACGCGCGCCCCTCCGACGCCCCCGTCGTCGGCATCGTCATGGGCTCCGACTCCGACTGGCCCGTCATGGAAGCCGCCGCCCAGGCCCTGGAAGAGTTCGAGATCCGCTACGAGGTCGACGTGGTCTCGGCCCACCGCATGCCGCACGAGATGGTCGCGTACGGCGAGCAGGCGGCCGGCCGCGGCCTCAAGACGATCATCGCCGGCGCCGGGGGAGCCGCCCACCTGCCCGGCATGCTCGCCTCCGTCACCCCCCTGCCGGTCATCGGCGTCCCCGTCCCGCTGAAGTACCTCGACGGCATGGACTCCCTGCTCTCCATCGTCCAGATGCCGGCCGGCGTCCCGGTCGCCACCGTCTCGGTCGGCGGCGCCCGCAACGCCGGACTGCTCGCCGCCCGGATGCTCGCCGCGCACGACCCCGAACTCCTCGCCCGCATGCGGGAGTTCCAGCAGGAACTGAACGAGCAGGCCACCGAGAAGGGCCGGCGGCTGCGCAACAAGGTCGCCGGATCCGCCGGGTTCGGCTTCGGGAGCGGCAAGTGACCGCCGCCCAGGACGCGGCGCGGGAACTCCTCACCGACTGGCCCGTCGTCGACGGCCACAACGACCTCCCCTGGGCCCTGCGCGAACAGGTCCGCTACGACCTCGACCAGCGCGACGTCGCCACCGACCAGAGCGCCAACCTGCACACCGACATCCCCCGGCTGCGGGCCGGCGGGGTCGGCGCACAGTTCTGGTCGGTGTACGTACGCTCCGACTACGCCGGCGACCACGCCGTCAGCGCCACCCTGGAGCAGATCGACGTCGTACACCAGCTGACCACCCGCTACGCAGCCGACCTACGCCTGGCAACCACCGCCGACGACATGGAGGCCGCCCGCACCGAGGGCCGGATCGCCTCCCTCATGGGTGCCGAGGGCGGCCACTCGATCAACAACTCGCTGGCCACGCTGCGCGCCTTCCACGCCCTGGGCGTCCGCTACATGACGCTCACCCACAACGACAACAACGACTGGGCGGACTCGGCGACCGACACCCCGCGCCACCACGGCCTGTCGGCCTTCGGCGAAGAGGTCGTCCGCGAGATGAACCGCTGCGGGATGCTCGTCGACCTCTCGCACGTCTCGCCCGACACCATGCGCGACGCGCTCCGGGTCAGCACCGCGCCGGTGATCTTCTCGCACTCCTCCGCCCGCGCGGTCTGCGACCACCCGCGCAACATCCCCGACGACGTCCTGGCCCAACTGCCCGCCAACGGCGGCGTCGCGATGGCCACCTTCGTCCCCAAGTTCGTGCTGCCCGCGGCCGTCGAATGGACGCTGCGCGCCGACGAGAACATGCGCGCCCACGGCCTGCACCACCTCGACACCACCGCACAGGGCATGGCCGTCCAACGCGCCTTCGAAGCCGCCAACCCGCGCCCCACGGCCACCGCGGCCACCGTCGCCGACCACCTCGACCACATGCGCCAGGTCGCCGGCATCGACCACATCGGCATCGGCGGCGACTTCGACGGCACCGCCTTCACCCCCGCCGACCTGGCCGACGTCGCGGGCTACCCGAACCTCATCGCCGAACTCCTCGACCGCACCTGGTCGCCCACCGACATCGCCAAACTGACCTGGCAGAACGCCGTCCGCGTGCTCCGCGACGCGGAATCAACGGCCCGCACGGAACAGGCGTTGCGGGGGCCCTCGAACGTTGCGCCCTGACGGGCGGTTATCTTCCCACGTTTTTGGCGTTCCCGCCGTGGGGGTTGCTGTTTTTGCGCCTGCGGCGCGGGC
>LIQL01000577.1:873-1690 GCA_001418405.1 Streptomyces diastatochromogenes | reverse complement strand
CTCCAGCGCCACAGCAGCCGTGCCCCGAGGTAGGCGAGGACGCCGAGCAGCGGGGGGGGGGGGCGGCTGCCAGCCAATAGGGGACCTCCGTGTCGTGCCCGGTGAGCACGGCGGCCGGGAAGTAGGCGACGAACGCGAGCGGGAGGCCGAACGTCAGGAAGCCGCCCACCGCCTTGGGCAGCACGTTCAGCGGGTAGCTGCCGAAGGTGCCCAGCGGCTCCTCCAGCCAGCGGCCCCAGTAGTCGGCGGCCGGGAAGCGGAGCGAGGCACAGGCGACCGCCGTGAACAGGGCCGCCTCCAGGAGCATGCCACCGATCAGACAGACGACGAGGTAAGTGATCCGCCCTGCCGTCCAGTCGAGGTGGCTGCGGGACAGGGCGCCCGCCATCAGGCCGGCGGCCACCGTGAGGTCGCCAATGGCGTTGGTGGGGAAGTACTGCAGCTGCACCTGCCGGTGGACCGGCATGGGCCGCAGCAGACAGATGTCGATGCGCCCTTCCTGGATGAACCGGCCCAGGCCGTGCACCCGGCCCAGGACCAGCACGAACAGCCCGTGCGCCAGCATCCGCGTCGCGGGGATGAGCAGCACGTCCGAGCTGTCCCAGCCGCCCATCCCGGTGAACCGGGTCAGCAGCACGGTCGCGAACACGATCACCGACACCTGCCAGATCGCGCCGATCGCGACCATCAGCAGGAACTCGGTGCGGTACTCCAGTTGGGAGCGGAAGTTGAGGCGCGTGATGCGTCAGGCGGTCCGGACGGCGTTCACGGTCCTCAGCCTCCCTGGGAGATCACACGGCGGGCGGCCCGCCGCCAC
>LIQL01000577.1:0-811 GCA_001418405.1 Streptomyces diastatochromogenes | reverse complement strand
CGGCTGACTTGGGCGGCTCGACCACCCCGGCGGCGAGACACACCCCGTATCCGGCGAGCGCCCACGCAGCCCCGTAGACCTGCTCTCCGAGGGCGCGCAGCGCGTGGTAGCGGGCGGGCGACAGCGGACGCAGATACCAGTAGACGATGGTGCCGAAGTGCATGTGCTGGATGACCGTGTCCCGGCCCGCGTACTGGTCCAACTCCCGCAGCCGGGAGGCGAGTACGGCCAGTACGGCGTACGTGATGGCCTGCTCGCGGCTCATGCCCGCCGTCACGCTGGTGTTCGCGTAAGGGCCGCCGCTCGCAGGGCTGCTTCATGTTCAGACGCCCAGTCTCGGGCGAGACGCTGCGTCTCATTGTCAGTGCTGTGTACCACCATGCCCACCGTGAACGACTATGCCCTCACCCGCCTCGGACCACAGCGGTTCGAGGAGTTGTCCCAAGCGTTGGCCCTGCGCCTGCTCGGGCCGTCCGTGCAGATCTTCGGCGATGGCCCCGATGGCGGCCGCGAAGCCTCATTCGAAAACTTGAGCAGTTTCCCCTCGCCTGCTGCTCCATGGACCGGCTATGGCGTGCTCCAAGCGAAGTTCCGCAAGCGCCCGCAGGATGCTGCCAGTAATACGAAGTGGCTGGTGGGCCAGATGGTTGCAGAGTTGGAGGAATGGGTAAACCCAGCATCCAAACGTGTCCGCAACGGCCGCGTGCCCGACTACCTGCTCGTCACCACCAACGTCGTACTGTCGCCGGCCCCTGGGGCCGGGGGCATCGATCGCGTCCAGGCCGCGCTCTGGGAGCGCGCGCACACACTC
>LIQL01000576.1 GCA_001418405.1 Streptomyces diastatochromogenes | reverse complement strand
CCCGAAGCCCCTGGAGCCCCTGGAGCCCCCGAAGAGGCAAGAGCACAGGCAGCAGAAGCCGGAAGAGGGAACGACGAGAGGAAGACCACCCCCAGACGGAAACAAGCAGGACGGGAAAACGGAAGAGGAAGGCAGGGCAGGGGCAGAGAGAGGGACGAGGAGGGAGCGGGCGACAGGAGGCCGGAGGCCGGAACGGAGGCCGGAGGCCGGAGGCCGGAAGGAGACCGCGGAAGAAAAAGGGGCGAAGCGCCAGCAGCAACCGGAAGCGAAGGAAACGGGTCTCGCTCGCAGACGCCACAGCCCGCGAGCGCGAACGGCCAGCGAGAGCGCGAAAGGCCAGAGCCGCGGGCAGCCAGGGAGCGGAAGACGTGCCTCACCCCAGGCGTGCCGGTAGAGGTGCTCAGTCGGCTGGGTTGCCAGCCTGGCCGACCGTGGCGGCAGAGGGCAGGTCGAGGGACGGCCCGCCCGCTGTCAGGCAAGGTGCCGGTCGCGTACCTCCAGCTTCTCCAGTATTCCGGCGACGTGGTCCCTCGATTCGTCGGCGGTGTCCATGGCTTCGACGCAGGTCCAGTACATCCCCTCCTCCTCCGCCGAGATCACCACTCCCACCAGCGCCTCGCACACCTCTCGCAGCAGTTGGCACAGGCCGATTAAAGCCGCCTTGACGTCGCGTATCTCGGTCAACTGGGTCGCCCGCAGCCCGCCGTTGGTCGTTGCCGAGCACAGCAGTCCCCCGCTGAACCGCCCGCCCGCGTCGCCCAACCCTCGGGCTCTGGACCGCACTTCGTACGGACCGAATATCGCGAGATGGCTGCCTATCGCCTCCGCCAAGGCTTGCGCCTGCCACGCCTCGACGACCACGTCATGCACCGTGTTCGCCTGAGCCAGCCCGCGCCGACTGGCCGCGATGATCCGCACCGCGTCCATCCGTGTCCCTCCTTCCTTCGTCATGCGCATCGCCCCGCCCTCCTTCCACTACCCAGAGTGAGGCCCAACAGCCAAAAAGGCCAGAGGAATTCGCAAATCTGTGGACAACCAAGGCGCTGTGGAAAGATCCGTGACTCCATAGAGTGACGAGAGGCGGATTTGAGGCGGTCTCAGCGGCGCTTCCGACCGTCGAGACTCCCCCGCACGCCACTCTGATGCCTCCAACCCCCCAGCATGACGGGGACCACACGCACCGCTCAACGCCCTTTCAGCACACCCGCCCCGACCGTCCCAACGCTTCGTGCGAGACACGTCCCTCGCGGCGCGCATCACCGTCCGGCGGCGGGAACGGCCGCCCGGACGGCGCCACGGCACCGGCGTACGGGCCGGAGCGTGGTCCACGGCGCGAGCCGGCCCGCAACCGGCGTGGAAAAGCCGGAGGGGTAGCGGCCCCGCCACTACCCCTCCGGCCTCAGGCCGTCCCGCGAAGCCCGCGGTCCGTCCGCCCGACGGTCACTCGCCGCCCCGCGGCCGGTCCGGCGGCGCCTGCCGAACCGCCGGGAAGCGCGACTCGTTCCGTTCGATCTTCGCTGCAAGCGCGGTCAGCGGGTCGATGCCCAGCGCCTGGCAGAACTGGAGCAGGTACGCCAGGACGTCCGCGACCTCGTCCTCCACCCGGCCGGCCGCCTTCGGGTCGGCCATGATCTTGGCCGACTCCTCCGGCGTCAACCACTGGAAGATCTCGACCAGTTCCGCGGCCTCCACGCTGAGCGCCGCGGCCAGGTTCTTGGGTGTGTGGTACTGCTGCCAATCCCGGGCGGCCGCGAAGTCGGCCAGGCGTCGCTGCAGGGCATGAAGGTCCTCACTCATACCCCTAGGTGTAGCACCTGCACGTCGGGCAGCCCCTCGGCGACCGTCGGGTCCCGCACCGTGCCCAGCAGCCGGACGTGTCCGCGCTCGGCCATCCGCACGGCCAGCGACACCAGCTCCCGCGCCTGACGCCGGTCCATGCAGCGGTCCATGCCGTCCGCCATCACCGTCATCTGCTGCAGTGCCGACGGAATCTCCCCGGCCGGATCCATCGCCAACACCCCAGGACCGGTGAGGAGCACCAGCGCCAGCCCGAGGAACCGCAGCTCTCCGTCGCCGAGCTGCTCGACGGGCATCTCTCCCAGGTCACCGCGGTCGAGGACCGTCCGGACGCCCCCTAGGTCCGGCAGCCCCTGTCCACCCGTCACCGCAGCTTCGTTGCCTCCGCGGGAGGCCGTGGCGTCCGGGGCCATCGCGGCGTCCGGCTGCCGAGGGACCGCCCGCAGCCCGTCGACGGGCCCGGAGCAGGCGTCCCGTACGGCTGCGACGAGGATGGCGTGCCGTCGGGAGCATTCGCGGCTGGTGCGCTCCAACACGGCCGCGAGGTTGTCGCAGGACGACCGCAGCCGCCCCTCGTCCCGCTCTTCGTCGTGGCCCCAACCGCTGGCCTCACTGCCGCTGCGGACGCCCTTGCGGCCGCGCGGCAGCGCCGCCGCCCCGCCGGGGCCTCCGGTGCCACCACCTTTCCCGGCCCGGCCCGGACGGCCGCCCCGGCC
>LIQL01000575.1 GCA_001418405.1 Streptomyces diastatochromogenes | reverse complement strand
GGTGCGCCGCTCGCGGCGGCCCGGCCCGGGCGGCGGTTCCTGGGCTGCGTCGCCGCGATGGCCGCGCTGCTCACCCTGCCGCTGGCGGCCGCCGCGAGCGGCGCACCACTGCTGCTCGCCGCCGCCCTGCTGACGGCCGGCACCGCCACCGCTCCGGCGATGGTCACCGGCATGGGCCTGGTCCAGTCCCGCATCCCGGCGGGACGGCTGAACGAGGGGATGGCGCTGGCCGTGACCGCGCTGCTGACCGGGATCGCCACCGGCTCGGCGGCCGGCGGCTGGGCCGCCGAACACCTGCCGTCGCCGACCGCCGGGTACGGGGTACCGGCCGTCGCCGCGGCGCTGGCCCTGGCGATCACCGCGACGGCCACCGCGATCACGGCCCGGCGGTCCTGAGGGCCGGGCCGTGACCTGCGCCGGGCGGGCAAAACGAAAGCCCCGCCGCTCCGTTTCCGGAACAGCGAGGCTGTCATTCACATGGGAATTGTGGAGATGGCGGGAATCGAACCCGCGTCCAACGGTGCAGAATCAGGGCTTCTCCGAGTGCAGTCCGCTTCGATTTTCTCAGCCCCGGAGATCACGCGGACAAGTCTCCGACGGGCTCAGTCACTGTTAAATGTCCTTCTGGACCCCGTGACCGGGCTCAGAAGTGAAGTCCCCTAGCTGATGCCAGGATCCGGGACGGGAACGGCCCCGGGCTGACACTTCGCAGGTCGCTACTTAGGCAGCGAGGGCGAAGGAATCGCGCTTGGTGTTGGCGATTATTGGTTTCGGCATATGGTTAACGAGATCATTGCCGCTTCCTCGACTCGCTTCCCCTGCTTCGACATCCGCTGTCGAAACCGATCATCCCCATGTTTTCTTTTCAAGGTGGTGCCACACCCTCGCGGGGTGTGTCCCCATCGTACGTGACCAACACGCGCGGGTGCCAGCACATTCCCGGCGGCCGTCGCGGACGCCCCTCCGGCCGCCGGTGCCTCAGGCCCGCTGCCGGCGCCGGATCGCCGACATCGTCCGCTCCGCCTCGCGGCGGTCCTGCTGCTCGCGCAGCGTCTGCCGCTTGTCCCACTCCTTCTTGCCCTTGGCCAGCGCGATCTCGACCTTGGCCCGACCGTCCTTGAAGTACAGCGACAGCGGCACGATCGTGTGACCCGAGTCCTGGGACTTGGCCTCCAGCTTGTCGATCTCGACGCGGTGCAGCAGCAGCTTCCGCTTCCGCCGGGCACTGTGATTCGTCCAGGTACCCTGCGCGTATTCCGGAATGTGCACGTTGTGCAGCCACGCCTCGCCGCGGTCGATCTGGACGAATCCGTCCACCAGCGACGCCCGGCCCTGACGCAGCGACTTCACCTCGGTACCGGTCAACACCAGACCACACTCGTAGGTGTCCAGAATGTGGTAGTCGTGCCGCGCCTTCTTGTGCTGCGCGACGAGCTTGCGCCCGTCGTTCTTCTCTTTGCCCTTGCCCTTGGTAGCCATAGTGCGGCCATTTTCGCACTACGCACCGGTGCCGAGGCCACTCAATACTGTGCGGGCCCGTTTTTCCGCATGGTCCTCGACGATCAGGTCCGGGGTGATCCCGGCACCGTCCACGGCCCGGCCGGCCGGGGTCCGGTAGTGCCCGACGGTCAGCTCGGCGACCGAGCCGTCCGGCAGCTCGCTGGGCATCTGGATGGAGCCCTTGCCGAACGTCGGGGACCCCACCACGACCGCGCGGCCACGGTCCTGGAGAGCACCGGACAGCAGCTCGGCGGCGCTCATCGTGCCCCCGTCCACCAGCACGACCAGGGGGATCCGGGTGTCACCGGCGCCCTCGGCGTACAGGGCGCGCTGGCTTCCGTGCACGTCGTAGGTGGCGACCAGCCCCCCGTCCAGGAAGACGGAGGCGGTGGCGACCGCCTCGGTGACCAGGCCACCGGTGTTGCCGCGCAGGTCCAGCAGCAGCCCGTCGCGCGGATCGGCGGCGCGCACCGCGCGGCGGACCGCGGCGCCGGTGCCCTTGGCGAACGCGCTGATCTTGATGCGGGTCGGCCCGTCCGCGCCGGCCGGGCGGTCCACGGTGACGTTGGGGGTGCGCAGACGGGTGCGGTGCAGGGTCACGCTCCAACTGCGGCCGCCGCTGTGCAGGTCCAGCCGGACCGGGGTGCCGGCGGCGGCGCCGGAGCCCCGGGGGCCGTCGCCGCGCAACCGGGCCACGGTCTCGGTGACCGGGCGGCCACGGGCGGGCCGGCCGTCGACGGCGTCGAGGCGGTCGCCGACGGCGATGCCGGCGCGGGCGGCGGGGCCACCGGGCTGGACCCGGGAGACCGTGACCGCACCACCGTCGTCCTGCCGCACCCACAGCCCGACGCCGACGTACGCGCCACCCAACTGGGCCTGGAAGTCCTCGAATTCGCCGTGGGTGTAGACCGTCGACCAACGGTCGCCGCTGCGGCTGACGACCTCGGCGGCGGCCTCGGCACCGGACTTGCCGTCCGCGGCGGCCCGCGCCGCGGCCCGCGCGGCCCCGTCGGCGGTGGCCCGTCCGGCGACCGCGCCACCCGCGGGCCGACTGCGGGCGGCGGGCTCCGCGACGTCACCGGGGTCGTCCCAGGTGCCGGTGGCCGCGCCCGCGGCGAGCACCCCGGCGAGGAACAACGTCAGGGCCGCCCCGCGGCGGATGCGGCGGGGCCGGTCGTACGCACACGGGCCCGACATGCCGGTGAGTCTAGGCGACGCAAGGGCGCCGTACGGGGAGTTGCCCGTACGGCGCCCTTGGCGAAGCTCACACCTTGAGGTACTTGCGCAGCGCGAAGAACGCGGCGAGCGCGGGCATCAACAGGCCGATGAGCAGGACCAGCGGCAGCACCGCCAGGACCGAGTCCCAGCCGATGAAGTTGACCACCTGGATCTGCTTGGCCAACCACTGGTTGATCATGAAGTACTTGCCGCCGACCAGCAGCACGCAGGCGAACACCGCACCGATGAGGCCGGCGATGGCGGCCTCCATGATGAACGGCAGCTGGATGTAGAAACTGGACGCACCGACCAGCCGCATGATGCCCGTCTCCCGGCGGCGGCTGAAGGCCGAGACCCGCACGGTGTTGACGATCAGCATCAGCGCCACGACCAGCATCAGGCCCATGACGCCCAGGGCCGCGTACCGCATGCCGTCCAGCAGACGGAACAGCGGCTCGACGGTGTCCCGTTGGTCCTGCACCTGCTCGACGCCGGGCCGCTCGGAGAACGCCGACTTGATGACGTCGAACTTCGTCGGGTCCTTGAGCTTGACCCGGAAGGACTCCGGCAGCTGGTCGGGCGTCACCAGACCGGCCACGGGGGTGTCGCCGAACTGCTCCTTGTAGTGCTTGTACGCCTGGTCGCTGGTCTCGTGCTCCACGTTCTGCACCAGCGGCAGCCGGTGCAGTTCGGCGAGGATGTCGTTCTTCTGCTGCTCGGTCGCCGCGCCCTTGGCGCAGTTGGCGGCCGTTTCGGCGTCGTTCTTGTTGCAGAAGAAGATGGAGACGTTGACCTTGTCGTACCAGTAGCCCTTCATCGTGCTCACCTGGTCGCGCATCAGCAGCGAGGCGCCGAACAGGCCGAGCGAGAGGGCTACGGAGACGATGACGGCGAAGGTCATCGTGAGATTTCGGCGGAGACCGACACCAATCTCCGACAGGACGAACTGGGCGCGCATGGCGTCCTTTCAGTGCTGGTAGCCGTACACGCCGCGCGACTGGTCGCGTACGAGCCGGCCCTTCTCGAGTTCCATGACCCGCTTGCGCATCTGGTCGACGATCTGCTGGTCATGGGTGGCCATGACCACCGTCGTCCCGGTGCGGTTGATCCGGTCCAGCAGCTTCATGATGCCGACGGAGGTCTGCGGGTCGAGGTTGCCGGTGGGCTCGTCGGCGATGAGCAGCAACGGGCGGTTGACGAAGGCCCGCGCGATGGCGACGCGCTGCTGCTCACCACCGGACAGCTCGCCCGGCATGCGTTCCTCCTTGCCGCCGAGGCCGACGAGTTCGAGGACTTCGGGCACCGTCTTGCGGATCTGGCCGCGCGGCTTGCCGATGACTTCCAGGGCGAAGGCGACGTTCTGTCCCACCGTCTTGTTGGGGAGCAGTCGGAAATCCTGGAAGACCGTGCCCACCTGGCGCCGCATCTGCGGCACCTTCCAGTTGGAGAGCTTGGCCAGGTCCTTCCCCAGTACGTGGACGGCGCCATGGCTGGCGCGCTCCTCGCGCAGGAGCAGTCGCAGGAAGGTGGACTTACCGGAGCCCGAGGAGCCCACCAGGAAGACGAACTCGCCGCGCTCGATCTCCAGGGAGACGTCCCGGAGGGCGGGGCGGTTCTGCTTCGGGTAGGTCTTGGAGACGTTGTCGAATCGGATCACAGATGCACCACGGTCGACCTGGGTAGGGGCACGGGTTGCCGATCACGGCTCCCGTCGGTGAGCGTGACCATACGCGAACCTCGGGTGGGGGCGAAGTCGCTGAGGGGGGTTGGTGCGTTTCTTCACGGCGCCTATGGGACAAAACGAGCACAATTCCGGGCGAGCGGGCGCGGAGGGGACGGCGGGATCCGGTCGGACGGGAGGGGCCTGAGAGTGGTAGCCGTCCGTGGGGCGCGCCGTCCGGCTGCGGAGCTGGCACAGTGGTAGAGGGAACCGACGCGCTTCCCGGTGCGTTGGTGCAGTGAGTAAGGAGGTCGCATGACGTACGACCGATTGGTGTGCGCCAACTGCGCGGCCCCTGTGAGCGAGGGCCGCTGCCCCGTGTGCCGGGCCAGTAGGGAACGCCTCCAGCGGCAAGCAGGCATTTTCGGCCAGCTCAATCCCGTGGTGCTGGCGGCCCTGCTGATCGCGCTGATCGCGGTCGCGGCGCTGCTCCACCAGGCCGTGTGACGGTCCCGCGCTCGACCGCGGCGCCACGGCGTGACGGCGCCGCCGCCCAGCGTGTTCGGATCCTTGCACGCCTCAGCCGTACGCCCGAGGGGCCCGGGGCGGTCATGCCGCCCCGGGCCCCTCGTCGTGCGTCGCGTCAGCGTCAGGCAGCCGCCGCGCCGCCGCCGTTCTTGTTGATCAGGCGGGGCAGGACCCGGAAGCCCACGCCACCGGCGATCATCGTGGCCGCACCGATGAGCAGGAAGGTGGTGCCGGACGAACCGGTCTCCGCCAGCTGCTGACCGCCCTTGGCCTGCTGCTTGGCCTGGCCCGGAGTGTCGACGACCTGCTCCTTGCCCTGGCCGGGCTGCTCGATCGGCTTGGAGCCCTCGTTGTCGGTGCCGGTACCGGTGCTGTCGCCGCCGGTGCTGCCGCCGCCGGAGTGGCTACCACCGGTGCTGCTGCCACCGGAGTGACCGCCGGTGCTGCTGCCACCCGAGTGACCGCCGGTGCTGCTGCCACCGGTCTGGCCGCCGGAGTTCTGACCGCCGGTGGTCTCGCCACCCGTGGTCTGGCCACCGGAGTCCTGGCCACCGGTGGTCTGGCCACCGGTGGTCTCGCCACCCGTGGTCTGACCGCCGGAGTTGTCGCCACCGGTGGTCTCGCCACCCGTGGTCTGACCGCCGGTGGTCTCGCCACCCGTGGTCTCACCACCCGTGGTCTCGCCACCCGTGGTCTGACCGCCGGTGGACTCGCCGCCGGTCTGGCTGCCGATCTCGCCGCCGGTGGACTCGCCGCCGGTCTGGCTGCCGATCTCACCGCCAGTGGAGTCACCACCGGTGGACTCCCCGCCGGTCGACTCGCCACCGGTGGACTGGCCACCGGAGTTGTCACCCCAGAGGCCGCCGATGAAGTCGAGGCCGAGGAGCCCCTTCTCGTGCTTCGCCGGTCCGGTCTCAGTGGCCGATGCCGCGCCGGCCGCGGTGAGCGACGCACCGGCCGCGATCACCGCACCGGCCGCAATGCGCGCAACGCGCAGCCGCGTCTTCTTCGTCATGTACTGCTACCCCCAGTAGCTGAACTCGTCAATGGAGCACCGCCGCACGGGGCAACGACCGATGGGGTTGTGCACACCACGGCCGCGCAGCGCCTGCGGACCGTTCGCCTCCCCGTTCCTGCACGCGCCCCATGACACACGCATGCCGCGCTCAGCCTTCCCAGTTCTCGGAACATCGTCAAGGCCGAATAAAGGCTCGATGCCTGAATTGCCATGAGTTGGGCGATACATGGACGTACGACTGTGACCTAACCGCCAAGACAAAAGGCAACTGCCTCCCCGAGGGAGGCAGTTGCCGGGAGATTTCGCGGGTGTTTGTCCGCTTGCGTCGGCGGTTACTTCGCCTGCTGCTTGCGCCAGCGGATGCCGGCCTCCAGGAAGCCGTCGATGTCGCCGTCCAGCACGCCCTGCGGGTTGCCGACCTCGAACTCCGTCCGCAGGTCCTTGACCATCTGGTACGGGTGCAGGACGTACGAACGCATCTGGTTGCCCCAGGAGTTGCCGCCATCGCCCTTGAGGGCGTCCATCTTGGCCTGCTCCTCCTGGCGGCGCCGCTCCAGCAGCTTCGCCTGGAGGACGTTCATGGCGGAGGCCTTGTTCTGGATCTGCGAGCGCTCGTTCTGGCAGGAGACGACGATGCCGGTGGGCAGGTGGGTCAGGCGGACCGCGGAGTCCGTGGTGTTGACGCCCTGACCGCCGGGGCCGGAGGAACGGTAGACGTCCACCCGCAGGTCGCTCTCGTCGATCTCGATGTGGTCGGTCTGCTCGACGACCGGCAGCACCTCGACGCCCGCGAACGAGGTCTGGCGGCGGCCCTGGTTGTCGAACGGCGAGATGCGCACGAGGCGGTGCGTGCCCTGCTCCACCGAGAGCGTGCCGTAGGCGTAGGGCACCTGCACGGCGAAGGTGGTCGACTTGATGCCGGCCTCTTCGGCGTACGAGGTCTCGTACAGCTCGGTCTTGTAGCCGTGGCGCTCGGCCCAGCGCAGGTACATCCGCTGGAGTTTCTCGGCGAAGTCGGCGGCGTCCACCCCGCCGGCCTCGGCGCGGATGCTCACCAGGGCCTCACGGGCGTCGTACTCGCCGGACAGCAGCGTGCGGACCTCCAGCTCGTCCACCGCCCTGCGGACGTCGGTCAGCTCGCGCTCGGCCTCGGCGCGGGTCTCCTCGTCGCCCTCGGCCTCGGCGAGCTCGAAGAGCACCTCAAGGTCGTCGACGCGGCCGCGCAGTTCCTCGGCCCGGCGCAGCTGGCCCTGGAGGAAGGACAGCTTGCTGGTGATCTTCTGCGCGTTCGCCGGGTCGTCCCACAGGGACGGCGCCGCGGCCTGCTCCTCAAGCACGGCGACATCGGCCCTCATCTTGTCGAGGTCCAGGACGGCCTCGATCGACCCCATGGTCGAGGAGAGGGACTTCAGCTCTTCGGATACATCGACGACTGCCACGCACCCAGCCTAACGGCTGCCACCGACAATGTGCCCCGGCCCCGGCCCGCCGGCCGGGGCGAAGCCGGGCCGCGCGGGCCCGCCACCGGGCCCGCGCGCGGTGTCCGCGCCCGCGCCACGGCGGCGTCCGGCCCAGGTCACGGCGTTCCGTGCGGCTGGTGCACGCCCGGCCGGGCATCGCCCGATTCGTCGCCGCCCGAGGCCAGCAGACCGCCGATCGCGGCCGCCGCGACGACCAGGGCGGCCACCGCGCCCACCTTGAGGCGGCGGCGGCGCACCGCCTCCGGTGACGAACGGTGCCGGGCCGAACCCGCCCGGCGCTCCCCCGCGGCCCGCGGGGCGCGGGCCGTGCCGTGCGCGCCACCGGCCAGTTCGTCCGGCTCGGGCACCCGCATGCTGGTGTGCGTCTCCCGGCTGGAGTCCGGGGTGGCTCCCTGGACGAGGGGGACCGCGCCGCGCGGCGGACCCTCCGGCTCCGTCGTCGGGTAGTGCGCCTCCTGGCGGGACCCGGCGGGGCCGCCCTCCGGGTCGTCCGCCGACGGCTCGTCGCCGGGCTCGTCGATGTCCAGGGGCGGGATACCGGCCAGGCCGGGCAGGATCTCCCGCAGTCGGGCGGCCAGTTCCGGGGCGCGCAGCCGGGAGGCGGGCGCCTTGGCCAGGCACTGGAGCAGCAGTTGCCACAGCTCGTCCGGGATGCCGGGCAGCGGGGCGACGCTCTCGGTGACGTGGCGGCGCAGCACCGCGCCGGGGTGGCCGCCCCCGAAGGGCGTGAAGCCGGCGAGCATCTCGTACAGGACGGTGGCCAGCGCGTAGACGTCCACCGAGGCGCGTGGCGGGAGTCCCTCGATGATCTCCGGGGCCAGGTAGTCGGGGGTGCCGATGACCTTGGTCGAGCGGAGCGAGAGGGTGGTGCCCCCGGTCGACGACTGGGGCAGGGTGCGGCGGGCGGAGTCCACCAGGCGCGCGATGCCGAAGTCGGTGAGCA
>LIQL01000574.1 GCA_001418405.1 Streptomyces diastatochromogenes | reverse complement strand
ACGCCCTCGCCGACGCCCTGGCCGCCGAGGCCGACTACGCCCGCCGGCTGCGCCACGACCCGGTCGCCCCCTTCGACCCCGCGCCCCTGATGGACGCCCGTCTCGCCTCCGCCGTCACCCCCCGCCAGGCCAAGCGACGCCCGGTGCAACTGCACGGCCCCCGGGGCCTCGCCGAACGCGTCCGCCCGGTGCTCGCCTCACTGGCCGACCCGGTCGTCGGCGCCCCCCTGGAAGGCCCCGAACGCGACCGCGCCCGCGAACTGCTCGGCGCCGCCGCCACCGTCCTGGACGCCGTCGCGCACGCCGTGCGCCACGACCGACCGGTCCGGCTGCCACCGGAGGCGACGGCCGCCCTCGAAGTCCCGGCCACCGGCCCGATGCTCACCGGTCCCGCCCGCCGGTCCGCCTACCGCCTGATCTCGCTCCTCGCCGACGCCGTCGAACTCACCGACGAGCCCGTCGAGGCCACCCGCCCCACCACCGAGGCCGAACGCGGCCACCTGCTGCGCCCCAGCGTCCCCAAACTCGTCCCGGTCGCCCTGCGCGCCCTGCGCCGCGAGTCCCGCTGGTCCTCCCACGTCCTCCGGCACGCCTTCCGCGTCGCCGCGGTCGCCGCGACCGGCTACGTGCTGGCCACCGCCCTGCGGTTCGGCCACGGCTACTGGGCGCCGCTCGCCTCCGTCATGGTGATGCGCCCCGACTTCGCCCAGACCTATTCCCGCGGCGTCGCCCGCTTCGCCGGCACCCTCGTCGGCGTCGCCGTCGCCGGCGCCCTGATGGCCCTGGCCCACCCCGGCGTGTACGTCAGCGCCGCCCTCGCGCTGGTCTGCATCTTCCTGATGTACCTGCTGATGCGCACCGGCTTCTCGGTCACCTCCGCCTGCGTCGCCGGCTACGTCGTCTTCCTGCTCGGCATCGTCGGCGCCGGCTGGGAGCAGACCGTCCAGGAACGCATCGTGCTCACCCTCATCGGCGGCGTCCTGGCGATGCTGTCCTACGCGCTGTTCCCCGCCTGGGAGACGCCCCGGCTCCGCGACCGCCTCGCCGACTGGCTCACCACCAACGGCCGTTACGCGCTCGCCGTCCTCGACGGCTACGCCCGGCCCGCCGAACGCCGCCCCCGGCAGGTCCGCGAGGCCCTGCTGGACGCCCGCGCGGCCCGCGCCGCCTGGGAAGCGAGCGAGGCCCGAGCCGAGAAGGAGCCGGTCCGGCACCGCGGCCTCTCGCTCCCCGCGGCCCACGCCGCCAGCGCCGCGCTGGCCACCATGGGCCGGGTCACCATGATCGTCGAGGCCCATCCGCCCGACCCGAACGCCGCGCCCTCGCCCGGCGCCGCCGCGTTCGCCGCGGCCCTCGGGCCCGCCCTGGACCGCGCGGACCGCGCCATCCGCGACGGCACCCCCCTCGACTGGAGCGCACCGCACGGGACTTGGGCCCAGTGGAACGCCGAGGGCGAGCACACCGGCGTCGCCGTCCGCGCCTGCGAACTCCTCCTGGACGCCCTCGACGACCTCGCCGAGGCGCTCCCGCCCGACCCCTGACCTCAGCCCTCCGCCCCTGCTCCTTGCCGCCTCTTTACCCCGCAGACCGCCCCCGCAGGAACCATTCAGCACCCCCAGTAGTCTAGATAATTGCCCGTAATTAGCGTCATTGGTAGGCCAATGGCGCTCTCTGCGGCGCAATGTCCTCCCGAGAGAGAGCAAACGAACTCCCCATGGCCGCCAGCACTTCGTCCGGTACGTACGACATAGGCATCGACCTCGGCACCGCCAACACCCTCGTCTACGCCCGCGGCAAAGGCGTGGTGCTGAACGAGCCGTCCGTGGTCGCCGTCAACGCCGCAGGCGACGTGGTCGCCGTCGGCTCGGAGGCCAAGCGCACCATCGGCCGCACGCCCTCCGGGATCACCGCGATGCGCCCCCTGCGGGAGGGCGTCATCGCCGACTTCGAAGCCGCCGAACAGATGCTGCGCGCCCTGATGAAGAAGGCCCTGCCCAGCCGCCGCTTCGCCCGCCCCCGGGTCGTCATCTGCGTCCCCTCCGGCATCACCGGCGTCGAACGCCGCGCCGTCATCGACTCCGCCCGCGGCGCCGGCGCCCGCGAGGTCCACCTCATCGAAGAGCCGATGGCCGCCGCGATCGGCGCGGGCCTCCCGGTGGCCGAACCGGTCGGCTGCATGGTCGTCGACATCGGCGGCGGCACCACC
>LIQL01000573.1 GCA_001418405.1 Streptomyces diastatochromogenes | reverse complement strand
CCTGGCGACCTTCGCCGTGCTGGACCTGATGCTCTTCTTCCTCGCCTTCGAGATGGTCCTCATCCCGATGTACTTCCTCATCGCCCGCTGGGGCGGCGCCGGACGGCAGGCGGCGGCCTGGAAGTTCATCCTCTACACGCTGCTCGGCTCCGTCGTCATGCTGCTCGGCCTCCTTCTCATCGGGCTCAAGTCCGGCACCTTCGACATGGTCGCACTGGCCACTGACAACGGGCCGAAGGCCCAGCTCAGCCACACCGTCCAGCTCGTCGCGGTGCTCGCCGTCGGCATCGGACTGGCCGTCAAGTCGCCGATGTGGCCGCTGCACAGCTGGCTGCCGGACGCGCACACCGCCGCCCCCACCGTCGGCTCGGTGCTGCTGGCCGGCGTCCTGCTGAAGATGGGCACCTACGGCTTCGTGCGGATCGCGCTGCCGATCACGCCCGACGGCCTGCACGCCGTCGCGCCGTACCTCGCCGCGCTGGCCGCCGTCGGCATCGTCTACGGCTCGCTGGCCTGCCTCGCGCTGGTCCGCACCGGCGCCAAGGGAGACCTCAAGCGGCTGATCGCCTACAGCTCCGTCGGCCACATGGGCTTCGTCCTGCTCGGCATCGCCAGCATGACCCCCACCGGCATCAACGGCGCGCTGTTCGCCAACATCGCGCACGGCCTGATCACCGGCCTGCTCTTCTTCCTCGTCGGCGGCCTCAAGGACCGCCTGGGCAGCACCGACCTGGACACCCTGGCGGGCACCACCGGCGCCGC
Organism: Streptomyces diastatochromogenes; assembly: GCA_001418405.1. Classification (GTDB taxonomy): domain Bacteria; phylum Actinomycetota; class Actinomycetes; order Streptomycetales; family Streptomycetaceae; genus Streptomyces; species Streptomyces albulus_C. The sequence continues at coordinate 1,883 of LIQL01000573.1, read as the reverse complement.
CCTCTACGGCCGCGCGCCGCGCTTCGGCGGCCTGCTCGCCTTCGGCGCCGTGGCCTCCCTGGGCCTGCCCGGACTGGCCGGCTTCTGGGGCGAGATGCTGGCGATGTTCGGCGCGTTCCACCCGGCCGCCGGCCTCAGCCGCCCCGCGTTCCTGACGTTCATGGCACTGGCCGGCCTCGGCACCCTGCTGACCGCCGCCTACCTGCTGCTGGTCGTCCGCCGGATCTGCATGGGCGGCACCCTCAAGGCCCCGACCTCCCCGACGGACGCCGGCGGGCCGGCCACCGCCCCCGCCCTCCCCGACCTCGCGGGCTACGAATACGCGGCCTGGAGCCCCCTGGTCGTCCTCACCGTCCTCGCCGGACTGTGGCCCGCGGCCCTCCTCGGCCTCACGAACCCGGCCGTCCAGCAGCTCCTCGGAGGCGGTAAGTGATGAGTCAGGTCACCTCGTTGGTCCAGTCCGTCGACTGGGTCGCCATCGCCCCGCCCACCCTCACCGCGGCCGTCGCCCTGGTGGTGCTGGTCGCCGACCTCTTCCTCCCGGCCGCCCGCAAGCCCCTGTTGGGCTGGCTGGCCACCGCCGGCCTGGCCGCCTCCGCGCTCCTGCTGCTGCCCCTCGTGGACGGCCACCGCCGCACCTTCTGCCTGACCGGCACCCCCGAGGCGTGCAGCTACGTCGCCGACCGCTTCACGCTGATCGTCCAGTTCCTGGTGCTGGCCGGGGCCCTCCTGACGGCCCTGCTGTCCATCGACGCCGTCAAGGACCACGACCTGCCCGCGGGCGAGTACTGGTTCCTGCTGCTGTCCTCCGCGGCCGGCGCCGCCCTGTTGCCCGCCTCCCGGGACCTGGCCACCCTGGTCATCGCCCTGGAGGTCGCCTCGCTGCCGGCCTTCGCCCTGGTCGGGCTGCGCCGCGGCGACCGGCTCTCCTCCGAGGCGGCGCTGAAGTTCTTCCTCTCCTCGGTCGCCGCCACCGCCGTGATGCTGCTCGGCGTGAGCTTCGTCTACGCGGCCACCGGGAGCCTGCACCTCTCCCGGGTGGCGCACGCCCTGGCCGCCCTCCCGGACCCCCGCCTGGCCACCCTGGCCAGCGCCGGCGTCGCGCTCACCCTCGTCGGCTTCGCCTTCAAGACCGCCGCCGCCCCCTTCCACTTCTGGGTGCCGGACACCTACGTCGGCGCGCCGCTGCCGATCGCCGCGTACCTCTCCGTGGTCGGCAAGGCCGTCGGCTTCTCCGGCCTGATCCTGGTCACCGTCCAGGGCTTCCCCGCGTACGCGGACGTCTGGGGCCCGGCGCTGGCCGTGCTCGCCGCGCTCACCATGACCGTCGGCAACGTCGCCGCGCTCCGCCAGGACCCGGCCCGCACCCACAGCGCGATCCGCCTGCTCGCCTGGTCCTCCGTCGGCCAGGCCGGCTACCTGCTGGTCCCGATCGCCGCCGCCGGCTACGCCCGCGACCCCGCGCACGCCGTCGGCGCCACCGTCGCCTACGCCCTGATGTACGCCGCGGTGAACCTCGGGGCCTTCGCCGTCGCCGCCCTGGTGGCCCGCACCAGCCCCGCCAACCGCCTGGTCGACTACCGGGGCCTGTACCACCGCCGCCCCCTGGTGGCGCTCGCCCTCGGCTTCTTCCTGCTGTGCCTGGCGGGCCTGCCGCCGGGCATCATCGGCCTGTTCGCCAAGGTGACGGTCTTCTCGGCCGCGGTCGACGCCGGACTGGGCTGGCTCGCCGTCGTCATGGCCGTGAACGTGGTCATCGCGCTCTACTACTACCTCCAGTGGACCGCGCTGCTCTTCCGGCCCGCCCAGGCACCGGCCGAAGAGCCCGCAGGCCCGTCCCGCGCCCCGATCCCGGCGGCCAGGGCCAGGGCGGTGGTCAGGGC
>LIQL01000572.1 GCA_001418405.1 Streptomyces diastatochromogenes | reverse complement strand
GGCCACCGGCCGCCAGGGCGGATCCGGCGGCCGGTGGCCTCGGGCGGCGGCGGGCCGGCCGGACCGTCCTGCTGGCCGTGTTCCTCGGGCCCCGGGGTGGTGTTCGGGTCCATGCTGCAAGCTCCCAGATGTGCGTGCCGTCGGTGCTTCCGGCCGTCCGCACTCCCCCGGCTCCGGCGGATCTCCTCAGCCGTCGCGTCTGGTCCGGTGCCCCGCCGCGGATGATGGCACACGGCGGGCAACCGAACCATAGACCGGTCCCCGGCGCGGGGCACGGGCGGGGTGGCACCTTGACGGAAACCACACCAGATCAGGTGATGTGTACGGTTTGCAGCATTTTGCCCGATCCGGCCGTGGCGAGGCGGGGCGCGGGTGGTGGCCGCGCCCCGCCTCACACCCGGGGAAGCGATTCCGCTTCGATCCCGCCCTCGATCGCGAGGATGCGGTGGAGCCGGGTGGCGACCAGGAGCCGCTGCATCTGCGGCGGCACTCCGCGCAGGACCAACCTCCGGTTGTTGCGGCCGGCCCGGCGGTGCGCGCCCATGATCACGCCGAGCCCGGTGGCGTCCCACGAATCCAGTTCGGTCAGGTCCAGCACCAGGTCACCGCGACCGGAGTCCACCGCGGCGTGCAGGACCGTCCGGGCGTCCGCCGCGCTGCGGACGTCGAGGCGGCCCCCGACGACCAGCTCGGCGTGGTCGCCCCTGATGTGCATATGCGCTCCCCGATGTCATGGGTTGTGGTGCATTGTCGTCTACCGATCTGACTGCCTCTCATGCGGCGAAGTTGCCGTCTGTAAGCGAACCGATACCGAAATCACCCTGCGGGGTGACCCCGCCGGAGTACAGACTGACGCAGCGTCAGTGTGCGTAGAACCCCTGCCCGCTCTTGCGGCCGATATCACCGGCGTCCACCATGCGACGCATGATCTCCGGCGGGGCGAACTTCTCGTCCTGGGACTCGGTGTAGATGTTCTCGGTGGCGTGCAGCAGGATGTCGACGCCGGTCAGGTCGGCGGTGGCCAGCGGCCCCATGGCGTGGCCGAAGCCGAGCTTGCAGGCGACGTCGATGTCCTCGGCGCTGGCGACCCCGGACTCGTAGAGCTTGGCGGCCTCGACGACCAGTGCCGAGATCAGCCGGGTGGTGACGAAGCCGGCCACGTCGCGGTTGACCACGACGCAGGTCTTGCCGACCGACTCGGCGAACTCCCGCGCGGTGGCGAGGGTTTCGTCGCTGGTCTTGTAGCCGCGCACCAGCTCGCAGAGCTGCATCATCGGCACCGGCGAGAAGAAGTGCGTGCCCACCACCCGCTCGGGCCGGGAGGTGGCCGCCGCGATCTTGGTGATCGGGATCGCCGAGGTGTTGGAGGCCAGCACCGCGTCGTCCTTGGCGAGCTTGTCCAGCGCCTGGAAGATCTCGCGCTTGACCTCGATCTTCTCGAAGACGGCCTCGACGACGATATCCGCGTCGGCGACGGCGTCCAGGTCGGTGGTGGTGGTGATCCGGCCGAGCGCCTCCTCGGCGGCGGCGGCCGCCAGCTTGCCCTTCGCGACGAACTTCTCGAAGGAGGAGGCGATGCCGCCCTTGCCGCGGGCCAGCGCCTCGTCCGTCACATCGCGGAGGACCACGTCCCAGCCCGCCTGGGCCGAGACCTGCGCGATGCCGGAACCCATCAGTCCGGCGCCGATGACGGCAAGCTTCTTTGCCACTGCTGTCCCCTCACACCCTGTGCATTTGGCGGTCCTGAGTGACGTTAGCGGTCACCGGCGATCGATTGGCGGTGAAGAGATGCGCGTCACGTCTCGAATGACGGACATCACACCGTGGGCCCCGCACGGTGCCCGGGGGACCGTCAGGCGGCCGGCCGCACGGCGTAGTTGGGGGCCGCACGCCCGGCGCCCCGTGCCGCGCGTGCGGAGCGTGGACGGACCGGCCGCGGACGGTCGGGCCGCGGCGCCGGCGGCGATCCCGTGCGCCCGGGCCTTCCGCCGGACCGCGGCGTAGGCTCAGCCGTATGGTGAATCTGACCCGCATCTACACCCGTACCGGAGACAAGGGCACCACCGCGCTCGGCGACATGAGCCGGACCGCCAAGACCGACTCCCGGATCGCGGCGTACGCGGACGCCAACGAGGCCAACGCGGCGATCGGCGTGGCGCTGGCGCTCGGTGCGCTGCCGGAAGAGGTCGCCGCGGTGCTGCTGCGGGTGCAGAACGACCTCTTCGACGTCGGTGCCGACCTGTCGACCCCGGTCGTCGAGGACCCCAAGTTCCCGCCGCTGCGCGTCGAGCAGTCCTACGTCGACAAGCTGGAGGCGGACTGCGACCGCTTCCTGGCGGAGCTGGAGAAGCTCCGCAGTTTCATCCTGCCGGGCGGCACCCCCGGGGCCGCCCTGCTCCACCAGGCGTGCACGGTCGTCCGTCGGGCCGAGCGCGCCACCTGGGCGGCCATGGAGGAGCACGGCGACACCATGAACCCGCTGACCGCCACCTACCTCAACCGCCTCTCCGACCTCCTGTTCATCCTCGCGCGGACGGCGAACAAGGAGGTCGGGGACGTGCTGTGGGTGCCGGGCGGGGAGCGTTGACCCGCCGTCCCGACCTGCCCTAGCCCAGGGTCTTCTGCCGGGGCCGGGTCGGCGCCTCCTGCGGCACGGCCCGGTCCTCGGGGGCCTTCTTCTGCCAGATGAGGTACGTCAGCGCGATCACACCGTGGATCACCACGAGGCGCACGGTCATGCCCTGCCACTCCCGCAGCGAGGTGACGTCCCCGTCGCCGCCGACGTACCAGACGGCGCACTGGAGCAGGGCGGCCGCCACCGCGGCCATCAGCACGGTGCGCAGCCACAGCCTGGCCTCGTGCCGGAAGCGGTCCATGCCGTACCGCTTGACCGGCGGCGGGCCGCCGGCGAAGCGGTGCGCGACGAGCCGGTCGGCCCAGGTGAGGGTGGTGTGCCCGTAGGCGACGGTGTAGCCGATGTAGACGGCGGCCAGGCCGTGTTTCCAGTCCGCGGCGGCCCCGTTCTTCAGGTCGATCGCCGTGACGATCAGCAGCGCCAGTTCCAGCAGCGGCTCCAGCAGCAGCACGGCCGCCCCGGTCCTCGGCATCCGCGCCAGGTAGCGCAGTGCCAGGCCGACGACGAGCAGCACCCAGAAGCCCACTTCGCAGGCGATGATCAGTGTGACGACCACGGCGCCCCTCCTTTCCCGCCGCTCCGCGCCCCGGGCGGTTCCCGGGCTCCCACCGGGCGGGGCGGTCCTCCTCAGACTCCCAGCCGTCGGGGGCCGCGACGTCGTCGGCGGCGACGATCCGGTGCTGCACCTTTCGATGTAGTCGCCGTGGCCGAGGCCGTCCGCCCGGTGGCGGTGGACGGCGCCGGGGCCGTGTTGGATGGAGGGGTGATCGCCCGAGCCCCCGCCGCGTCCCGCCGGCCGCACCACCACGACGTGCTGCTCGCGGGCGGCGGGCTGGCCACCGGGGTGCTGCTGTGGCTGCTGCGCCTGCACGGCGGACCGCCGCTCTTCGGACTGCCCTCCTCGGTGACGCTGCTCGCGCTCGCGGCGATGGCTGGGGCCGAACTCCTGCGCCGGGTCGCCCCGATGGCCGCGCTGGCCCTGGCGGTGCCGGCGCTGGCGCTGGACGTCACCACCGGCACCCTGGTCGCCACCGTCCTGATGTTCACCGACGTGGTCTACGCCGCGGTGCTGTACGGGCCGCCGGGCGCCGCCCGGTGGATCCCGCGGGCCACGGAGCTGCTGACGGTGCTGGCCACCCTCGTCACGGCGGCGCTCTGGCCGAATCCGCAGGTGGTGCTGCTCGCCATCGGGATCGCGCTGGTCACCGTGGTGCCGGCCTGGACCGGGCTGATGCTCCGCAACCACCGGGACGCCGCCGACGCCGCCCGGCTGCGGGCCGAACAGACGGCGCTGCTGGCCGAGATGGACCGCACCCAGGCGGTGGCCGGCGAACGCGCCCGGATGGCCCGGGAACTGCACGACCTGGTCGCCAACCACCTGTCCGCGATCGCCATCCACGCCACCGCCGCCCAGACCCTCGACGACCCGGACGCGACCCGGACGGCGCTCGGCGTGATCCGCGAGAACAGCGTCCAGGGGCTGGCCGAGATGCGCCGGCTCATCGGACTGTTGCGGGACGCGCGGACCGACGGTGCGGAACCGGCCGCCACCCCCACCCTCGGCGGCCTCCAGGCCCTGGTCGACCAGGCCCGGGCCAACGGCGCCACCAGCGGCCTGACGTTCGTCCTGGACGACGCGCGGCGGCCGGCCGGCCCGGGCGACGCGCCCGTGCCGGCGCCGGTGGAGCTGGCCGCGTACCGGATCGTCCAGGAGTCGCTGACCAACGCGCTCAAGCACGCCGCGCCCGGCGAGGTCCGGGTGCGGATCGCCCACGACGGCCCCGCCGGGCCGCTCACCGTCACCGTCCGCAGTCCGCGCGCCGACCGGCCGGGCCCCCGCGCCCCCGGGTCCGGGGCCGGACTGGTCGGCATGCGGGAGCGGATCGCCCTGCTGGGCGGGGAGTTCGACGCCGGCCCGACGGACGGGCCGGACGAAACGGTCTGGCTGGTGCGGGCCGCGCTGCCCGCCGCCGGAGAGGAAGGACGACGATGACAGGCGCCGCGGCGCAGCCGATCCGGGTCCTGGTCGCCGAGGACCAGTCCGCCGTACGGGCCGGGCTGGTCCTGATCCTGGGGTCCGCGCCCGACATCGAGGTCGTCGGGGAGGCGGTGGACGGCGAGGAGGCGGTCCGGCTGGCGCACGCCCTGCGGCCCGACGTGGTGCTCATGGACGTCCAGATGCCCCGGTTGGACGGGGTCGCGGCCACCGGCCGGATCACCGCCGAGCAGCTGGCCGACGTCCTGGTGCTGACCACCTTCGACCTGGACGCCTACGTGTTCGGCGCGCTGCGCGCGGGCGCCGCGGGCTTCCTGCTCAAGGACAGCGACGCGGCGACGCTGCTGACGGCGGTGCGCACGGTGGCGGCCGGCGAGGGGGTGATCGCGCCGGCGGTGACCCGGCGGCTGATCGCCGAGTTCGCCCGGCCCGGGGCGGCCGGCCGGGCCGCGGGCGCCCGGCCGGCCGCGGATCCGGCGGTGCTGGAGGCGCTCACCCCGCGGGAGCGGGAGGTGCTGGGTTGTCTGGGCGAGGGGTTGTCGAACGCGGACGTCGCGGTGCGGTTGGCGATGGCGGAGGCCACCGTGAAGACCCACGTCAGCCGGCTGCTGGCCAAGTTGGAGCTGCGCAGTCGACTCCAGGCGGCGGTGCTGGCAAGGGAGTTGGGAGTGACCGGCGACTGAGCGGGGTGCGGCGGGCGGGTCCCGCCGCACCCCGTCGGCACGGCGGTCGGTCAGTCGGCCGCGGTGGGGACCACGGCGGCGTTGGCGGTGACGAAGGGGAGTTCCAGGATCGTGCGGCAGCCGGGTTCGGCCGCGCACACCGGGGCGATGAGGTTGACGATCCGGGCGGCGTTGAGCTGGATCAGCCCGTCCACGCCGAGGTGGGCGAAGTCCACCCGCAGGTCCGGGTCGCCGTCGATCCGGATGCTGAACTCCGGGTCGTCCGCGGACTGCTGCCAGCCCTCGCCCAGGCCCAGTTCGGCGACGTGCTCCACGACGGTGGTGTGCCAGGGCTCGCCGGCGACGAAACCGGTGAACTCGTAGCGCATGCCGGCGGCGGTGCCCTTGGGGATCGTCAGGCCGCTGGCGGGCAGGTGGATCTCGTGGGGCGCGGGCAGGATCTCCCACGCGGTGGTGCGCAGCTCGTCCAGCTTCAGGCCGAGGGCGTCGGTGACCAGGTGCGCGGCCTGGCCCTCGTACCAGTGGAAGGCCATGCCGAGCATCTGGGCGCGCTGGCTGTCCGGGCCGCACTCCTCCAAGGGGGCGCCGAAGCCCAGGAGTTGCAGGACGTCCGCGGCGGCGTAGTCGCGGTGGAAGTTGCGCTCCCGGGTCCACACCCGGCGGACGTTGGTGGTGTAGCCGGAGAGGACCAGCGGCATGACGTCGTTGAGCAGGCCGGGCATGTTGCCGCCGCCGGTGAGGGTGGTGCCGCCCTCGGCGCAGGCCGCGGAGAGCTCCGCGTGGAAGAGCGTGCCGCGCAGGTCGAAGCCGCCGCTGGGGGTGATGAGGTTCTTGCCGGAGCGCAGGATGCGGGCGGCCAGGTCGCCGTCCCAGAAGGGCGGGTTGAGCAGGACGCAGTCGGCGTCCAGGGCCAGGGCCGCCGCCACGTCGGTGGTGGCGCGCACCCCGATGGGGCCGATGCCGGCGATCTCGCCGGCGTCCACGCCGTCCTTCTCCGGCGACTGGGTGACCACGGCGACGAGTTCGTAGTCGGGGTGCTCGGCCAGCAGCTTGATCTGCTTCTTGGCGATGGTTCCGGAGTACCACTGGATGACCCGGTACACGGGCTTGCCTCCTTGGTCGGGCCGCGCGGGCCGGTCGGGTGGGACGGGCGCGGGCGGTGGGTGGTCGGGGTGCGCCGGGTCAGGCCGGCGGGCCCAGCACGTCGTCCATGCGGTGTGCCACGACGCGCGGGGCGTGGTCGAGGACGGCCACCGCGGCGCGGTATCCCGGGCCGGGGTCGAGGTCCGTCAGGTGGACCGGGCGCGCCGGTCCGGTGCGGTCGTCCCAGGCGAGCAGCTGCGCCGGGGCGTCGGGCGGGCTCACGGTCAGTGCCGCCGGGTTGACCAGCAGTCCGTCGCCGGTGGCCTTGAGGACGGCTTCCTTGCGGCACCAGTAGCGGATGAACGCGGCGTCCCGGGCCCCCTCGGGGACGGACTGAAGGGTGCGCCGTTCGGCGGCGGACAGCACGGTGCGGGGCAGGTCCTCGCGGTGGTGGCCGACGCGTTCGAGGTCCACGCCGACGTCGGCGCCGAGGGTGAGGGCGACGGCGACCCGCTCGTCGGAGTGCGAGAGGGAGAGCTCCAACGGGAACGGCGGGTCGACCAGGCGGGGTTTGCCGTGCGCGCCGGTGCAGTGCTTGCAGACGGCGGCGAACCGCAACGCGGCCGGCCGCACGCCGTATTGGGCCGCGATGACCTTGCGGGCCAGGGCGTGCGCCGTCAGGTACAGGGCGCGCGGCTGCTCGCGCAGGAACTGGCGGTAGCGGTCGCGTTCGGTGGCGTCCAGCAGGCTCAGCAGGCCGAGGTCGGCGCTGGCCTCGGCGAACCAGACGTGGCACTCGCCCGGCCGGACCCGGGCGATGCCGGCGTCGGTGACGTCAACGGCACCACGGGCGTCAGCGGTACCGACGGCCCGGCCGGGGCCGGTGACGGGGGTGGCGGTCACCGGCCGGGGTCCAGGGCGAGCTTGCCGACCGTGCGGCGGGCGGCGAGGTCCTCGTGCAGGCCGCGGACCTCGGACAGGCCGCGGACCGCACCGCACACCACCCGCAGCCGGCCGTCCGCCACCTGCTCGAACAGCGCGTCCATGGCGCGTTCCAGGAGTCCGGGGCGGGTCATGGCGTGTTCGAGCATCAGCCCGCAGACCGTGGTGGAGGTCTCCATCAGGGCGGGCAGCTCGACGGGGGCGGGGGCGGTCCGCGACGCCATGCCGTAGAAGACCAGCCGGCCCAGCGGGGCGAGGGCGGCGAGGCTCTGCGCGGTTACCGGGCCGCCGGTCATCTCCAGGACGACGTCCAGGCCCCGGCCGCCGTTGGCGCGGCGCGCGGCGGCCGCCAGGTCGGGGTCGTGGGAGTCGATGGCCTCGTCGGCCCCCAGGTCCAGGGCGAGGGCGCGCTTCTCGGGCGAGCCGGCGGCGGCGATCACCCGTCCGGCGCCGGCGGTCCGGGCCAGTTGGACGGCCAGGCTGCCCACTCCCCCGGCGGCGGCGTGCACCAGGACGGAGTCCCCCGCGCGCATCCGGGCGCTCTCGTGGAGCAGCAGCCAGGCCGTGGTGCCCTGCACCAGGAGGGCGAGGGCGGAGAAGTCGTCGACGGCGTCGGGGACCGGGACGGCCAACTGGGCGGGGACGGCGACGCGTTCGGCGTATCCGCCGCGCGGCACGACCGCGGCGACGCGCGTGCCGTCGGGGGTGCGGCCCACGACCTCCATGCCGGGGATCAGCGGCAGGAGGTCGCCCGGCAGGGCGCCGACCTCGGAGAGGTGCGTGTCGCGGTAGTTGACCCCGGCCAGCGAGACCTCGACGAGCACTTCGCCCGGCGCCGGTAACGGGTCGGCCACTTCGGCGAGCTCCAGAACTTCCGGTCCACCGAAATTCTTGATCTGCACAGCGCGCATGGCGGTCACCTTAAGCGGCGGACCGGAAGATACGCCAGGGATTTCGTGAACCATCCGGTGAACCGCCGTCGGCATTCCGCATCGCCCTTCCGTCAACTCTCCGCGATGTATAGGATCTTTGCAGCACATCTGAGTCAACTGCCGGACGGAAAGCGACCTTTTAACCGGACCCGGCAAGTTCGTTCCGCGAATTTTGGCTGTCGATCGCTGCGGTTCCGACTGCCGAGGAGCCACCGTCACGAAGACGGTCACCTCGCCTAGCGTGTCGGGCACGGGGAGAGGAAAGCATGTCCACCACGGCTCAACTACGTCCGTTCCATGACATCCCTGGACCGAAAGGGCACGCCCTGGCGGGGCTGCTCCCGGATTTCAACGCCGATCCCCTCGGTTTCCTGACGAGGGGTTTCCAGGAGCACGGCGATCTGGTCGCCTACCGCTTCGGCCCCCGCAAGGGTCCGCTGGGCAAGACCATCCTCGCCGTCTACCACCCCGACCTGGTCCACCAGTTGCTGATGGACACCGAGCGGACCTTCGGCCGGGACACCGACGGCTTCCGTGCCACCTACGAGCTGGTCGGCCGCGGGCTGATGACGACCGAGGGCCCGTACTGGCGCCGCCGTCGGCACATCCTCCAGCCGCTGTTCACGCCCAAGCGCGTCGCGCGGTACACCGAGCTGATGGCCGCCGAGGCGGAGCGCATCATCGCCGAGCACGAGCAGTTCGAGGGCACCGAGATCGACCTGCACCAGGCGATGATGCGCTACTCGCTGCGGGTCGTGGGCCGGGCGCTGTTCGGCGGCGACCTCGACGACGCGGAGGCCGAACTGCACGCGCTGATCCCCGACGCCAACCGCGGGATCATGGCCCGGACCACCCAGATCCCCAAGCTCCCGCTGAAGTTCCCGTCGCCGACGAACCGCATGTTCGTGCGCACCCGGGACTCCCTGTACGACCTCATCCAGCGGGTCATCGAGCGCAGCGGCAGCGGCGACGCCGCGTCGTCCGAGGACAACATCGTCTCCCGGCTGCGCGAGGCGCGGGACCCCGAGAGCGACGAGCCGCTGACCGAGCAGGAGGTCCGCAACGAGGCGCTGCTGCTGTTCATGGCCGGTCACGAGACCACCGCCATGGGGCTGACGTTCGGCCTGCACCAGATCGGGCGGCACGGCGACGTCCAGAAGGCGATCGCCGCGGAGATCGACGCGCACCACGCGGCGGGCGGCACCGGGGCCGAGTACGCGCAGAACCGCGACACGCTGGGCCGGGCGGCGCTCAACGAGGGCCTGCGGCTGTTCCCTTCGGTGCACATGACCGAGCGGGTGGCCAACGAGGACCTGGAGCTGAACGGCTACCACGTCCCGAAGGGCACCTCGGTCTTCCTGGTGCCGTGGGTGACGCACCGCCACCCGGAGTTCTGGCCGGACCCCGAGCGGTTCGACCCGGACCGCTTCGTCGGGAAGCAGGCCGACCGACCGCGCTACGCGTACTTCCCCTTCGGCGGCGGTCCGCGGGTGTGCATCGGCGAGCACTTCGCGCTGCTGGCCTCCTCCATCCTGATGGAGGCGCTGCTGCGCAAGTACCAGATCACCTCGCACGACGAGCAGATCTCGATGAAGGTCCTCAACAGCATCCGTCCGGACCGCGATGTCCGCACCACCTTCACCCGCCGTTGAGCCGGCCGGCGCGGACGAACGGACGGAGAACCGATGACCACCACTGAGCAGATCGCGGCGTTCGCCGACGTCCCCGGCCCGCAGGGCAGTGGCGTCGCGGGCGTCGCCCCCGAGTTCCTGCGCGACCCCATCGCGGTGCTGGCGCGCGCCCACCGCGACCACGGTGACCTGGTCGCCTTCCCCTTCGGTCCGCGCAAGGGCCCGCTGGGGAAGGTCGTCGTGGCGGCGTACCACCCCGACGCGGCCCGGCAGGTCCTCACCGAGACCGAGCGGACCATCGGCCGCGGCCCGTCCAGCACCCAGGTGCTGGACGACATGATCGGGCGCAACCTGATGACCACCGACGGCGCGGAGTGGCGCCGCCAGCGCCGCACGCTCCAACCGCTGTTCACGCCCAAGCGGGTCGCGCAGTACACCGACCTGATGGCGGCCGAGGCGGCCCGGATCGTCGCCGAGGACGTACCGGCCGGGACCACCGCCGACCGCGTGGACCTGCACCGGCTGATGCTGCGCTACTCGCTGCGGGTGGTGGGCCGGGCGCTGTTCAGCGGCGACATCGACTACACCGCGCCGGAGCTGCACAAGCTGATCCCGCTCACCAACGAGCTGATCATCGGCCGGACCACCCAGCTCCTCAAGCCGCCGCTGGCCCTGCCGACGCCGCGCAACCGCGCGTTCCTGCGCACCAAGGCCCAGCTGTACGCCCTGATCGACCGGATCCTGGCGCGCAGCGACGCGGAGGCCGGCGGGGCCGAGCGGGACGACATCGTCACCCGGCTGCGCACCGCGCGGGACCCGGAGACCGGCGCGGGGCTCTCGGACGCCGAGATCCGGGACCAGACGCTGCTGATGATGATGGCCGGCCACGAGACCACCGCGACCGCGCTGACCTTCGCGCTGCACCTGCTGGGGCGCCACGCCGAGGTGCAGCAGGCGGTGGCCGACGAGGCGCTGGAGTACACCCGCGGGGGCGGCACGCCGGCGGAGTTCGCGCAGCAGCGCGAGTCGCTGGCGCGGGCGAGCCTGCTGGAGTCGATGCGGCTCTACCCGCCGGTCTACATGACCGAGCACCTGGCCACCGCCGACATCGTGCTCGGCGGGTACCGGGTGCCGGCGGGGACCGCGGTGTTCCTCTCGCCCTGGGTGACCCACCGCCACCCGGAGTTCTGGCCCGATCCGGAGCGGTTCGACCCGCACCGCTTCGTCGGCGAGCACGACCGGCCCCGCTACGCCTACCTGCCGTTCGGGGGCGGTCCGCACGTCTGCATCGGCGAGCACTTCGCGCTGCTGGCCGCCACCGTGCTGCTGGAGGCGGTGGTGCGGAAGTTCCGCATCGAGTCGCTGGAGGAGTCGATCTCCTACCAGCAGACCGGCAACCTGCGGCCCGACAAGCCGGTGTGGGCGGCGCTCACCGCCCGCTGAGCACCGGCACGGCGGCGCGCGCCCGGCGGCCCGCCGGACCCTTCGGGGGTCCGGCGGGCCGCCGTCGTACCGCGGTCAGTCGCCCTGGCCCACCAGGGTGGCGAAGCGGTCCCGCAGGAGTTGGGCGGCGGACGTCATGAGCCGGTCGGCGACCACGTCCACGTGGCGGCCGCGCCAGTCCTCCAGGTCGGTGCCGCGCACCCAGGCGTTGAACGCCCCCAGGGCGGGCCCGCAGTACACGGCGTAGTCGACGCGGCGGTCGGGGTCGCCCTGGGCCGCGAAGTCCAGGCAGCGGTCCAGGTACCAGCGGAAGACCCGCGCCATCCGCTGCTTGCCGGTGTGCTGCACGGGCGCGGCGGTGGCACCGTGGTCCGCGGCGAGTTCGGCCCAGACCTCGGCGAACGGGCGGCGCAGGTACTTGTGCTCCACCTGGTCGCGGGTGGCGGCGTCCACCTCCTCGAACGCGGCGTGCCGGCGCCACAGTTCGTGGAGCTTGGCGGCGCGGGCGGGCTGGAACACCCCGCGCTTGAGGGTGCGGACCCGCCCGCCGAGCTCGAACTCCTCGCCCCACGGGGCGGCGTCCACGTCGTGGACCTCGGCGTCCTGGAGCATCTGCTTGACGGCTTCGCTGGTGGCGGCCTGCACGGTGCACTGGTTGACGGAGCCGGTGAGCAGGAACTCCGCGCCCAGCAGGAACGCCGAGGCGGCGGCCTCCGGGGTGCCGATGCCGCCGGCCGCGCCCACGTGGACCCGGGGGCCGGCGGTGGCCAGTTCGTCGCGCAGCCGCAGGACGGTCGGCAGCAGGGTGGTCAGGTCGCCGGTCGCCTGGTGCCAGCCGTCCGCCTCCACGCACAGGTCGTCGGCGACCGGCAGGTCGCCGTAGCGGGCGATCTCGGCCTCGGTGATCTCCCGGCGCTCCAGCAGCCGGTCCACCACGGCGCGCGGCGGCGGGGAGAGGAAGGCGCGGGCGGTGTCGGCGCGGGACGCCTTCGCCAGGACCCGGCCGCCCTTGAAGCGGTACTTCACCAGGGCCGGGGTGATCTGGAGGAAGCCGGACGCCTCCACGGTGCGCACGCCGAGCCGCAGGTACAGGTCGACCAGCGCCGCCTCCCGTTCGGGGTCGGCGTGCTGGTGGAGGAGATTCG
>LIQL01000571.1 GCA_001418405.1 Streptomyces diastatochromogenes | reverse complement strand
CCCCCGGGCCCGCCTGCGCGCCGCCCTCCTGCGCCAGTGGCGCCAGGCCCAGCGGGCCGCCGCGCTGAACGTGGCGGCCGGCACCGTGAAGCGGGGCCGCGCATGAGCACCGCCGCACCCCCCACCACTCCCGGCGTCCTCGGCGCCGGCAAGCCCGGCCCCCTCCAGGGCCTGTTGCGCCGCCGCGGCCTCGCCAAGCTCCTGCTGCTCGCCGTCGCCGCGGCCGTGCTCGTCCCGCTCGCCGCGGCCGCCTGGCCCGGCGGCGCCTGGCCCACCGCGCTGACCGTGGACCTCTCCGGACCGCTCGACCACGCCAGCAACTGGATCATCGACAACCGCGACAGCAACTGGCTGTTCGTCTACGTCCTGGGCCACCTCAGCAACGCCGTGGTGCTCTCCGTCCGCGGCGTCTACCTGCTGCTGCTCGCCCTCGGCTGGACCGGTGTGACGGCCGGTGTGACGCTGCTGGCCTGGCGCGTCGCCGGCCTGCGGATCGCCGCCGTCGCGCTGGTGTCCTTCCTGGTCAGCGGGGCCCTGGGGATGTGGGTCCCGACCATGCAGACGCTGGCCCTGATGATCGTGGCGGTGCTCGCCTCGGTCGTCGTCGGCGCGCTGCTCGGCCTCGCCGCCGGCCTGTCCCCCCGGCTCTTCAAGCTCCTGCGCCCGGTCCTCGACACCATGCAGGTGCTCCCGGCCTTCGCCTACCTCCTGCCGGTCGTGCTGGTCTTCGGCATCGGCGTGCCCGCCGCGCTGCTGGCCACCGTGATCTACGCGGCGCCGCCGATGGCCCGGCTCACCGCGCTCGGCCTGCGCGGCGCGGACGCCGGCGTGCTGGAGGCGGTCTCCTCGCTCGGCGCCACCGGACGCCAGCGGCTGCTCACCGCGCGCCTGCCGCTGGCCCGCAAGGAGCTGCTGCTCGGCGTCAACCAGACGATCATGATGGCGTTGTCCATGGCCGTGATCGCCTCGATGATCGGCGCCGCCGGCCTCGGCGACCGCGTCTACCAGGCGCTCGCCTCGGTCGACGTCGGCTCCGCGCTGGCCGCCGCCATCCCGATCGTGCTGCTGGCCATCGTCATGGACCGCACCACCGCCGCGGCCGGCGAGAAGCTGGGCGCGGCCCCGTCCGCCGCCGGCCCCCGGCTGCTGCGCGGCTGGCCCGCCTGGGTCGGCATCGCCGCGATCACCGCGGTGGTCGCGCTCGTCGGCCGCCTGGCCGGCTCCACCATCTGGCCGGCCGGCGCCACGTTCGCCATCGCCCGGCCGGTCAACGACGTCAAGGAGTGGATGGTCAACCACCTCTACTCCGGCGTCCCGGTCGTCGGCGGCACCGCCGACTGGGCCGCGCACTTCACCAACTGGGTCCTCAACCCGCTGCGGGACGGCCTGACCGCCCTGCCCTGGTACGGCGTGCTGCTCGTCGTCGCCGCCCTCGCCTGGCTCATCGGCACCTGGCGCACCGCGCTCACCGCCGTGCTGGCCATGGCCGCCATCGGCGTGCTGGGCGTGTGGAAGCCGTCCATGGACACCCTCTCGCAGGTGCTGGCCGCCCTGGTCGTCACCCTGGTGCTGGGCGTCGGCGTCGGCATCCTCGCGGCCGGCAGCAAGCGCTTCGAGGCGGTGCTGCGCCCGGTCCTGGACGTCATGCAGACCATGCCGCAGTTCGTCTACCTGATCCCGGTCGTGGCGCTGTTCGCGGTGGGTCGCGCGCCGGCCGCCGCCGCGGCGGTCGTCTACGCCCTGCCGGCGGTCATCCGCATCACCACCCAGGGCCTGCGCCAGGTGGACCCCGGCGCCATGGAGTCCGCCCGCTCGCTCGGCGCCACCCGCTGGCAGACCCTCCGCCAGGTCCAACTGCCGCTCGCCCGGCCGGCGTTGCTGCTGGCCGTCAACCAGGGCGTGGTCCTGGTGCTGGCCGTCGTCATCATCGGCGGTCTGGTCGGCGGCGGGGCCCTCGGCTACGACGTGGTCACCGGCCTGGCCACCGGCGACCTCGCCATCGGCCTGGTCGCCGGCGTCGCCATCGTGTGCCTGGGCCTGATGCTCGACCGGGTCACCCAGCCCACGGAACGGCGCACGACCGGGAAGGGAGCCTGACCATGTCCCGCACTCCGACACGCGCCCGGGCGCTGACCAGGGCGCTGGCCGCCACGGCCGCGACCGGGGCCCTGCTGGTGTCCCTGTCCGCCTGCGGCAAGGCCGACATGACCAAGCAGGCGTCCCCGTTCGCCGCGGCCAAGGGATCCAAGTCGGTGACCCTGTCCGTGCAGACCTGGGTCGGCGCCCAGGCCAACGTCGCGGTGGCGAAGTACCTGCTCGAACACGAGCTGGGCTACCACGTCGACACCGTCCAGGTCGACGAGATCCCCGCCTGGGACGCGCTCAGCCAGGGCCGGGTCGACGCCATCCTGGAGGACTGGGGCCACCCCGACCAGGAGAAGCGCTACGTCCAGGACAAGAAGACCATCACCGCCGGCGGCGGCAACGGCGTCACCGGCCACATCGGCTGGTGGGTCCCGAAGTACTGGGCGGACGCGCACCCCGACGTCACCGACTGGAAGAACCTCAACAAGTACGCCAAGCAGCTCCGCACCTCGGAGAGCGGCGACAAGGGCCAGTTGATGGACGGTTCGCCGTCCTACGTCACCAACGACAAGGCGCTGGTGAAGAACCTCGGCCTGAACTACCAGGTCGTCTTCGCCGGCTCCGAGGCCGCCCAGATCACCCAGATCCAGCAGTTCGCCAAGCAGAAGAAGCCGTTCCTCACCTACTGGTACGAACCGCAGTGGCTCTTCAACCAGGTGCCGATGGTGGAGGTCAAGCTCCCTCCGTACAGCGACGCCTGCGCGGCGAAGGGGGCCAAGGACCCGCAGTCCATCGACTGCGCGTACCCCACCACCCCGCTCCAGAAGTACTTCAACACCGACTTCGCCAAGAGCGGCAGCTCCGCGGCGCGGTTCCTGAAGAACTTCCACTGGGACAAGAAGGACCAGAACGAGGTCTCCGAAATGATCGCCTCCAACGGCCTCCCGGCCGACGAGGCGGCCAAGAAGTGGGTGGACGAACACCCCGACGTGTGGAAACCCTGGCTGACGAAGAAGTAGCCGCCGCACCCCATCCTCCGCACCCGGGCGGGGCCGTCATCCGACGGTCCCGCCCGGCGTCGTTCGCGGCCTCCTGGGATCTCGACTCGGCTTCAGATCAAGGGCGTTCGGTCGGCCGGTCAGTCCGCGAGCAGTTCGTCCACCAGGTCCACCGCCAGGTCGTGGGTGCGGTGCACCGGGAGGCCCTCGTCGAGGAACCAGTCGTCGGTGGCCTCGGGGTGGGGGCCGACGACGGCGATCTTGCCGGCGCCGCAGGGGGTGACGACGGCGGCCACGGTGCCGTTGGGGTAGGTGGCCAGGACGGTGGCGGTGGCTCCCGGGTCGAGGAGGAAGTGCGGGCCGTCCTGGAAGTAGACGGTGCGGGGCAGACCGCGCCACCGGGTCTCCACGACGGTGTCGCCGTCGTGGGTGACGGTCGCGCCGGGCGTGACGATGTACTGGTCGGTGTCGCCGGGCAGCAGGTCGAAGCCGGGGTCGTCGCCGGCCAGGTAGCCGCCCAGGCAGAAGCCGAGGTAGCGGCCGCCGCCCCGGACGTAGGCGCGGATCTCGTCACCGTGCTTGCGCAGCCGGCGGTAGGCGGGGCCGAGCGAGCCGCCGCCGGGCTGCGCGTAGAGGTGCGCGTGCGCCAGGGACGTCAGGGACAGCGGGACGTCCTCGGACGGGCCGGTGTAGCGCACGTCGAGGTCCCAGGGGCCGGCCTCCAACAGTGCGGCGACGGCCTCGGAGCAGCCGGCGGGGCGGGCCGCCGGTCCGCGGTAGACCAGGGCCAGGCGGCGTCCGCCGGGGGCGGGCAGCGGAGGGGTCTCCGCCTCGGTGCGGGCGCCGAAGGCCCGGCGGACGGAGTCGAGGAAGCGGGTCGGGGGAGACATGGGCGCTCACCGTGCAGGACTGGTGGGGTGGGGGGTCAACTCGGGGGACGGGCGCGCGCCGACCCGGAGGGCCAGGCCCTGGACGGGGATGCCGCGCCACGCGGTGCCGGGGGTGAGGTACTCGCCCTTCATGACCAGGGAGCGCGCGTCGAGCCAGACGCCTTCGCCGACGACGCCGC
>LIQL01000570.1 GCA_001418405.1 Streptomyces diastatochromogenes | reverse complement strand
CCCTCGCCGAGCAGCTGCGGACGGCCCTGCTGGCCACCGCGGAGGCCGGCCTCGGCCTACGGGTGAGCGCCGTGGACCTCCACGTCGACGCGCTGTTGGACGAGGCCGTCGCGCCTACGGCGCAGGCGCCGGGGACCGCCACGACGGAGGAGGACCTCGGCGCCGCCCCGGGACCGGGCCGCGCGAAGGACCCGGAGGACCTCGCCGCCCGGGTGCGCGCCGTCCCCGGGGTGGCCGGGCTCGCCCCGGCGCTCGGCAGTCACTCCGCCGGGGTGTCCCGCAGCGCCGGCGGCGACAGCGGCGACCACGTGCTGGTCCAGGTGGCGACCGCCGCCGGCCACCGGGCGTTGGACGTGGCCCGCGCCGTCCGCCGCGCGGTCACCGGCCCGCCGCCGGCCCCGGCCACCGCCGCGGTGCTGGTCACGGGGGTGGCCGCAGTCTGACGTCCGGTGCCGGTTGGGTGGTCAGTCGCCGATGCCGGCCAGGTCGCGCAGCCGCCGCGCCTGGGCGGCCCGCTCGGCGCGACGCTGCTCCTCGTAGGTGCGCCCCGCGGCGCCGGCCAGCAGGGCCTTGGTCTCGATGACGGCGTCCCGTGGCGCGGCGGTCAGCGCCGCGGCCAGATCGGCCACCGCGGCGTCGAGTTCGTCACCGGGCACGACGAGGTTGGCGAGGCCGATCCGCGCGGCCTCGTCGGCGTGCACGAAGCGCCCGGTGGCGCAGATCTCCAGCGCCCGGGCGTAACCGACCAGACCGACCAACGGGTGGGTACCGGTCAGGTCCGGGACCAGGCCCAGGCTGGTCTCGCGCATGGCGAACTGCGCGTCCTCGGCGGCGACCCGCAGGTCACAGGCGAGGGCCAGTTGGAAGCCCGCACCGATGGCGTGTCCCTGGACGGCGGCGATGGACACCAGGTCGGTCCGCCGCCACCAGGTGAACGCCTCCTGGTACTCGGCGATCGTCGCGTCCAGCGCCTCGTCCGCACCGCGCGCCAGATCGAGGAACGACGGCTCGCCGTCGAACCCTTCGGGCGTGAACGCCTGCCGGTCGAGCCCCGCGGAGAAGGACTTGCCCTCACCGCGCAGCACCACGATCCGTACGTTTCCCGGCAGCAGCGTGCCCGCCTCGGCCAGCGCCCGCCACATCGCGGGGCTCTGGGCATTGCGCTTGGCCGCGTTGGCGAGGGTCACCGTGGCGATCGCGTCGTCCACGGTGAGCCGCACACCGTGCTTGTCGAGCAGAGTCATGAGGGCGCCTCCGAGTCAGCCACCGCACCTGCGTGCGTAAGTGACTGAACGGTAACCTCCCGGCCGAACCATGGGACGGCCGGGGGGCGACCGCCTGCACTCGGAGCCGCGGCCGTCAGACCGAGGCGGCCTTCTTGCCCCTCGTGGCTCCGCCGCGGCCTCGCAGGACCACACCGGATTCGCTGAGCATCCGGTGCACGAATCCATAGGAGCGGCCGGTTTCCTCGGCCAGCGCCCGGATGCTCGCTCCGGAGTCGTACTTCTTCTTCAGGTCTGCCGCGAGCTTCTCGCGCGCGGCGCCGGTCACCCGGCTGCCCTTCTTCAGAGTCTCGGCCACCCGTGCCTCCTCGTGGGAAGTGCGCTCTGGACTCTCATGATCACCCCTCCCCGGCTTCCTGGCCACCCATTCCGCCAGGTCTGTGGGACATCCTTTGCCGTCCCGCGCGCGCCCGGCGTGGTCGGAATTGCCTCTTCCGTGCGCCCCGCAGCCCCCGCGCACGCCCCGACATTCGAAAAGTGCCAGGTCAGGTGGTGTGTCCCGGAAAAGGCGACCGGCCGGGCCGCGAGGGCCCGGCCGGTCGCCGCAGGCTCGCCGGTGTACGAGCCGTTCTCACTCAGATGATGGATCACCCATGGGCCGAATGATCCAGCAGGCGTGATCCATCCGGCGGCACCGCCACGGCGGTGATCAGGCCAGGGCGACCAGGTCCGCGTAGTCCTGGCCCCACAGGTCCTCGACGCCGTCCGGCAGCAGGATGATCCGCTCCGGCGTCAGCGCGTCCACCGCGCCCTCGTCGTGGGTCACCAGGACGACCGCGCCGGTGAAGGTGCGCAGTGCGCCGAGGATCTCCTCGCGGCTCGCCGGGTCGAGGTTGTTGGTGGGCTCGTCGAGGAGCAGGACGTTGGCGGAGGAGACGACCAGGGTCGCCAGGGCGAGCCGGGTCTTCTCGCCGCCGGAGAGGACGCCGGCGGGCTTGTCGACGTCGTCGCCCGAGAACAGGAAGGAGCCGAGCACCTTGCGGACCTCGACGAGGTCCATGTCGGGCGCGGCGGAGCGCATGTTCTCCAGGACCGTGCGGTCCGGGTCCAGGGTCTCGTGCTCCTGGGCGTAGTAGCCGAGCTTGAGGCCGTGGCCGGGGCGGACCTCGCCGGTGTCCGCCGTCTCGACGCCCGCCAGCAACCGCAGCAGGGTGGTCTTGCCCGCGCCGTTGAGGCCCAGGATGACGACCCGGGAGCCCTTGTCGATGGCGAGGTCGACGTCGGTGAAGATCTCCAGCGAGCCGTAGGACTTGGACAGGCCCTCGGCGGTGAGCGGGGTCTTGCCGCACGGCGCGGGGTCCGGGAAGCGCAGCTTGGCGACCTTGTCGGAGACCCGCACCGCCTCCAGGCCGGCGAGCAGCTTGTCGGCGCGCTTGGCCATGTTCTGGGCGGCGACGGTCTTGGTGGCCTTCGCCCGCATCTTGTCGGCCTGGGAGTTGAGCGCCGCGGCCTTCTTCTCGGCGTTGGCGCGCTCGCGCTTGCGGCGCTTCTCGTCGGCCTCGCGCTGCTGCTGGTAGAGCTTCCAGCCCATGTTGTAGACGTCGATCTGCGCGCGGTTGGCGTCCAGGTAGAAGACCTTGTTCACGACCGTCTCGACGAGGTCGACGTCGTGCGAGATGACGATGAAGCCACCGCGGTAGGTCTTGAGGTAGTCGCGCAGCCACGCGATGGAGTCGGCGTCGAGGTGGTTGGTGGGCTCGTCGAGGAGCAGGATGTCGGAGTCCGAGAAGAGGATCCGGGCCAGCTCGACACGGCGCCGCTGACCGCCGGAGAGGGTGTGCAGGGGCTGTCCGAGGATCCGGTCGGGCAGGCCCAGGCTGGCGGCGATGGTCGCGGCCTCGGCCTCGGCGGCGTACCCGCCCTTGGTGAGGAACTCGGTCTCCAGCCGCTCGTACTTCTTCATGGCCTTGTCGCGGGTGGCGCCCTTGCCGTTCGCCATCCGGTCCTCGTTCTCCCGCATCTTGCGCAGGACGGTGTCCAGGCCGCGGGCGGAGAGGATGCGGTCGCGGGCCAGCACGTCGAGGTCGCCGGTGCGCGGGTCCTGCGGGAGGTAGCCGACCTCGCCGGAGCGGGTGACCGTGCCGCTGGCCGGGATGCCCTGGCCGGCCAGGACCTTGGTGAGGGTGGTCTTGCCGGCTCCGTTGCGGCCGACCAGGCCGATGCGGTCGCCCTTGGCGATGCGGAAGGAGGCGGACTCGATGAGGATGCGGGCGCCGGCGCGCAGCTCAAGGCCGGAAGCGGTGATCACGGGAAAACTCCAGGGCAGGAAGACGGCGGGTTGGACGGACGGTCCGAGAGCGGTCTACGCCGTCTAATGAACCCAAAGGAGAACTGCCATGGAGGCAGTCTAACGGGCCGGCGCAAGTCGTTTCCGGCGCTGCCGGAGCTGGCTGCGCGACTGTGAGCCAGGACACAGGGGGTGCGGGCGACGGCCCGCCGGCGGCCGCCGCGGGACGCCGCGGGGGTGCCCTCCGGTGGCCGACCGGAGCGTTCGGACTCGTCGTCGGCGCGCGGCGCGACGGCCCCGACGGCGCGGCCCCGCACGCCCAACTCCGCCGCGGGAACGGGGCGGTGACGCGCTCCGCCCGGAGCTGGGGCGGCCGCCGGCCGGGCGGGGCATGGTCCGCCCGGCCCGGGCGTCCGGACGGTTACGCGCCGCCGGTGTGCACCTGGAAGGCCGCCCGGCGGACGGCCTTGGCGAGCGCCGGGTCGGGGTGGGCGGCGGCGAGCGCCACGAGCACCTGGACGGTGCGCGGGTGACCGATCGCGCGGACCTCCGCCAGCAGCCGCGGCACCGAGCCCTGGACCGCCGAGTCCAGGTGGCGGACCAGCAGTTGGGTCTCGCCGTGGTCGGCGACGGCCGCGGCGGTGTCCACCCACAGCCAGGTCGACTCCTCGCGGGTGAGGACGTCGGTCGCGGTCTCCGGGTCGCCGCCGTCGTGCTCGAAGAGCCACAGCAGGGCGTAGGGCCGCAGGACCGGCTCGTCGGCGACGGCGCGCACGGCGGGTTCGGCGGGGGCGCCGACCGCACGCAGCGCCTCGAAGGCCAGCCCGCGCAGCAGCGCGTCCTCGCCGCGGGCGACGGTCAGGAGCTCCTCGACGGCGGCGCCCACGGAGCGGGCGGCGAGCCAGGCGCGGTACTCGGCGCGGGCCGGGCCCGGGGTCAGCCGGGCGCAGCCGCGCAGCATCGCCTCCGCGGACTGCTCGATGTGGCCGGCCGGACTCTGCGCGGCGACGCAGATCTGCTCCAGCTTGACCCACACCGACCAGTTGCCGAGCGGCGTCAGCTGCGCCTCCTGGCCGTAGTGGCGGCCCTCGTCGGCGCCCTGTTCGGCGGGGTCGGGAGCGCCGTCCGGCGGCATCAGCGCGCCGACCGCGAGCAGGGCGTCCAGCGCCCAGCGCAGGAGGTCGGTGAGCGGCGCCCCCGCGGCGTCGCTCACCGTTGCCCCGGCGTCGGCGTCGTCCGCTGCCGGGTCCGCCCCGTAGGGCACCTCGCAGCGTTCGGTGCGCAGTTCGGCGACCCGCTGGTCGAGCATGTCGAGCAGCACCGGCAGGCGCACCGGCCCGGCGGACAGGTGCAGCAGGGACAGCAGCTGCGGGACGGCTTCGACGACCTCGGCGACGGCGGCGGGGCCGGCCGCGGCCGGGGGCGGC
>LIQL01000057.1 GCA_001418405.1 Streptomyces diastatochromogenes | reverse complement strand
GCCCCCGGAACCCCCGACGTCCCCGCCTGGCTCGGCCAGCGACGACGCGCCCACGACTTCCGCGTCGAACGGATCCCGCTGGCCGACCTGGAGGGCTGGACGTTCGCCCCCACCACCGGCAACCTCGGCCACCACAGCGGCAAGTTCTTCACCGTCGAGGGGCTGGACGTCACCGCCGTCGACGACGAGGGCCACCACCACTGGCAGCAGCCCATCATCCGCCAGCCCGAAGTCGGCATCCTCGGCATCCTGGTCAAGGAGTTCGACGGCGTCNNCACCGCGGCGCCGCGGTGAAGTACATCGAGTACTTCACCCGCCCCGGCCGCGGCCGGGTGCTCGCCGACGTCCTCCAGTCCGAACACGGTTCCTGGTTCTTCCGCAAGAGCAACCGCAACATGATCGTGGAGGCCGACGGCGACGTCCCCCTCCTGGAGGACTTCCGCTGGCTGACCCTCGGTCAGATCGCCGACCTCCTGCATCAGGACAACATCGTCAACATGGACGCCCGCACCGTCCTGTCCTGCATCCCCCTGCCCGACGCCCACGGCCGGGCCCACCTCTCGGACACCGACCTGCTGTCGTGGTTCACCGAGGAACGCGCCCGCCACACCGTCAGCACCACCCGCATCCCCCTGGCCGACGTCAGCGGCTGGAAGCGCGGCCCCTACGTCGTCGAGCACGAGGAGGGCCGCTACTTCAAGGCCGTCGGGGTGTCGGTGCGGGCCGGGAACCGCGAGGTCACCGGCTGGACCCAACCCCTCTTCGAACCGGTCGAACCCGGCGTCGTCGCGTTCCTGACCCGCACCTTCGACGGCGTCCCGCACGTCCTGGCCCACGCCCGCGTCGAAGGCGGATTCCTGGACGCCGTCGAACTCGGCCCCACCGTCCAGTACACCCCCGCCAACTACGCGCACCTACCGGCCCGCCGCCGGCCCCCCTTCCTCCAGCACGTCCTGACCGCGCCCCCCGAGGCCGTCCGCTACCAGGCCGTCCACTCCGAGGAGGGCGGCCGCTTCCTCAACGCCGAGAGCCGCTACCTGATCGTCGA
Organism: Streptomyces diastatochromogenes; assembly: GCA_001418405.1. Lineage (GTDB taxonomy): Bacteria > Actinomycetota > Actinomycetes > Streptomycetales > Streptomycetaceae > Streptomyces > Streptomyces albulus_C. The sequence continues at coordinate 12,593 of LIQL01000057.1, read as the reverse complement.
AGCCGACCAGACCACCGCCCCGCTCACCCCGCCGGCCGGCTACCAGTGGGTCACCCCCGGCCAACTCACCTCACTGGTCCGCCACGGCCACTACGTCAACGTCCAGGCCCGCACCCTCCTGGCCTGTCTCGGCGCGATGCGGCCGGCCCGATGACCCGCCCGCTGCGCCTCGGCGTCCTGGGCCTGGCATCCATCGCCCGCCGCCGCATGCTGCCCGCCATGGCCGCCTGCCCCGACGTGCAGCTCACCGCCCTGGCCAGCCGGGACGTGTCCGCCGCCGAGCGGGCCGCCGCCCAGTACGGCTGCCAGGCGGCCCCCGACTACACCGCGCTGCTGGCCAGGCCGGACGTCGACGCCGTCTACGTCCCGCTGCCCGCCGCCCTGCACGCCGCCTGGACCCGGGCCGCCCTCGACGCCGGCAAACACGTGCTGGCGGAGAAGCCCACCACCACCAACGCCGCCGAAACCCGCGCACTGCTGTCCCTGGCCCGCACCCGCGGCCTGGTCCTGGCGGAGAACGTCATGTTCCTCCACCACGCCCAACACGCCACCGTCCAACGCCTCGTCCGCGACGGCGCGATCGGCGAACTCCGTTCGTTCGCAGCCCAGTTCAGCATTCCCGGGCTGCCCGACGACGACATCCGGCACCGCCCCGAACTGGGCGGCGGCGCACTGGCCGACGTCGGCGTCTACCCGCTGCGCGCCGCCCTGCACCTGCTCGGTGCGGACCTCGACGTGGTCGGCGCCGCCCTCACCCACGGCGCCGGCCGCCAGGTGGAGACCGCCGGCGGCGTCCTCCTGCAGAGCGCCACGGGCGTCACCGCGCACCTCACCTTCGGCCTGGACCACGCCTACCGCTCCTGGTACGAGCTGTGCGGCAGCACCGGCCGCCTCGTCGTCGACCACGCCTTCACGCCGCCGGCCGACCACGCCCCCGTCCTCCGCATCGAACGCGGCACGGGGAGCGAAGAGCTGCACCTCCCGCCCGACGACCAGGTCACCAACACCCTGACCGCCTTCGCCGCGGCCGTCCGCACGCCCAGGCAGCACCCCGAACCGGACCCGATGGTGCTGCGCCAGGCGGAACTGCTGGACGCCGTCCGCCACCGCGCCGTCGTCCACCACGCCCGGCCCGCCACCGCGCACCACGCGGCCCGCCACCCGGCGTGAGACCGCACCCGCGCCCACCGACCCCACCCCGTCAGGAGCCCGTGATGACCGCGACCCTTCCGTGGATCCCCGAGGACATGGACCGCAACACCGCCAGCGCCGCCCGCGCCTACGACTACCTCCTGGGCGGCACCCACCACTTCCCCGCCGACCGCGAACTGGGCGACCAGGTCCTGTCTGTGCTGCCGGCCAACGTCATGGCCCGACAGAACCGGGACTACCTCCAGCGCGTGATGGGCTTCCTGCTGACCGCCGGCATCCGCCAGTTCATCGACCTCGGTTCCGGCCTGCCGGTCATGGGCAACGTCCACGAGATCGCCCGACAGACCGATCCGCACGCCCGCGTCGTCTACGTCGACAACGAACCGGCCACCGTCGCCCACAGCGCGCTGCTCCTGCGTGACGAGGAACGCACCGCCATGGTCGCCGCCGACATCCGTGACCCCGAGGCCGTCCTGGAGGCCGAGGCCACCACCCGGCTCATCGACTTCTCCCGGCCCGTCGGCTTCCTCATGCTCGGCGTCACCCAGTTCCTGCCGGACGACGCACAGCTGTGGGAGATCACCGCCCGCTACCGCGACGCCCTGCCCGCCGGCAGCTACCTCGCCCTGTCCTGCTTCACCTGGGACAACGACGCCGACACCATGCGCCGCACGATCGAGATGTTCGAGAACAGCGGGCGCGCCCCGATCGTGCCCCGCACCGGCGCCGAGGTCACCCGCCTGCTGGGCGACTTCGAACTCCTCGACCCCGGGCTGGTCTTCACGCCCCAGTGGCGCCCCGACGCCACCTCCGGCGACGCCGACGAGCGCTCCAACCTCTACGCCGCCGTCGCCCGCAAGCCCTGACCCACCCGGCTCAGGCGCCCTCGCCGTGGGCGGTCTCCACCATGTCCGTGGCGATCGCCAACAGCGCCGTGCGCTTGACCTCCGGATCCCCCTCGAAGTGCCCCAGCGCGAACGTCCCGAAGTGCAGGGTGAACAGCGCGCCCATGCACCGCAACTGCTCGATCAGCGGAGTGTCGGGATCGGTGAGCATCTCGCCGATGGCCGTCATCTGCTGGTTGAACTCCTGACCGACCTTCAAGTCCCGCAGCGTCGCCTCGTTCTCCCGCATGAACCGGAACAACGGGACCGTGGCGTCCATCGCCGCCCCGTACCGGCGCAGCAGCTCCTTCTTCGTCTCCAACGTCGGCGGCTGCTGCCGCCCCCAGGCGATGAGGTCGTCCACCGGACGCCCCAGGTCCTCGAAGATGCTCTGGAGGATGTCCTCCTTGGACCTGAAGTGGTAGTAGATCGCGGGCTTGGTGACCCCCAGGACCTCCGCGATCTCCCGCAGCGAGGTCTTCTCGTAGCCGTGCCGCACGAACAGCTCCAGCGCCACTTCCTGGATGCGCTTGCGGGTGTCCCCCCGGTCCTTCCTGGCGCCACTGCCGGCCACGGTCGTCACTCCTCGATCTCCTCGCACCCACGGGCGAAAGCCGCCCCTCCGGCGGCCACTTGCGCTCCGCCGGAGGGCAGGCGGCCAGGCCCGAGTCTACGTCCGACCACCCACACCGCCGCCGGCGGTGACCCCGCACGACCATGCGAAAGGAACGCGATGCGCGTTGTGTTCTCGGTGTCCAACTGGCCCGGGCACTGGTTCTCCATGGTGCCCCTGGGCTGGGCCCTGCAAGCCGCCGGTCACGAGGTCAAGGTCCTGTGCACCCCCTGCCAGACGGAACCGCTGACCCACGCCGGACTGCTCGCGGTACCCGTCCTGGAGGCGATGGACATGACCGTGCGGGGCCGGCTGCACAACTACCGCAAGGCGCGCGCGGGCACCTGGGCCTTCACCGGCCTGCCCCCGCACCCCCTGACCGGCGAACAGCTCACCTCCCTCGACGCGTTCGACATGGACACCTGGTCCAAGGAGAACCACGACTGGGCCGTCGGCGTCACCGCCCGCAGCTGCGACGCGGCCGTGGACTTCGCCCGCTGGTGGCGGCCCGAACTGGTCGTCAACGACCTGATGAGCCTGGAAGGCCCCCTGGTCGGACGGGCCCTGAACGTCCCGGCGCTGCTCCACCTGTGGGGACCGATGGGCCCCCAGGACCCGGTGCCCGGCGCCCCGCCCGGCGCCAGTTTCGTCCCCATGGACCCCAGCGACGCCTTCTCCCGGCACCACGCGGGCCGGATGGGACCGGACGTCTACGAGCACGTCATCGACCCCTCACCCACCACCGCCCGCCCACCGCTGGACGCCCACCGCATCCCCGTGCGCCACGTCCCCTACAACGGCCCCGGCGCCGTTCCGCCCTCCCTGACCGGCCACCACGGCACCAAGCCGCGCATCTGCGTGGTGTGGGGGACCTCCGTCAGCGGCGTGTACGGACCGGCCTCCTTCGCCGTGCCGCGCATCCTCGAAGCCCTCGCCGACCTGGACGTCGAGGTCCTGCTGACCCTCACCGGCGCCGACCGCGCCCGCATCACGCAGGCCGGCCCGCTCCCACCCGGCGTGCGCCTGTTGGAACGCACCCCCCTGCACCTGCTGCTGCCGGCCGGCGAACGCTGGTTCGTGCACGTCTACAAGCAGGCGCTGCCGTACGTCCGCGACCCCGAACTGCGGGCCGACGTCATCGGGTTCATCGGCCAGGAGGCCATGCACTCGCAGGCGCACGACGACGTCCTGCCGCACTTGAAGGAGCAGGGGCTGGACCCGACCCCGTACACCGCGCAGGTCGACTGGCTCTTCGAGAAGCTGCTGGGCGACCGGACGCTGCCGCCGGGGCGGGCCCGCGCGTGGTGGCTGCGGGAGCGGGTGGCGATGATCGCCGCCATCGAGCACTACACGGCCTTCCTGGGCGACTGGGTGCTCAACGCCGAGGCCCTGGACGCCAAGGGGGCCGACCCCACCATGCTCGACCTGTTGCGCTGGCACGGGGCGGAGGAGGTCGAGCACCGCTCGGTGGCGTTCGACCTCTTCGTCCATCTGGACGGCGGCTACCGGCGGCGGGTGCGCACCTGGGCGACGGCCTTCTCCGCGCTGGTGTTCCTGTGGCAGCGCGGCACCCGGTTCTTCATGGAGAACGACCCGACGCTGGTGGGCCAGAAAGCCGCCGTGAAGGACTTCGTACGGGGCGGGCGGCAGGGCGTGCTGCCCACCACGGGGGCCATCGCGCGCTCCATCCCGCAGTACCTGAGCCGGACCTACCACCCGTCGCAGCACGGCAGCACCGCGCAGGCGCTCGCCTACCTCGACCGTTCGCCCGCCGCGACCGCCTCCGCCTCCGCCTCCGCCTCCGAAGGAGCCTGAGATGCCCGCGCCCGTCCGCGTCCCGTCGTCCGCCGGCCGGGGCGGCCCGCTCCGTCCGGGCCTGCCGCGGCTCCGCACCGTACTGACGGTGGCCGGTACCGCCCTGGTGGTCCAACGGGCGCTGCGCCGGCGGATCCGGCGTTCGCCGCTGTGGCCGTTGCCCGCGTTGGAGCAGCCGATCTCCGGGCGGGGACGGGAGGCGGCCCGGAGATCGGCCCAGGCGAACGGCCTCGACGGGGCGCAGCCGGCGCCGGGGCAGCCGGCGGCGCTGCGGCTGCGGGTGGCCGAGCGCACCGAGGTGGCCGACGGGGTGGTGGCGCTCCGCCTGGAGGGCGAGCGGCTGCCCGTCTGGGAACCAGGTGCGCACCTGGACCTCGTGCTGCCCTCGGGGGCCGTGCGGCAGTACTCGTTGTGCGGCGAACCGGCCGACGCGGTACGGGCGGACGGCGCCTCGTACACCCTGGCGGTCCGGCTGATCGAGGACGGTCGGGGCGGTTCGCGGGAGGCGCACGAGGTGCTGCGGGCGGGCATGACCGTCGAGGTGCGCGGCCCCCGCAACCGCTTCCCCCTGGAGGACTGCCACGCCTACCTGTTCGTCGCGGGCGGCATCGGCATCACGCCGATCCTGCCGATGGTGCGGCAGGCCGAGGCGGAGGGGGTGCCGTGGCGGCTGGTGTACGCGGGGCGTTCGCGGGCGTCGATGCCGTTCCTGGCGGAGGTCGAGAAGCTGGCCGGGGGCGGGGCCGGCGGCGCCGGCGGCGAGCGGCTGACCGTCGTCGCGGAGGACGTGGACGGGCGGCCCGATCTGGCCGCGGCGCTCGCCGACGCACCGCCGCACGCCGCCGTCTACTGCTGCGGTCCCGAGCCGCTGATGGACGCCGTGGCCGACCTGCTGCCGGACGGGCCGGCCGGGCTGACCCTGCACACCGAGCGGTTCGCGCCGACCGCCACCGGCCCGGCCGCGGCGGGGGGCGCGGACGGGGCGTCGGACGACGTGGCGTTCGCGGTGGAGCTGCGGCGGACCGGCCGCACGGTCACCGTCCCGGCCGGCACCAGCGTGCTGCGCGCGATCCGCGAGCAGGCCCTGCCGGACCTGGCGTACTCCTGCGAGGAGGGCTTCTGCGGCACCTGCCAGCAGCGGGTGCTGGCAGGTGAGGTGGACCACCGCGACGCGTTGCTGACGGACGCGGAACGCGACGACTCGCTGCTGATCTGCGTGTCCCGGGCGAAGCGGGGGTCCGGGCTGGTGCTGGATCTCTGACGTCGGCTCTTCGGGGCGGTGGGCGGGGGCGCAGGGCGTGCGGCACCGGGGCGAGGCGGGCGGTCCGCGCGCTGGTGCCGCCGCGCGGCCGGTCGTTAGGGTGGACGCATGACCACCGGGGCACGCCGCAGGATGGGGGTCGAGGAGCGACGGGAGCAGTTGATCGCCGTCGCGCTCGGCCTGTTCAGCCACCGCTCCCCCGACGACGTCTCGATCGACGAGATCGCCGAGGCGGCCGGCATATCGCGACCGCTGGTGTACCACTACTTCCCGGGCAAGCAGCAGCTCTACGAGGCGGCGTTGCGGCGCGCCGCCGACGAGTTGACGGCCCGGTTCGTGGAGCCGCACGAAGGCCCGCTCGGCGCCCGGCTGTTGCGCGTCATGCAGCGGTTCTTCGACTTCGTCGACGAGCACGGGCCCGGTTTCTCGGCGTTGATGCGCGGCGGCCCGGCGATCGGCTCGACCCGTACCAGCGCACTGATCGACGGCGTGCGCCAGGCCGCCTTCACGCAGATCGTCGCGCATCTGGACGTCCAGGAGCCGTCGCCGCGGCTGGAGTTGGTGGTCCGGTCGTGGATCTCGCTGGCCGAGACCACGGCGCTGCTGTGGCTGGACGGGCAGCGGCTGCCGCGCGCCGAGTTGGAACGGCAGCTGGTGCACGACTTCGCGGCCCTGGCGGCGGTCAGTGCCGCGTACGACGAGCGGATGGCGCAGGTGGTGCGCCGGATGTTGGCGGACGAGCCCGCGGACGGGATGTTCGCGGACCTGGTGGGGCGGTTGTTGGAGCTTCCGCAGCCGGCGTGACGCCGCGGGCGGTCCGGGCCCGACGGGCACCGCCCGGCTGCGGCAGAATCCGGCCATGGACGAGATCACGTATCGGCTGGCCGGGGCGGCGGACGACCCCGCGGTTCTGGTCGGCCTCCACGACGCCGCGGCCCGTTGGATGGTGGCGCACGGCATCGACCAGTGGAAGCCCGGGGGCAAGGACGAGGAGCACTTCCGGCTGCGGATCGCGCAGGGCGAGGTCTGGTTGGCGGAGGCCGCCGGGCGGGTGGTCGGCGGTTTCGAACTGTGGTGGGAGGACGAGCCGGCGTGGGGTCCGCAGCCGCCGGTGGCGGGGTACGTGCACCGGCTGATGGTGGACCGCTCGTGCGCGCCGGCCGGGACCGGGCGGGCGATGCTGGCCCTGGCCGAGCGGCGGATCGCCGCGTCGGGGCGGGTCTGGTCCCGTCTGGACTGCATGGCGAGCAATCCGCGGCTGCGGACGTACTACGAGGGTGCGGGCTACGCGGTCGTGGGCGAGCAGCCGTTCAAGGAGGGGGCCGGGGGCAGCCGGTACGGCGTGACGTTGCTGGAGAAGCGGGTGGCCCAGGAGGAACCGCCGCCGCGCGCCCCGGGCGTCCGCCTTCCGTCCGCCGGCCCGGGTCAGCCGCGGCGGAAGACGGCGACGGTGCGGGGCGGGACGGTGAAGGTGCCCGAGGCCGGGTCGTAGGCGGCGGTCGCGGTGGTGCGGTCGGCGCCGTGCGCCTGGACGGGGTGCAGGGCGTAGGGGTGGCCGGCGAGCGCCGGGACGCTCTGGGCCTGGCGTTGCGGGGTGGCGTTGAAGACGACGACGAGGTCGGCCAGGCGCATGGTGAGGACGCCGGGGGTCTCGTCGGGGCCGGAGCGCGGGAAGGACAGCGCGGACTGGACGGCGACGGTGCTGGCCAGGCCGAAGGCCGGTTCGGTGGCGTGGATGCGCAGCAGGTCGCGGTAGGCGGCCGAGGCGGCGTTCTGGGTGGCGCAGTCCGGGCGGAGGGCCGGGTCGGCCAACAGGGGCTTGGCGTACGGCCACTTGTCCTTGTTGTCGGCGGCCGGCGGCAGGCCCCGGCCGAAGCCGTTGCCGGCCGTGGCGCCCCCCGGGTCGTCGGCGCACTCCCAGTGCAGGGCGTTGAACCAGTCGCCGCTGTTGAAGGAGTTGCGGTCCAGGGACTTGGAGCGCAGCAGGTCGGAGCCGGCCTGGGAGAGCGCCGGGCCCTGTGCGAGGGCGGCGGTGGCGAGGGCGACGACCTGCATCCGGGCGCGGTCGGCGGCGGAGGTGCCGGGCGGCAGTTTGTAGGCCAGGGCGTCGTAGAGGGTTTCGTTGTCGTGCGCGTCGACGTAGGCGAGGGCGTCACCGGGGGCGGCGGCGTAGCCGGCGGGGGCGCCGTCGTAGTCGACCTGGGCGCCCGTGACGCGGCGGCCGGTGGTGTCGGTGAAGGCGTAGGCGGCGAGGTTGCCGGTGAGCCCGACCTTGATCAGGTCCTGGTAGTGCAGGAGGCGGGCGCGCTGGGCGGCGGAATCGCCGTTGGCCGGTGAGGCGTTGGGGTCGGTGGCGAGGCCGGAGGCGAAGCCCTGGACGCGGGGGTCGGCGTCGAAGGGGCCGCCGCCGCGCACCGCGTCGCGGGCCCGGTCGTTGAAGGTGGCGATGCCGGTGCCGGCCATGTTGCGCTGGGTGGCCTGGACGAAGCGGGCGTCGTCGGCGGCCTCGCCGAAGTTCCAGCCCTCGCCGTAGAGGACCACCGCCTTGCCGTCGACGCCGTCCCGGGCCGGGGTGAGGGCGTCGAGGGCCTTGCGGACGGCGAGGACGTTGGCCTTGGGGTGGTGGCCCATGAGGTCGAAGCGGAAGCCGTCGACCTTGTACTGCCTGGCCCAGGTGACCACGGAGTCGACGACGAGCTTGCCCATCATGGTGTGTTCGGGTGCGGTGCCGGCGCAGCAGGTGGAGGTGGCGACGGTGCCGTCGTCGAGCAGCCGGTGGTAGTAGCCGGGCACGATGCGGTCGAGGACGGAGCGCGGATCGTCCTGACCGGCGGCGGCGGTGTGGTTGTAGACGACGTCCATGACGGTGCGCAGGCCGATGCCGTTGAGGCCCTGCACCATGCGGCGGAATTCGACGGTCCGGGCTGTGCCGTCGGGGTCGGAGGCGTAGGAGCCCTCCGGGACGGTGTAGTGCAGGGGGTCGTAGCCCCAGTTGTAGCCGTCCCGGTCGGCCGTCGCGGCCACGCACTCCTGCTGGCGCGCGGAGTCGGCGGGCAGGGCGGGCAGGTCGCAGGCGGGGCGCTGCTGGTCGGCGCGGCGTTCGGGGACGGAGGAGAAGTCGAAGGCCGGCAGCAGGTGGACGTGGGTGGTGCCGGCGGCGGCGAGGGCCTTCAGGTGGCGCATGCCGGCGGAGTCGTCGGTGAAGGCGAGGTACTGGCCGGGGTGGCGCGAGGTGGGGTCCTCGATGGAGAAGTCGCGGACGTGGAGTTCCTGGATGCGGGCCCGGCGCAGCGGCACCGCGGCGGGCTTGCGCAGCGCGGCCCAGCCCGCGGGGGCGAGCCGGGGGTCGGCGAGGTCGACGACGAGGCTGCGGGCGGAGTCGGCGGTCAGGGCGGTGGCGTACGGGTCGGTGACCGCGTTGGTGACGGTCCGGCCGGCGTCCGGCGCCCAGACAGTGACCAGGTAGCGGTACGGCTTCCCGGTCCAGGCCCGGTCGCCCCGCACGCTCCACACCCCGCTCGCCCCGTCGCGGTGCATCGGGACGCGCCGGCCGGCCAGTTCGAGGGCGACCGTGCGGGCGGTGGGCGCCCAGACGGCGAGGGTGGGGCGGCCGGCGTGGAACACCGGTCCCAGGGCGGCCCGTCGGGCGCGGGTGCCGTAGAGGTCGTCGAGGACGCCGGGGAGCTGCACGCCGGTGGTGCGCGGCCCCTCGGCGGTGCGCTGGGTGGCGACCAGGCGCCCGCGCAGGGCGGTGGCGGCCAGGGCCCGGTCGCGGGGGTCGACGGTGAAGGCCGGGTAGCCGGTCAGGTGGGGGTAGGCGGCGCGCTCGGCGGGGGTGAGGGTGCCGGGGGTGAGGCGGATGCGGCCGGTGGGGCGTCCGGCGCGGTCGGCCGGGTCGCCGAACTCCAGTTGTGCGGCGACGGGTTGGGCGCCCTTCCAGACCACGGTGGTGCGGTCGATCCACTGGGCCTCGGCCTTGGCCCGGCCGCCGGTCGGGGCCGCCTGGGCCCGGGGGTGCGGCGGGAGGGCGAGCACGGCGGCGCCGGCCAGCAGGGCGAGCACGGCGGCGGTCCGACGGCGGAGGCGGTGCGCGGTGGAGGGCATGGCCCCTGGTTCTAGTCGGACCGGACGCTTGCTGCAAGACCTTTCGCAAGAGATTGCAACGGTGTTACGTTCCCAGACGAGTCGGTCCGACCGGCCGGAGGCCCACCCCACGGTGGGCCCACGCGCCCGGCCGGCCGGACCGACCGCCAAACGACCACCGAACAGCACTTTCTGACGTAACGTCAGACACGGAGCGGCCCGGTGGAGCCGCGCACCACCAGTTCCGGCTGGAAGACGAACTCGGTCCGCTGGACGGGGTTCCCCTGGATCTCCTCGATCAGCGCCCCGACCGCCGCCGTCGCCATCGCCTGCACCGGCTGCCGCACCGTGGTCAGCGGCGGGGCGGTGAACGCGATCAGCGGCGAGTCGTCGAAGCCGACGACGGAGAGCCGGCCCGGGACGTCGATCCCCCGCTGCCGGGCCGCCCGCACCACGCCCAGCGCCATCAGGTCACTTCCGCAGACGATGCCCGTGCAGCCGTCGTCGAGCAGGGCGGCGGCCGCCGCGTGACCGCCCTCGACGCTGAACAGGGTGTGCGTCACGCGTCGTTCGGCCTGCCCCCTCGACAGGCCGAACGTCTCCCGGAGCGCCGCGGTGAAGCCCTCCGCCTTGCGCCGGGACGGCACGTAGCGGGCCGGCCCGACGGCCAGTCCGATGTGTTCGTGGCCCAGTTCGGCGAGGTGGCGCACGGCCATCCGGGCCGCGGCACGGTCGTCGGGCGAGACACAGGGCGCGTCGACCCGTTCGTTGTAGCCGTTGATCAGGACGTAGGGCACACCGCGCGAGGTGAGCCGGGTGTAACGGGAGGGGTCGGCGGCGGTGTCGGCGTGCAGGCCGGACAGGAAGACGATGCCGGTGACGCCGCGCTCCTCCAACTGCTCGACGAGCTCGTCCTCGGTGGCGCCGCCCGGCATCTGGGTGCACAGGACCGGCGTGTACCCGTGACCGGCCAGGGACTGCTCGATGATCTGGGCGAAGGCCGGGAAGATCGGGTTGGTCAGTTCCGGGATGACCAGCCCGACCAGCCCGGCGCTGCGCCGCCGCAGCCGCACCGGGCGTTCGTAGCCGAGCAGGTCGAGCGCGGCGAGCACCCGCTGACGGGTGCCCGCCGCCACGCCCGCCCGCCCGTTGAGGACGCGACTGGCGGTCGCCTCGCTGACCTGCGCCTGGGCAGCGATGTCGGCGAGGCGCGGGGTGGGTCGGGGTGCCGGCCGGGTCACTCCGCCCACCAGATCGTGGTGTCCGCGGGAACCTCCCGCACCGGCGGGGCGGGCTGTTCCGTCGGGTCGGCGTCGGCGAACGGAGCGCGGGAGGAGAGGAGTTGACGGACCGGCGGCAGCTCCAGTCGCACGGGTTCGGCCGTGGTGTTCACCGTGCAGAGCAGCCCGCCGGGGCGGCGGAAGACCAGCACGCCGTCGGGGGCGGCCAGCCACTCCACGGCGTCCCCCGCCCCCAGGCCGGGGTGCGTGCGGCGCACCGCCAGGGCGCTGCGGTACAGCTCCAGCGTGGAGGTCGCATCGCCGGTCTGGGCCGCCACGGTGAGCCCGGCCCAGTCGCCGGGCTGGGGCAGCCAGGTGTCCTGGGCGCCGAAGCCGTACGGGGGTGCGGTGCCGTCCCAGGGGAGCGGCACCCGGCAGCCGTCCCGGAGGCCGTCCTGGCCGTTGGCGCGGAAGAAGGACGGGTCCTGGCGGACCTCGTCGGGGAGGTCGGTGACCTCGGGAAGACCGAGTTCCTCGCCCTGGTAGAGGTAGGCCGAGCCGGGCAGGGCCAGCATCAGCAAGGTGGCGGCGCGGGCGCGGTCCAGGCCGCCGCCGAGGCGGGTGCGGTGGCGGACGACATCGTGGTTGGACAGGACCCAGGTGGCCGGCGCGCCGACGGCGCCCAGGGCGGTGAGGGAGGCGTCGATGGTCGTCCGGAGCGCGGCGGCGTCCCATCCGGTGCTCAGGTAGTGGAAGTTGAAGCCCTGGTGGAGCTCGTCCGGGCGGACGTAGCGGGCGAGCCGTTCGACGGTGGGGGTCCAGGCTTCCGCGACGCCGATCCGGTCCCCCGGGTACTCGTCGAGGATCGTCCGCCAGGAGCGGTAGACGGCGTGCACGCCGTCCTGGTCGAAGAAGGGCAGCACCTGCGAGCCGATCAGGCTGGCCTGTTCACCGCGGCCGATGTCCGGCAGGCCGAGGGCCTTGACCATCCCCTGGGCGACGTCGACGCGGAAGCCGTCGATGCCCAGGTCGAGCCAGAACCGCAGGATCGAGCGGAACTCGTCCCGGACGGCAGGGTGGTCCCAGTTGAAGTCGGGCTGTTCGGGGGCGAAGAGGTGGAGGTACCACTCGCCGTCGGGCAGCCGGGTCCAGGCGGGGCCGCCGAAGACGGACTCCCAGTCGTTGGGCGGGAGTTCGCCGTTGTCACCCCGGCCCTTGCGGAAGTGGAAGCGTTCACGCAGGACCGAGCCGGGGCCCTCGGCGAGCGCGCGGCGGAACCAGGCGTGCTGGTCGGAGCAGTGGTTGGGGACGAGGTCGACGATGATCCGCAGGCCCTGGTGGTGGGCCTCGCGGATGACCGCCTCGGCGTCCGCGAGGGTGCCGAAGAGCGGGTCGGTGGCGCGGTAGTCGGCGACGTCGTAGCCGGCGTCGGCCTGCGGGGAGGCGTAGAAGGGGCTCAGCCAGACGGCGTCCACGCCGAGATCACGCAGGTGGCCGAGGCGGTCACGGACGCCCGGCAGGTCGCCCATTCCGTCCCCGTTGCCGTCGGCGAAGCTGCGCGGGTA
>LIQL01000569.1 GCA_001418405.1 Streptomyces diastatochromogenes | reverse complement strand
GGCGGGGCCGGCCCCGCCGGTCGCCTCGACGGCACCGGACCGGCCGTCGGGGAAGCCGGCGAGGATCCGGGCGGTCTCCTTGAACGAACAGAGTGGGGCGCCGCGGGTGGGCTCGACGGTCCGGCCGGCCCGCAGGTCGTCGACGAGCTGCCGGGCGGAGCGCGGCGTCTGGTTGTCGAAGAACTCCCAGTTGACCATCACGACGGGCGCGAAGTCGCAGGCGGCGTTGCACTCGATGTGTTCGAGGGTGATCGCGCCGTCCTCGGTGGTCCCGCCGTTGTCGACGCCGAGGTGCTCCTTGAGCTCCTCGAAGATGGCGTCGCCGCCCATCACCGCGCACAGGGTGTTGGTGCAGACCCCGACCTGGTAGTCGCCGCTGGGCCCCCGGCGGTACATCGAGTAGAACGTCGAGACCGCGGTGACCTCGGCGGTGGTCAGGTCGAGCTGTTCGGCGCAGAAGCGGACGCCGGTGCGGGTGACGTGGCCTTCCTCGGCCTGGACGAGGTGCAGCAGCGGCAGCAGCGCCGAGCGGGAGTCGGGGTAGCGGGCGATCACCTCCTGCGCGTCCGCGGCGAGCCGGGCCTTGACGTCGGCCGGGTAGTCGGGGGCCGGAAGCTGGGGCATCCCCAGCTGGACGTCCTTGGGTGCCGGAGTGGCGTTCACCGGTCGACGCCTCCCATCACGGGGTCGATGGACGCGACGGCGACGATGACGTCGGCGACCTGGCCGCCTTCGCACATCGCCGCCATGGCCTGGAGGTTGGTGAACGAGGGGTCGCGGAAGTGCACCCGGTAGGGGCGGGTGCCGCCGTCGCTGACCGCGTGCACGCCCAGCTCGCCCTTGGGCGACTCGACGGCGGTGTACACCTCTCCCGGCGGGACCCTGAAGCCCTCCGTCACCAGCTTGAAGTGGTGGATCAGGGCCTCCATCGAGGTGCCCATGATCTTCTTGATGTGGTCCAGGGAGTTGCCCAGGCCGTCGGGGCCGAGGGCCAACTGGGCGGGCCAGGCGATCTTCTTGTCGGCGACCATCACCGGCCCCGGCTCCAGCCGGTCCAGGCACTGTTCGACGATCCGCAGCGACTGGCGCATCTCCTCCAGCCGGATCAGGAACCGGCCGTAGGCGTCGCAGGTGTCGGCGGTCGGCACCTCGAAGTCGTAGGTCTCGTATCCACAGTACGGCTGCGCCTTGCGCAGGTCGTGGGGCAGTCCGGCGGAGCGGACGAGGGGCCCGGTGGCGCCGGTGGCCATGCAGCCGGCCAGGTCGAGGTAGCCGATGCCCTCCATGCGCGCCTTGAAGACCGGGTTGCCGGTGGCGAGCTTGTCGTACTCGGCCATGTTCTTCTGCATCTTCTTGACGAAGGCGCGGACCTGGTCGACGGCGCCGGGCGGGAGGTCCTGGGCCAGGCCGCCGGGGCGGACGTAGGCGTGGTTCATCCGCAGGCCGGTGATCAGCTCGTAGATGTCGAGGATCAGTTCCCGGTCCCGGAAGCCGTAGATCATGATCGTGGTGGCGCCCAGCTCCATGCCGCCGGTGGCGATGCACACCAGGTGGGAGGAGAGCCGGTTGAGCTCCATCAGCAGCACGCGGATCACCGAGGCCCGGTCCGGGACGTCGTCGGTGATGCCGAGCAGCTTCTCCACGGCCAGGCAGTACGCCGTCTCGTTGAAGAACGGCGTGAGGTAGTCCATCCGCGTCACGAACGTGGTGCCCTGCGTCCAGGTGCGGTATTCGAGGTTCTTCTCGATGCCGGTGTGGAGGTAGCCGATGCCGCAGCGGGCCTCGGTGACGGTCTCGCCGTCGATCTCCAGGATCAGCCGGAGCACGCCGTGGGTGGAGGGGTGCTGCGGCCCCATGTTGACGATGATCCGCTCGTCGTCGGACTTGGCGGCGGCCGCGGCGATCTCGTCCCAGTCACCACCGGTGACGGTGTAGACGGGGCCCTCGGTGGTCTCGCGGGGGGTGGCCCGGGACGTCTCGCTGGGAGTGCTCATCAGGTGTACGACCTCCGCTGGTCGGGAGCCGGGATCTGCGCGCCCTTGTACTCGACGGGGATGCCGCCGAGGGGGTAGTCCTTGCGCTGCGGGAAGCCCTGCCAGTCGTCCGGCATCATGATCCGGGTGAGCGCCGGGTGCCCGTCGAAGATCAGGCCGAAGAAGTCGTAGGTCTCGCGCTCGTGCCAGTCGTTGGTCGGATAGATGTCGACGGTCGACGGCACGTGCGGGTCGGCGTCGGGGGCGGTGACCTCCAGCCGGATCAGCCGGTTGTGGGTGATCGAGCGCAGGTGGTAAACGGCGTGCAGCTCGCGGCCCTTGTCGTCGGGGTAGTGGACCCCGCTGACGCCGGTGCACAGCTCGAAGCGGAGCGCGGGGTCGTCGCGCAGGGTCCGGGCGACGACCGGCAGGTACTCCCGCTGGACGTGGAAGGTGATCTCGCCGCGGTCGACGACGGTCTTGTCGAGGACGTTCTCGGGCACTAGGCCCTGTTCGTCGAGGGCGCCCTCCAGCTCGTCGGCGATCTCGTCGAAGACGCCGGCGCCCTCGGCACCGTCCGGTCCCCCGTAGGGGCGGGTGCTGGCGCCGGGCAGGCGGACGGTGCGGACCAGCCCGCCGTAACCGGACGTGTCACCGCCGTTGTTGGCGCCGAACATCCCGCGGCGGGTGCCGATCACCTCGCCGGTGTCCGCGCGCTGCGCCGGGACGGCCTCGTCGGGGGCGTCCGGGTTCGGGGGGTTCGTCGGCTCGCTCACCGCAGCAGCCCTTTCTTCTCTGACGAGCGGTCCCTCTCGATCAGCGGGAGTGCCCTGAGCGCCGCGGCCTCTTCCTCGTGGGCCGCCTGCACCGCGTTGACCCCGAGCTTGGTGCCCTGGATCTTCTTGTGGAGCTTGAGGATGGCGTCCATGAGCATCTCGGGGCGGGGCGGGCAGCCCGGCAGGTAGATGTCGACGGGGACGATGTGGTCGACGCCCTGCACGATCGCGTAGTTGTTGAACATGCCGCCCGAGGAGGCGCAAACCCCCATGGAGATCACCCACTTCGGGTTCGGCATCTGGTCGTAGACCTGCCGCAGCACCGGCGCCATCTTCTGGCTCACCCGGCCGGCCACGATCATCAGGTCGGCCTGCCGCGGGGAGCCGCGGAAGACCTCCATGCCGAAGCGGGCCAGGTCATAGCGCCCGGCGCCGGTGGTCATCATCTCGATGGCGCAGCAGGCCAGCCCGAAGGTCGCGGGGAAGACCGATGACTTGCGCACCCAGCCCGCGGCCTGCTCGACGGTGGTCAGCAAAAAGCCGCTGGGCAGCTTCTCTTCCAGTCCCATTGGTGCCCCCTAGTCCCATTCCAGGCCGCCGCGACGCCAGACGTAGGCGTAGGCGACGAAGACGGTGAGCGCGAAGAGGAGCATCTCGACGAGCCCGAACAGTCCCAGGGCGTCGAAGCTGACCGCCCAGGGATAGAGGAAGACGATCTCGATGTCGAAGACGATGAAGAGCATCGCCGTCAGGTAGTACTTGATCGGGAAGCGACCGCCGCCGGACGGCTGTGGCGTCGGCTCGATTCCGCATTCGTACGCTTCGAGCTTGGCCCGGTTGTAGCGCCTGGGGCCGATGAGCGTGGCCATGACCACGGAGAAGATCGCAAAGCCTGCCCCGAGGGCTCCCAGTACGAGGATGGGCGCGTAAGCGTTCACCGTCCTCGCTCCCTTCAGTCGACGATGACTGGATGGCGGTCCGCTCGGGCTCGCCCGCTGCCCCGGCGATCGTGGATATGTGAGGCAGTTCACAAGCCCGATGCCCGCATCTTATGCCCGTCGGTCTGTGATCTGCGACACGGGGTGAGACAACGCCTTTGTGATCTTCACCACCTGACGAAGGATCATGAAGTCGGATGACCGGTGATCTCCGCACACGAAGCGCGCGAGTGATCACCAGAGGTGACATTTGCCAGGGTTACCGCTGGTCAGAGCGGTGGTTTCACTATCAAGAACCAAGCCACGCAAGCAAATTGGCGCTGGACGCACATCAACTGCTATATGCGCGACGGCCGTAGACGTGATGCTCTCGTGACCCTCCCGTGATCGTCGGTACGTGCTCCCGTTCACGAGCGGAGGGTGGATCCGGGGAACTCCGGAGCGGTGCGCGGCCGGCCGGGAGCCGACGGTCGGTCACGGGAACATAACGGACACTCACGAGTGACCTATCCCACGCGCCTTGGAGTCATAAGACCTTGACGTCCGGGAAGCCTTGGCGTGGCGGATCAAGAAGTGATAAGCGCCCCCGGAGGCCGCGCCGAACATCAAATGCCGTGCGTAGGAACATGATCGCGAAATTCGGACATCGCGTCAGCGGCACGGCGCCTGACGAAAAGTCCGTTTTATTCGTCGCGTACACGCCAAGTGTGGCGCACCCCACCTTTGTTGGCAGCAACCTGCGGCTCCTGATAGCCGTGGTGCCATGTCCCCGAACGCACTCATACCCAGCCACCGGAAGCCCCGCCGCTCCGCGTCCTCGCGGGCCCTGCGTGCGGGCGTGACCGGTGGCTTCCTCACCCTCGCGGTGACCGGCGCGACCGTGCCGGCCAATGCCGTCGAGAAGCCCGTCTCCGAGACCCAGGAGATGCCCACCATCACGACGGCGCTGGCCACCAGTGCCGCCAAGAGCGCCGACGCCGCCCAGCAGGCCGCGTTCAACTACGAGCGTCAGGCACTCCAGGACGCGGCGGCCGCCAAGGCCGACAAGGCCGCCAACAAGGCCAAGGAAGCCGCGGAGAAGCAGGCCAAGGCCGAGGCCGAGGCGAAGAAGGCCGCCGAAGAGGCCCGCAAGGCCAAGGAGGCCGCGCAGACCCGCGCCTCCCGCTCCGACGCGCGCACCACGCTCTCCGCCGTCTCCGACGCCCCCGCCGCCTCCGGCAGCGTCGCCAGCCTCGTCTCCTTCCTGAAGGCACAGCTCGGCAAGGCGTACGTGCTCGGCTCCAGCGGCCCGTCCTCGTACGACTGCTCCGGCCTGACCCAGGCCGCGTTCTCCCAGATCGGCATCGACCTGCCGCGGGTCTCGCAGAGCCAGTCGACCACCGGCACCCAGGTCGGCCTCGGCAACCTCCAGGTCGGCGACATCCTCTACTGGGGCAGCGCCGGCAGCGCCTACCACGTCGCCGTCTACGTCGGGAACGGCAACTTCATCGGTGCCCAGAACCCGAGCACCGGCATCGTCGAGCGCCCGCTCAGCTACGACATGCCCACCGGCGCGGTGCGCGTCCTCTAACCGTCCGCGGCACCCTTAAGACACTCATCGGAAACCGCCCCTCCCCCGCTCGGGAGGGGCGGTTTCCGTGTCGTTCGGGGCCGGCGTGCGACGCGCGTCAGGCCTTCGGCGCGACCTTGCTCAGACCGTTGATGATCCGGTCCATCGCGTCGCCGCCCGTGGGGTCGGTGAGGTTGGCGAGCATCTTGAGCGTGAAGCGCATCAGCAGCGGGTGGGTCAGGCCGCGCTGGGTGGCGATCTGCATCACCTTGGGGTTCCCGATCAGCTTCACGAACGCCCGGCCCAGGGAGTAGTAGCCGCCGTAGGTGTCCTTGAGGACCTTCGGGTAGCGGTGCAGCGCCAGCTCGCGCTGGGCGTACGTCGCACGGGCCTGAGCCTGGACGATCACCTCGGCCGCGATCGTCCCGGACTCCATGGCGTACGCGATGCCCTCGCCGTTGAACGGGTTCACCAGACCGCCCGCGTCGCCGACCAGGAGCAGGCCCTTGGTGTAGTGCGGCTGGCGGTTGAAGGCCATCGGCAGGGCCGCGCCGCGGATCGGACCGGTCATGTTCTCCGGGGTGTAGCCCCAGTCGGCGGGCATCGAGGCGCACCACGCCTTGAGGATCTCCCGCCAGTCCAGCTCCCGGAAGGCGGAGCTGGAGTTGAGGATCCCCAGGCCGACGTTGCTCGTGCCGTCCCCCATGCCGAAGATCCAGCCGTAGCCCGGCAGCAGCCGGTCCTGCGCGCCCCGGCGGTCCCACAGCTCCAGCCAGGACTCCAGGTAGTCGTCGTCGTGGCGCGGCGAGGTGAAGTACGTCCGCACCGCGACGCCCATCGGCCGGTCCTCGCGCCGGTGCAGCCCCATCGCCAGCGACAGCCGGGTGGAGTTGCCGTCGGCGGCGACCACGATCGGGGCGTGGAAGGTCACCGGCTCCTTCTCCTCGCCGAGCTTGGCGTGCACGCCGGTGATGTGGCCGGTCAGCTCGTCGACGATCGGTGCGCCCACGTTGCACCGCTCGTGGAGCCGGGCCCCGGCCTTCTGCGCCTGCCGGGCCAGCTGCTCGTCGAAGTCGTCGCGCTTGCGGACCAGACCGTAGTCCGGGAAGGAGGCGAGTTCCGGCCAGTCGAGCTGGAGCCGGGAGCCGCCGCCGATGATGCGCAGGCCCTTGTTGCGCAGCCAGCCGGCCTCCTCGGAGATGTCGATGCCCATCGCGATCAGCTGCTTGGTGGCGCGCGGGGTGAGCCCGTCGCCGCACACCTTCTCGCGCGGGAACGCGGTCTTCTCCAGGAGCAGCACGTCCAGGCCGGACTTGGCGAGGTGGTACGCGGTGGCCGAACCGGCCGGGCCGGCACCGACGACGATCACGTCCGCGCGGTGCTCCGATCGGAGGGTGCTCGCGGACTCGGACACGGACGCGGACTCGGTCACGGCATTGTCTCCCGGAAGTCGAAATCTGGATATCCGCTGTGGATATCTGGGTGCCGACCGGCACTGGGCAGGTGCAGTCTATGGGGGCCTTGATGATCGGAAACTGAAGGGTTGTCCCTGCCCGTCCGCGTCCGCCCGGTCCGCGCACCCCGCCCCCGCCGCGGGCGTCGGCGCACCGGCCCCCGAAGGAACCCGGGCCCGGCTCGTGGACTTGACCGAAACAAGAGCCGCGCCCGCGCATCCATTGCCCCGCCCCGTGTGTCTCAAGAGGGAGCGGCACTCTCATGTGCCCGCACTGCAGGGGTATTTGGAGCATCCACTTGAAAATTGGCATCAAAGGCATCAGGCGCATCAAGGGCATTCGGCGCGCATCCGCGGTGGCCGTCACCACCGGAGCCGTCCTGACCGCCGGCGCGTTGGGCTCCCAGGCGCAGGCCGCGACCCTCCCCACGCCCAGCATCACCGCCGCCGGCGGCTTCGTGATGAACAACGGCACCGGGTCGACGCTCTTCGCCAAGGCCGCGGACACCCGCCGGTCCACCGGCTCCACCACCAAGATCATGACGGCCCGGGTGGTGCTGGCCCAGAAGGGCCTCAACCTGGACTCCCAGGTCACGGTCCAGAAGGCGTACAGCGACTACATCGTCAACAACAACTGGGCCTCGTCGGCCCACCTGATCGTCGGCGACAAGGTGACCGTCCGCCAGCTGCTCTACGGGCTGATGCTCCCGTCCGGCTGCGACGCCGCCTACGCGCTGGCCGACAAGTTCGGCACCGGCTCGACCCGGGACGCCCGGGTGAAGTCGTTCATCGGCCAGATGAACACCACCGCCAAGAGCCTGGGCATGAAGAACACCCACTTCGACTCGTTCGACGGGATAGGGCGTGGCGCGAACTACTCGACGCCGCGCGACCTGACCAAGCTCGCCAGCAACGCGATGAAGTACTCCACCTTCCGCACGGTCGTGGGCACCAAGTCGACCAAGCAGAAGGTCACGACGAAGAGCGGCGGCTACCGCTACATGTCGTGGACCAACACCAACAACCTGCTCGGCAGCTACCAGGGCACCATCGGCGTGAAGACCGGTTCGGGCCCGGAGGCCAAGTACTGCCTGGTCTTCGCTGCCACCCGCGGCGGCAAGACCGTCATCGGCACGGTCCTGTCCTCCTCGTCGGTGAACAACCGCACCGCGGACGCCAAGAAGCTCATGGACTACGCCTTCAAGAAGTGACCCGCGTCCCGCCGCACGACGGGACCGGCGCCCCTTCGGACGGGTAGCCAGCTAAAGGGCCCGCCCCGACCGTGGTTCCACGGTCGGGGCGGGCCCTCCGTCGCTCGTGGGGCGCGCCCGCACGGCGCGCGCTCCGGGCCGGTCGAGGGCTCGGGTGCTCCGGCTCAGCCCTCGGCCGGCTTGGTGCCCCGGTGCAGCGCCACGATCCCGCCGGTCAGGTTGCGCCAGGCGACCTTGTTCCAGCCCGCGTCCTGGAGGCGGGCGGCCAGCTCCGGCTGGTTGGGCCAGGTGCGGATGGACTCCGCGAGGTAGACGTACGCGTCCGGGTTGCTGCTGACCGCCCGGGCGACCGGCGGCAGCGCCCGCATCAGGTACTCGGTGTAGACGGTCCGGAAGGGCGCCCAGGTCGGCTCGCTGAACTCGCAGATCACCACGCGCCCGCCGGGCTTGGTGACCCGGTACAGCTCGGCCAACGCGGCTCCGGTGTCCTGGATGTTGCGCAGCCCGAAGGAGATCGTGACGGCGTCGAAGACCGCGTCCGCGAACGGCAGCCGGGTCCCGTCCCCCGCCGTGAGCGGCAGCCACGGGTGCCGCTTCTTGCCCTCCCGCAGCATGCCGACCGAGAAGTCGCACGGCACGACGTAGGCCCCGGACCGCGTGAACGGCAGCGAGGAGGTGCCGGTCCCGGCCGCGAGGTCGAGCACCCGCTCGGCGGGCCGCGCGGCCACCGCGCGGTCCACCTCCTTGCGCCAGAGCCGCGCCTGGCCCAGGGAGAGCACGTCGTTGGTGAGGTCGTACCGTGCCGCCACGTCGTCGAACATCGCGGCGACTTCGTGCGGCTGCTTGTCCAGGGATGCTCGGGTCACCGGGCCATTGTCCACCGTGCGCCGCCGACCCCCGGCACCGCCCCGGCCGGCGGCCGGACGGTTGGTCGGGGACGGCCGTCGTGCCCCCCTCTGGCGTTCCGGGCGGTCGAGCGGTGCGTGACGCATCGTGAGCGGCCGGGTGACGACCGTCCCCGCGATCACGATCTTGCCGGCCTGAATCCGTCGCTCCGCTTCCGTTGACACCGCCCTGACGTGCGGCGGGGCCGCCTTGACGCGTTCCTGACGGGGCGCGTGGGCGCGCGGCTCGGCGTGCGGAGCGGGGTCAGCGCCGGCGGTGGACGAGACGGCCGGCGAGGACGGTGGCCAGGCAGC
>LIQL01000568.1 GCA_001418405.1 Streptomyces diastatochromogenes | reverse complement strand
CGTCGGCGCGCTCGGCCAGGTCGAGGACGCGGGCGACTCCGGCGGGTTGCTTCAGGTCCACCAGCATCGACCGCTTGTTGCGGTTGGTGAGGTCGCACGCCGGATCGATGCCCAGTCCGGCGCCTCCGGGGCGGTCGACCCGCACGACGTCGGCGCCGAGGTCGGCCAGCAGCATGGCCGCGAAGGGGCCGGGGCCGATGCCGGCGAGCTCCACCACCCGCACCCCGCCGAGCGGGCCGTTGCCTGACTGCGTCATCGCGCCCCACGCCTTCCGCACTGTGACACTTCTGATGTAACACTCGTGATGTTAAGAACGTGTTCCACTTTCCACAAGCCCCCGTGCCCCGTGGTCGCGCACGACGAAGGCCCGTGGCGACGGTGCTCAACTGCCACCGCCGTCACGGGCCTTCGCGCGCCTGTCGCCGCGCCGTCATCCCCCGCCGAGCCGGCCGATGAGCAGCTCGGGGGCTATCCGCTGCGGGCGCGCGCAACTCCGCGCCGATACCGTCGTCGTCCGCGCCGCCTGCGCCATCCCGTCCTCCACGTCCGCTCCCCCGTCCGACGCCGTCCTCGGCGCCCGGGACGGGCCGCGCGGGAGCCCGCACCGCCCATCGCCCCCCACGCTAACCGCGACCACTGACAACGGCCCGCGGAGCGCCCCGCGGCGGTCCGGCGGAGGGACAATGCCGTCATGTCTCACCTCGCCGCCGCACTCTTCGACATCCATGCCGGCCAGGGTCTGCGCCAGTTCGCCGAGCTGGGCATCGCCCTCCTGCTGTCCTCGCTGATCGGATTGGAGCGCGAGGCCCGGCAGAAGAGCGCCGGGCTGCGCACCCACACCCTCGTCGGGGTGGGCAGCGCGCTGTTCATGGAGGTGTCGATCCACGGCTTCGGCGCGCTGCTGGGCACGGACGGCGTGGTGTTGGACCCGTCCCGGGTCGCCGCGCAGGTCGTCTCCGGCATCGGGTTCATCGGCGGCGGGCTCATCTTCGTGCGCAAGGACGCGGTCCGGGGGCTGACGACGGCCGCGACCATCTGGTTGACCTGCGCCATCGGGATGGCCTGCGGTGGCGGGCTGCCACTGCTCGCGATCGGCGCGACGGCCGTGCACTTCCTGATCGTGCGCGGCTTCTCCAAGGTGTCGGAGCGGATCACCGCCGGGCCGTCCTACAACCGGATAGACCTGCGCCTCACCTATCAGGCGCAACACGGTCTGCTCGGGAGGATGTTGGAGCTGTGCACCGGCAGCGGGTTCCGGGTCACCGACGTCCAGGTGGAGACCCGCCCGGACGACACCCAGGTGGCGGCCGAGGTACTGCTCCGGTTGGAGGGCGACGGCTCCGCGCATCCCCTGGTGGAGGCGCTGACGGAGTTGGAGGGGGTCCGCGGGGTGGCGTTGGGACGGCGGGACGACAGCACCGAATGACTCCGGCCGGGCCCGCGGCCGGCGGCACCGGCCCACCCTCCGTTCCGGCGCTACGCCGCACCGGACGACGACTCGCCGCGCGGGACGCCCCGCCCACGCCCCTCGGCCGTCTCCGCGCCACCCGCCGTCTGCGGCACGAGGTGGTCACCGGGCACCTGACGGTCCACCAGCCGCGCGAGTCGCCGCGGGACGTCGCCGCCCACGAGGAGCACGACCAGCAGCGTCAGCCCGAAGGTGAGGACCGCCAGCGCCCGCCCCAGGGGCATGCCACGGGCGAGCTGCGCCCCCAGGACCGGCGCCACCGCTCCGCCCAGCGCCCCCGCGTTGTAGACGAAGCCCAGCGCCGCGGCGCGGGTCCCGGTCGGGAAATGGCCGGCGATGTACTTCGGCAGGATCCCGGAGATGCCCTGCCCCAGCGCCAGCAGGACGAAGAGCAACACGCCCAGCCCCAGCACGCTCCCGCGCACCGCGAACACCGGGAACACGAACGCCAGTGAGGCCAGCAGGGTGCACGCGTAGGCGCGCCGGGTCCCGAGCAGGTCCCCGGTGAAGCCGGCCAGCCAGCAGCCGGCCATGGCGCCGAAGCCCGCGACGAACATCACGTCCCCGACCTGCGCGGGTGGGTATCCCAGGTCGGTCTTGAGGTAGGTCGGCAACAGGGCCTGCACCGGCCAGCTGTAGAGGAAGGCGCAGAACACCGTCACCATCAAGGAGACGTGCAGCAGCCAGCCACGACGCCCGCCCAGTTGGGCGGCGAAGGCCAGCAGGCACAGGGCGGCGAGCCCGGCCGACCACGGCACGAACCCCGCACCCCAGGGCGTGAACGCGCAGAACAGCGCGACCGTCGCGAGCGTCGCCAAGGCCGTGTTCGCCCGGCGGCGCAGGCGACCGGTGAACAGCGGGCGGAACAGATGCGGCCGGTCCGGGGGCGCCGCACCGTCGCCGCCGCGCGCACTGGCGACCTCCGCGTGCCAGTCCCCGGCCTCCGGCAGCGACCGACGCATCCACAGTGCGACCAGTACGGGCAGCACCCCGAGCCAGAACATCCAGCGCCAGCCCCACGCGGGCACCACCCAGGCGTAGACCTGCGCCGCGACGGCCGTACCGCCGGCGTAGCCGGAGATCAGGAACCCGGAAACGCGGTTGCGCAACCGGGCGGGCCAGCTCTCCAGCACATACGTCACGCTGGTGCTGTACTCCCCCGCCATGCCCAGCCCGATCACCAGCCGGGCGACGAACAGGCTGGTGTAGTCCCAGGCGAACCCGCAGGCGAAGGTGCCGAGCGAGTAGAGCAGGATGCTGGCGATCATGGCTGCCTTGCGGCCGTGGCGGTCGCCCATCGCCCCCAGGAGGGCACCGCCCAGCCAACGGGTGATGAAGGCGGCGGAGACCAGCGAGGCGGCGGTCGCGGTGTCCAGGCGGAAGTCGTCGGCGACCTCGGTCAACACCAGGGTGATCAGCACGAAGTCGAAGCCGTCGAGGAGATAGCCGATCCAGGCGGCGGACAGCGCCTTCCACTGGCGCGGGGTGACCTCGCGGTACCAGGCCCTGCGCGGGCTCCGGCCAGCCGGATCCGCGGGCTGCGTCGTCACAGGAGCCGGCCTCCTTCAGGAGCGGCCCGACTCGCCCGCCCCACACTCCGGGACAAGCCGGACATCGGATGTCCCACCTCACCGCATGAATCTGGCCGGCCGCCCCCGTCGCGTCAAGACCGGACGCACCGCGGACCGCCTTCCGGGCCGCCACGGGCAACGCCGCTACCCCGGCCTGTCGTTGACGTATCCGTCAACAAGTCCTTAGGGTCCGGACCTCGGACCAGAGAGGACGCAGATGTCACGGCAGGACACCTCAGGACGGGACCACGACCTCGTCCTGTACGGAGCGACCGGGTTCGCCGGCGCCCTCACCGCGGAGTACCTCGCGCGGCACGCCCCCGAAGGCTGTCGCTGGGCGCTCGCCGGTCGCAGCACCGCCAAACTGGAGCGGCTGCGCGACCAGTTGGCGACCCTCAACCCGGACTGCGCGGACCTCCCACTGCTGCGGGCCGACAGCGCCGACGCCGGCTCGCTGCGCGCCCTGGCCGCCGCCACCCGCGTCCTGGCGACCACCGTCGGGCCCTACCTCCGGCACGGCGAACCCCTGGTGGCGGCGTGCGCCGAGGCCGGCACCGACTACCTGGACCTCACGGGCGAGGCGGAGTTCGTCGACCGGACGTACCTGCGCCACGACGCCACCGCCCGGGCCACCGGGGCACGGCTCGTCCACGCCTGCGGCTTCGACTCCGTCCCGTACGACCTCGGGGTGCACTACACGGTGGGCCTGCTCCCCAAGGGGGTGCCGCTGCGCATCGACGGATTCGTGCGGACGGACGCCACGTTCTCCGGCGGGACGCTCTCCTCCGCGCTCACCGCGGCCTCCCGGCCGGCCGCCATGGCGCGGGCCGCGCGGGCCCGTCGCCGGGTCGAACCGCAGCCCGCGGGCCGCACCGTGCGCGCCCCGTTCGGGCCGCCCGTACGGAGCCGGGACACCGGCACCTGGGGCCTGCCACTGCCGACCCTGGACCCGCAGGTCGTGGCCCGCTCGGCGGCCGCCCTCGACCAGTACGGCCCCGATTTCCGCTACCGGCACTTCGCGGGGGTGCGCCGACTGCCGACCGCGGTGGCCGCGACGGCGGGCGCCGGGGCCCTTGCGGCACTCGCCCAGGTACCGCCCGTCCGACGGTGGCTGTCCGGACGGCTGCAACCGGGCGAGGGGCCGAGTCCGCAGCGCCGGGCACGGAGTTGGTTCGCGGTGCGGTTCGTGGCGTCGGGCGGAGGTGCGCACCTGGTCACCGAGGTCAGGGGCGGCGATCCCGGTTACGACGAGACCGCGAAGATGCTCGCCGAGGGAGCGCTCAGCCTCGCCTTCGACGACCTCCCGGACACCGCGGGCCAGGTGACGACGGCCGTCGCCATGGGCGACGCCCTGACCCGGCGCCTCCAGGACGCGGGGATCGTCTTCCGGGTGGTCCGCGGCTAGCCCGGGCCGGCCGTCAGAGGCTCGCCAGGGCCTTGCGGCACAGCGAGTCGGCGGCCCGGGTCGTCTCCGGCAGACGGTAGGAGGCCGCCAGATGGAGGGTGTGCGCACAGGCCCGGTCCAGGTCCACCCGGTGGCCGACCGAGACGAAGACCGGCTTGACGCCCCGTTGGGTGCGCAGGGCACGGCCCACCTCTTCGGGCTCGCCGTCCGCCGCCCGGTCGTCCCACAGGGGCGAGGTGGCGCCGCGCTCCGGCCCCGGCGCCTCGTACCGGAACGTGAACGGCGTCTTGGCGACCCCGATGGTGGGCAGCCCGGTCAGCACACCGAGGTGGCTGGCGAGACCGAAGCGCCGCGGGTGGGCCAGCCCGTAGCCGTCGCAGACCACCAGGTCGGGGGTGCGGGCGAGCCGGTCCAGCGCGTCCAGGACGGTGGGGATCTCCCGGAAGGCGAGCAGGCCGGGAACGTAGGGGAAGGAGATCGGACCGACGGCGGTGGCCCGGTCGACGACCGCGAGGGTGCGGGCGTCGAGGGCGACGGCGGCCGCGACGACGACGTCGCGTTCGTCGTCGTAGGCGACGTCCACGCCGACGGCGGTGCCCTCGAAGCCCGGTACCGGGCCGGGCTCGTCGAGCCGCACGTGGCCGCGCAGCCGGTCCTGGACCGCGCGGGCCCCGGCTTCGTCCGTGGGCCAGTGCCGCAGTTCGTCGGCACGGGAGAGGGTTCCGGAAGTGTCCATGGTGCCGTCACGCTATCGAACCGGTGCACGGTTGCGGGCGGCCGCGTACCGCCCGCGGGCGCCCGCCGCCCCTCCTCTATATTGCAGCCATGTTCGTACTGGAACTGACCTACACCGCTCCCCTCGACCGCGTCGACGCCGCCCTCCAGGACCACGTGGCGTGGCTGGAGCGGGCGTACGCCGCCGGACACTTCATCGCGTCCGGGCGGAAGAACCCGCGTGACGGAGGAGTGATCATCGCCGCCGGGAGCGACCGGGCGACCGTCGAGGAGCTCGCGGCCGACGACCCGTTCGTCCGGGCCGGGGTCTGCGAGTACCGGATCACCGAGTTCACCGCGACCAAGACGGCACCGGCACTGGCGGAATACCGGGAGCAACTCCCGTCCTGAACCTCCGTCGCACCCGCGGCCCGGCCCACCGGAACCGTCCGGCGGACCGGGCCCTGCGCCGCACGGGCCTTGGACGCACCCCGACCACAGGCCCGACGCCCGCGCCCGGAATCGACGCCACCACGGAGTGGGCCCCGAGGCCACACGGACCTCACCTTCCTTTGGCAGGGCGCTGCCTGGCCCTCGATCCCCTGCCTATAAGGCTCCCCGTCAGCCTGTGACCGACGGGGAGCCCGAGAGGTTGATCAAGCGAAAACGGTCAGCAGACCGGAGGATTGGGAGTGCCCCAGTCACGCAACACCTGGTTCGGCTGCCACACCCAGCCGGCGGCTTCGGGGGCGTTGAGGTTCCACCAATTACCGTCGGCCGTCTGGCAGTTGACCGTGACGGGCTGACCGTTTCGACCCTTGCCCACAACCGCTCCGTCGGGGGCCGCCAGGATGTCGGCGTCTGCGATGAAGCGCCCGGGCACTCCTGCCGCGACTTGGGCCGCCTGCGCCTGCGGAGACAGGAGCGCCCCTCCGAGGAAAGCAACGGACACGCCCACCAGGGTCAGCTTTGAAGCGAGTTTACGCACTAATTCTCCATGGCCGGAGGCGATACTCGCGATTACCGGAATATCGCATGGTCAATTCCCGGTGCACGCTAATGGGCCACAATGAAATTCCGTTGTAACGCGACTCCCCCTCCGGGAACCCCCAACCCGGCAGCCCCAGCTGGCCGCGACCGAGACCTGCCGCGTCGGCCCGAGCATCACCGGGGCATCAGCTCAGCGCCAACCCCCAGGGGAACCGCACGGACTTCAAAGCCGAGCGCATCGTCACCGTCCTCAGCGAAATCCCACGCACCACCCTCAACTCCCCAGCTCCTCCCCGGGTTCCCGAGGCGGCGTGACGGCAGGGCCCCCGATAGACCAGCGATCGGGGTCCTGCCCCACTAGGGCTATGTCGGTTGAGCTGCGGAGTCATCGAGTGGACCGGTGGTGGCGGCCGCCGGTCCCGGCGCGGAGGCGGTGGGCCAGCGGCCGCCGTTGCGCCAGTAGTCCTGGATCTCCTCCAACTGGCGGCCCTTGGTCTCGGGTGCGGTGAAGGCCGCGAAGACCAGGGCGCCGAGTGCGAGCACGCCCAGTCCCGCGAAGGTCGCGGCGGCCCCCGCCTTCGCCATCAGTGACGGGAAGAACTGGGCGATCAGGAGATTGGCGACGAGGTCGGCGGTGAGCATCACCGAGGCGCCCGTGGAACGGAGTTGGGCGGGGAACGCCTCGCTCGCGTAGACCCAGATCAGCGACCCGAAGCCGAAGTTGAAGGCGGCGGTGAACAGGAGGATCGCGACGAAGCCCACCCAGGTGGTGGTCCCGTGCAGCTTTCCGGCACTGAAGACGGCCGTCAGGACCCCGAGCATCACCACCATCGTGCCGATGCCCGACAGCAGCACCACCCGGCGGCCGATCCGGTCGATGATGAGGATCGCCAGCACGGCCGCGACCAGAGAGGCCAGTTCGACGAACGACGGCAGCAGGAAGTTCTGGCCGTTGCCGGTGAAGCCCATCTCCTCGAAGATCTGCGGACTGTAGTACGTCACCGCGTTGATTCCGGTGATCTGGCAGAAGAATCCGAGGCCGACCACGAAGAACGCGGCGCGGGCGTACGGCTTGCGCAGCAGGGAGCGCACCGACCCACCGCTCTCCTCGTCGAGTGCGGCGCGCACCGACGCGACCTCGGCGCGCGGATCGACCTCCGGGTCGGTCACCGCCATCACCTCGACGGCCCGTTCGGTCTGCCCCTTGAGGACGTACCAACGGGGCGTGTCGGGCAGGCGGAGCAGCGGGATCACGACGAGCGCCGCGGGGATCGCCGACAGGCCGAGCATCCAGCGCCAGTGGCCGCCACCGGAGAGACCCCAGTTGACGAAGTAGGTGAGGACGATGCCCACGACCGTGGCCACTTGGTACGCGGCGACCGAGGCTCCCCGGATGCGGGCCGGGGTCGACTCCGCGACGTAGAGCGGCGCGGCCACGATCGAGATGCCGATGGCGACCCCGAGCAGGAACCGGACGGCGTCGAGCACTTCGACGGTGGGGGCGACCGCGGACAGCGCGACGAAGACCGCGTACGAACCGGCGACGATCAGCATCGCGACCCGGCGGCCCAGGGCGTCGGCGAGCTTGCCGCCGATCAGCGCACCCAGGATCGACCCGAACACCAGGATGCTGTTGACCAGGCCCTTCTCCGTCTCGGTCAGGCCGAAGTCCTTGCTGAGGAACACCAGGGCGCCGGAGATGCTGCCGGTGTCGTAGCCGTAGATGACACCGACGACGGCGCCGGTGAGCGCGAACATCCGGCCGGTGCGGAGTGAGGTCGGGGGCGACGGGCGCGGTGTGGAGCGTGAGGCAGTGGACATCGGGAGTCCTTCGTGCGACGGAGCGTCTTTGCTGCGTGACTGCATGACTGCGTGACGGGCGCCTGGACACCGCGTCGTCGGCCATCGCCGGGCATCGGCATGACTGATCTTGCGAATATCAGGCACCTTTCACGCAGATGTCAACAGTCACTTACCCGCTTTTCGTTCCACGCCACGCCGCCGCACCGCGCACAATCAGCCACCCATCTGCCGGTAACCGCGCGCCCCTTCCGTCGCAATCACCCGTGCGAGGGATGGAACGCATGCACGAACCTGCGTAGAGTTGCTCCCAACGAAGCAGAAAGTTGCAGCCACGCTGCAATCGATCGGTAAACACTGAGCACGCACCACGGGAGGGTGGCCATGAGCGAGACCTCGTACATGGAGCAGGAGCTGCACAGCCAGCCGGACACATGGCGGGAGGCCGCCCGGATCGGCGCCGGCGGCGTCCCGCTGCCCAGGGCCGGTCAGCGGGTGGCCGTCGTCGGTTGCGGCACGTCGTGGTTCATGGCGCAGTCCTACGCGGCCCTGCGCGAAGGTGCGGGGCTGGGCGTCACCGACCCCTTCCCGGCCTCGGAGGCGTTCCTCGGTGCCGACCGGCGGTACGACGCGGTGGTGGCGATCACCCGCTCGGGGACGACGACCGAGGTGCTGCGCGTACTGGAGGCAGTCAAAGGACGCATCCCCACCGTGACGGTGCTCGGCGATCCCGAGACTCCGGCGGTCGAGCTGTCGGACGAGACGGTGGCACTGCCCTTCGCGGACGAACGATCGGTGGTGCAGACCCGTTTCGCGACCACGGCGTTGACGCTGCTCCGCGCCCACCTGGGCGAAGACGTCGCGCGGTCGGTGACCGACGCGGAAGAGGCCCTTACCGTTCCGGTCAAGAAGGAGTGGGTGGACGCCGAGCAGTTCGCGTTCCTCGGCACGGGTTGGACGTACGGCCTGGCCAACGAGGCGGCACTCAAGATGCGTGAGGCGTCGCAGAGTTGGACGGAGTCATACCCCGCGATGGAGTACCGCCACGGTCCCATCTCGATAGCGGCACCGGGCCGGGTGACCTGGCTCTTCGGCGAGGCTCCCGAGGGGCTGGAGGCCGATGTGGCACGCACCGGGGCGCACTTCGTGTCCCATGCCAGGGATCCGCTTGCCGATCTGGTGCTGGTGCAGCGGGTCGCGCTGGAGCGGGCGCGCGCCCGGGGGCTGGACCCGGACAATCCGCGCAGCCTGACCCGGTCCGTGATGCTCCAGGAGCCCGCCGTCCCCTAAGCGGCGCCCCGTCCGCGCCGAAGCCGCGCTCTCCTCGCCGCACCGCCCGCGCCGACGCCAACTCACCCTTCCTCCCAAGGGAGTCAGGACACCATGCCACTCGTTCCCACCGCGTCGATCGTCGATGCCGCGCGCGCCGCGCGGGTCGGCGCCGCGGCCTTCAACGTCATCCATCTGGAAACCGCCGAAGCCCTGGTGACCGCCGCCGAGCGCACCGGACACCCGCTGATCCTGCAACTCAGCGAGAACTGCATCCGCTATCACGGAAGCCTGCTCCCCATTACCCGGGCCACGCTCGCCCTCGCCGAGGAATCCACGGCCCCGATCGCGGTCCACCTCGATCACATCACCGAGACCGAGCTGGTCCACCGGGGCATCACCGCCGGGGTGGCGTCGGTCATGGTGGACGCCTCCGCCCTCCCCTACGAACAGAACGTCACCACCACCGCCACGCTCACCGCCTGGTGTCACGAGCGGGGCGCCTACGTCGAGGCGGAGCTCGGCGAGGTCGGCGGGAAGGACGGGGTCCACGCGCCGGGGGTGCGCACGGACCCCGGGGAGGCCCTGGCCTTCGTCCGGGCCACCGGCGTCGACGCCCTCGCGGTCGCCGTCGGCTCCTCCCATGCGATGCGGGAGCGGACCGCCGAGCTGGACAAGGACCTGATCACGGCGCTGCGCAGGACCCTCCCGGTGCCCCTGGTCCTGCACGGCTCGTCCGGAGTACCGGACGACGAGCTCCGCCGAGCCATCGCCGCCGGCATGACCAAGATCAACATCTCTACTCATCTGGTCTCCGTCTTCACCAGCTCGATACGGCGCACGCTGGACGCCGACCCCGCGCTCATCGACTCCCGGAAGTACGTCAAGCCTGCCCGGGAAGCCGTGGCGCAGGAGGCCGCCCGCTTGTTGGAGGTGCTCAGCACCCCGGTGACGGTGCCCACCCCGCAGACGGTGGAGGCCACGGTCCGCGGGTGAAGGCTCCTGCCCACCGCCGTCCCGTCGCCAGAACTCCTATGGGACGGACAGCAGGTGGTCGAAGGCGGAGGAAGAAGTGTGGGTCGAGCGGGCGGGAGGAGTCAGACGGAGGTGACGGGATGAGTTCGGGCCGGGGCCGGTTCGGGCGGGGAAACGAATTAGGCTCGCGCCATGAAGCGCCATGAACGGATGAACGCACTGCTTGAGCTGCTCGGGGACCGGGGCCGGGTCGAGGTCGAGGAGGCGGCGGCCGAGCTGGAGGTCTCGGCCGCCACGATGCGGCGCGACATGGACACGCTCGCCGAGCAGCAGCTACTGGTCCGCACCCGGGGCGGGGCGGTGCTGAGCTCCGTGGCGTACGACCTTCCGATCCGTTACAAGCAAGGGCACCGGTCGGCGGAGAAGGAGGCGGTGGCAAAGGCGGCCGCACGGCTGGTCGAGCGCGGGGACGTGGTCGGGCTGAGCGGCGGGACGACGACGACCGCGATCGCGCGGGTGCTCGCCACCCGGGCGGACTTCGCGGAGGCAGACCCGCAGGCACATCTGACCATCGTCACCAATTCGCTGAACATCGCCAGTGAGCTGGCGGTCCGACCACAGATCAAGATCGTGCTCACGGGTGGCGTGGCGCACTCGCGGTCCTACGAACTGGTCGGCCCGTTCAGCGAGTTGGTGCTCCAGCAGATCTCCATCGACATCGCGTTCATCGGCGCCAACGGCGTGGATCCGCTGCGAGGGGCCACGGTGCACGACGAGGCCGAGGCCCGGATCAACCGGCTCATGGCCGAGCGCGCCCGCCGGGCCGTGGTCGTCGCGGACTCGTCGAAGATCGGCGAGCGGTGCTTCGCGCGGGTCGGCGACGCCGATGTCTTCGACACCCTCATCACCGACGGCGCGGTGACCGACGAGACCCGTCGGGAGTTCGCGGAGCGGGGACTGAAGGTGGTGGCGGCCCGCCCGTCAGGAAACGACTGACCCGCCGCCGCCGCGGACCGTTCCCCGACGCCGGCGGGACATCGGTCCGCAGGGCGTCGGGGGCGGAGTTCCGGCCGGGGCGGTATCCGGGCAGTGCGACGGTCGGTGCGTCACCAGGGCCGGTTCCTCACCAGGGCCGGCGTCACCAACCGGTGTCGCCGCGCAGGGTCACGTCGGCCCCGCCGTCGGCGAAGAGGATCTGACCGGTGACGTGCGTGTTGTCCGCGGAAGTCAGCCAGGCGAGGGCGGGGGCGATCTGCTCGGGGCGGGCGTGCCCGTTCAACGGCATCGGCAGGCTGGCGTCGACGACCTCCCGCATCGCGGCGTCGTCGAGCAGCGGTGCGGTCATCGGCGTGACGACCGTGCCGGGGGCGACGGCGTTGAGCGGGATGCCGGCGTCCGCCCAGCCCTCGGTGACGGCGGTGCGGCGCAGCCAACGGGCGATGGCGTGTTTGGAGGAACCGTAGATGGTGTGGCCCTCGCCCCGGTCGACGGCGGCCTGGGCGGCGGCGACGGCCGCGTCCTCGTCGCCGGCGAGGGCCGCGTCGACGATCGCCGGGTCCGACGGGTGGATGGCGATGGCGGAGGAAACGAGGGCGGCGCGGGGGTCGGTGCCGGCGGCGAGCAGCGGGCGCAGCCCTTCGAGGGTGGCGACCATACCGAAGTAGTTGACCCGGAGGGTGACGGGGTCGGGGTGGGCGAGCCCGGCGCAGGCGATCACGGCGTCCAGACGGCCGCCGGTCAACTCCTCGGCGCGCTGGACGAGTTCGGTTCGGCCGGCGGGCGTGGCGAGGTCGGCTGAGATGTCGGCGCCCTTGAGGTCGGCGCCGATCACGGTGTGGCCCCCGTCGCGGAGGCGGGCCGCGGTGGCCCGGCCTATGCCGGAGGCTGCGCCGGTGACGAGGTAGGTACGGCGGGGCATGGTTGGCTCCTTCGATCCCTCGCGGTGCGGAACGCGCGAAACGCGTAGGTGAAATGCCGTGGTCGGAACGTCAAGAGGGGAACGTCACGGTGAAACGTCGCAGGTGAAATGGGGAACGGCTCGGGGTCCGTCGTGGGGTCCGGCATGGACTGTTCGCCACGGACCAGGGCACGGTCGGAGGGCACGACAGCCGACGCCGGAGGGGGAAGGCAGCACGGCCAGCTCAAGACGACAAGACGGCAGGACGACAAGGCGGCGCGGCGGTGGGGCGGGCGAGCAGTCGGGGAGGCGGACAGGCGGCGAGAGGGAGAGGCGGGTGTGCGGGAG
>LIQL01000567.1 GCA_001418405.1 Streptomyces diastatochromogenes | reverse complement strand
ACAACCCGGGCCGGTCGGTGGGCATTCCATTGGAGGAGCGGGCGTGGCCTTGGCGTCATCGGTGCGGGTCCCGTATGTGGCGTATCTGCGGGTCTACGAGCCGCTGGCCGCGTTCCCCGAGCCGGAGCGCTCCTACTGGGCGCGCTACGCCACGCGCGAGGTCACTCCCACGGCCGAGGACGAGCAGCGCCGGGCGCTGGCCGACCTGCTGCCGACCCCGCCGGTGCCGGTGCCGGTCCACGAGAGCGGCGACGCCTTCGTGGCCGTCGTGGACGACGTGACCTGCGTCTGCCCCTGGCGGACCCGGCTGCGCGGCTGGCAGGCACTGGAGGCCCTGGAGGAGCTGCTGCCGGCCTCGGTGCTGGACGCCGCGCTGCCCCCGGTGGTGCGCCGCCAGGCGGCCACCGACTACGAGCGCTGGCGCGAGCGCAACCCCGACGCACGCCCCTGGATCCGCGCGGCCACCTGGCACGTCCCGGTCCGTTGGTTCGTCCTCTTCGACGACGACGAGCGGGAGTATGCAAAGGGTGACCAGGTGCCCGCGTTGCGTTACCGCACGCCCATGGTCCAGGCGCGCCGACGGGTCGCGCGCGGACTGCGCACGCTCCGGGACGCCCTGGAGGAGGGGCCTCTCATCGACGGCCTGGTAGATGTGGGGCGCTGGCTCGAAGACTTCCACCCGCGTTCGCTCGTGGAGCTGGACTACGGAGGGCTGGTGCACGCGGTGCCCGAGGGGCAGCTCGTCGAGGACCGTTCCGCCGCGGAGGTGGCGGAGGGGCTGGCGGCGCTGCGCGAGGGGGACGGCGAGCGGGCCGGTGCCGCGTACGAGAAGCTCTCGCAGCGGTGGAGCGCCGTGCGCGAACGCCAGTTCTCCAGCTGAACGCCGTGAGCCCGGGGCGGAGTTGCCGGGTGCGGAGTCCCCATTGATCGGACGTACGGGACGTAGGTCCTGATCCGGGCTATTACCCCAAGCGTGACCTAAAGCACTGACTTCGGGTCTTGCTCTCAAGGTGCACCCTCGTGCCAAAATAGGACAAGGAGCCTGACTTGGGCTCCTTCCGTCCAACTAAGGGCGGATAGATCGGTATTGCGCTCCTTGGGGGGTCTCATGGCGGCTGATCACGTTGTGACTGATCGTCACGGGGGTGTGACTGTCCGCTATGGCATGGTCCATCGGCATCCGCCAAGGTTGAACACCTGAGAGGGCAATTCCATCGGTTTGGCCGACGTGGCTGGACAGATGGTGTAGTTGTAGTGCCGAGGACAAGCCGTTCGTCCTATAACCGACTCGGCCCGCGTCCGCCATTTCGGGCAACGTGGGTCAAGGTGCAGAATTTAGAGGAAAGAACCGTGATGGTTCGGTTCTCCCGAGGAGGCCGCTCATGACCGCTCGCACCCCTGACGCCGAGCCGCTGCTTACCCCCGCCGAGGTCGCCACGATGTTCCGCGTGGACCCGAAGACGGTGACCCGCTGGGCCAAGGCAGGCAAGCTCACGTCCATCCGTACGCTCGGAGGGCACCGGCGTTACCGCGAGGCTGAGGTCCGCGCGCTGCTCGCGGGTATCCCGCAGCAGCGCAGCGAGTCCTGAATAACCGCATAACCAGGCTGTTTTCGGGCCCCCCAACCCGGAAACGCCCGTTTTTGTGCACAGCTCCACCTGCTTCACCATGCTCCACCACAGCTCCATACGACGCGGTGCCTGCCCCAACAGGCGTCACACCCCCTCCGGGTACGTCATTGATCGCGCTGGACTCCGCCGGGTCCGGCGCGATCGCTTTTTTGTGTACGCCCGCTCCCGGGCCGCTCGCGACGCTTGGGTCACCCTGGCGCCGGTCGACTCCGACAGGGCCGCCACGCCCTCCTCAGGGGCTTTGAGGGGGGCCGCCAGACCAGACCTGGCGGTCTTCTTTGGGGATGTTGGGAGGGTGGTGCAATTGCACATATTAAATTGACCCGTTGTCACTGGGTGGTAAGTTCCCCATCCCGTGAAACTTGTTCGGTGACTCCCGTCACATCCCTGAGTTCTTGAACGGTGAACGGTGCTGGGGTATAGCGCCTTTTGGCCGTTCTTGCCTCAACAGCCTTTCACCGCGTGGCCGGTGGCACAGGCGTCCTTGGTCACCGGAGGCCGGGACTTTCGTCCTCCGCCGGCGGCTCGCAGGCGGCCCGGGAGGGGTCGGGGGC
>LIQL01000566.1 GCA_001418405.1 Streptomyces diastatochromogenes | reverse complement strand
GGCGCCGCGCAGCAGGCAGGCGACGATGCCGGCCTTGTAGCCGAAGGTGTGGAAGAAGGGGTTGACGATGAGGTAGCGGTCGCCCTCCTCCAGGCCGGCCAGTGCGCTCCAGACGTCGTAGGCGCGCAGGGTCTGGCCGTGGGTGATCACGGCGCCCTTGGGATGGCCGGTGGTACCGGAGGTGAAGATGATGTCGGAGGGGGCGTCGGGGCCGAGGGCGTCGGCGCGGGCCCGGACCGCCTCGGGCGGCACCGCCGCACCGGCCGCGAGGAAGTCGCGCCAGGTGGTGAAGTCGGCGGGGGCGTCGTCGGCGAGCACCACCACCCGTTCCAGGTGCGGCAGTCCGGGCAGCGGGCCGTGGCCGTCGCCCCGTTCGGCGGCGCGGCGCAGCGAGGCGACGTAGGAGGTGCCGAGGAAGGTGCCGGTGACGAAGAGGACCTTGGCGCGGGTGCGGCGCAGCACGTCGGCCGCCTCGGCGCCCTTGAAGCGGGTGTTGACCGGGACGAGGACCGCGCCGGAGGTCACCGCGCCGAGGGCGGAGACGATCCAGTCGAGGGTGTTGGGCGCCCAGACCGCGACCCGGTCGCCGGGGGCGACGCCGGCGGCGACGCAGGCCGCGGCGGCCCGCTCCACCCGCCCGCCCAGTTCGGCGTAGGACACCCGGGTGCGGCCCTCGACGACGGCCTCCCGGGGGCCGTACCGCGCGGCCGCCGCGCGCACCAGGTGCGCCAGCGAGCCGTACGCCACGTCCGCCCGCGCATCGAGCTGTTCGCCCATCGCACTGCCTCCCGCTCCCGGCAAAGACCCCGCACCGCACTAGCTGACTGTCCGTCAGATTAGCGGTAGCCTCCTCCGCTGTCAGCAGTGACGGCCGAGCACGGAGGTGGCGATGGGGGCGACCCTCAAGGACGCTACGGCGATCGTCGGCATCGGACAGACACCCTTTGCCAAACAACTCCAAGAATCCGAGCGGACCTTGGCGTGTCGGGCGATCGTCGCGGCCCTGGACGACGCCGGGATCGCCCCCTCCGAGGTGGACGCCTTCGCGTCGTACACCATGGAGGAGACCGACGAGGTCGAGATCGCCAAGTCCATCGGCGCCGGGGACGTCACCCACTTCTCCAACGTCGGCTACGGCGGCGGCGGTTCGTGCGCGACGGTGGCGCACCTGGCCGCCGCCATCACCACCGGGCAGGCGAGCGTCGGCGTCGCCTGGCGGTCCCGCAAACGCGGCTCCGGACCCCGACCGTGGACCAGCACCCGCGCCCAACTCCCCACCCCCGGCCAGTGGACCCGGCCCTTCGGCCTGCTCCGCCCCGCCGACGAGATCGCCATGCTGGCCCGGCGCTACATGCACGAGTACGGCGCCACCCGCGACCACTTCTTCAACGTCGCGCTGGCCTGCCGCAACCGCGCCAACCAGAACCCGGCCGCGATGATGTACGACCGCCCGCTGACCCGCGAGATGTACATGACCTCCCGCTGGATCAGCGAACCGCTCTGCCTCTTCGACAACTGCCTGGAGACGGACGGCGCCCTGGCCTGCGTCGTGGTCTCCGCCGAGCGCGCCCGCGACTGCCGCCGGCGCCCGGTCTACGTCCACGCCGCGGCCCAGGGCCTGCCCGCCCAGCACCACGGCATGGTCAACTACTGGAACGACGACCCGCTCAGCGGCCCGGCCCAGGCCGCCGCCCGCCACCTCTGGAAGGGCGCCGACCTCGGACCGCAGGACGTCGACGTGGCGCAGATCTACGACGCGTTCACCCCGCTGATACCCCTCTCCCTGGAGGGCTACGGCTTCTGCGGGCGCGGCGAGGGCGCGGCCTTCACCGAGGGCGGCGCCCTGGAGATCGGCGGCCGGCTCCCCCTCAACACCGCCGGCGGCGGCCTCTCCGAGGCGTACCTGCACGGCTTCAACCTCATCACCGAAGGCGTCCGCCAACTGCGCGGCACCAGCACCGCGCAGGTGCCCGACGCCGCCACCTGCCTCGTCACCGCCGGCGAGTGCGTGCCCACCTCCGCGCTACTGCTGAGGAGCTGATCCGAGATGCGCGCAGACCACCGCGCCGGCGGGACCGCCGCCGACGCCCGATCCGTGACCGCCGACGGCCCCCCGGCCCCCGAGACCGGCCTGCTGACACCCGTCACCGACGACGACGGGGCCCCCTTCTGGGAGTACGCGGCCCGCGGCGAGCTCCGCGTGCAGACCTGCACCGACTGCGACGAACCGCGCTTCCCGCCACGGCCCTGCTGCCCGCACTGCCAGTCGTTCACCGCCCACTGGCAGCGGACGAGCGGCCGCGGCCGGATCTGGTCCTTCGTCGTGCCGCATCCGCCGCTGCTGCCCGCCTACGCGGCCCAGGCCCCCTACAACACGATCGTCGTGGAGCTCGCCGAGGCGCCGCGGATCCGCCTGGTCGGCAACCTCGTCGCCGCCGCCGACGCCGCCCTGAACTCCGTCGACCCGGCCAAGCTGCGCATCGGCGCCCCCGTGAAGGCCGTCTTCCACCGCACGCCCGACGGCCCCACCGTCCCCCGCTGGGTCCTGGAGCGGCCGTGACGTCCCCCGGGGTCCGCACCGAGACCGCCGACGGGGTCGCCCTGGTCACCCTGGACCGCCCCGACCGGCACAACGCCCTCGACCTGGCCACCGCCGCTCAACTCGCCGCCATCTGGCGGGAGTTGCGCTTCGACGACACGGTGCGCGCGGCGGTCCTCACCGGGGCCGGCGGCCGCGCCTTCTGCACCGGCCTGGACCGCTCCGCCGACGTCCCCCAGCCCGCCAGCCCGTTCTCCCTCGACGACCCGCTGCTCCGGATCGGCCCGAAGGCCAACGACCTGTGGAAGCCGGTGGTCGCCGCGGTCGAGGGCATGGCCTGCGGCGGCGCCTTCTACCTGCTGGGCGAGGCGGAGTTCCTCATCGCCGCCGAGGACGCCACCTTCTTCGACCCGCACACCACCTACGGGATGGTCAGCGCCTACGAGTCCATCCTCATGGCGCAGCGGATGCCGCACGGCGAGATCGCCCGGCTCGCCCTGATGGGCACCGCGGAGCGGCTGGGCGCCCGCCGCGCCCACGCCGTCGGCCTGGTCTCCGAACTGACCCCGCCCGGCGCCGCGCGGTGTCCGCGCTGCGCCGGGCGGGGTCAGTTCG
>LIQL01000565.1 GCA_001418405.1 Streptomyces diastatochromogenes | reverse complement strand
GTCCTGTGGGTCACCGGCGGCACCCGCGGCCTCGGCCTGCTCGCCGCCCGGCACTTCGTACGGCGGCACGGGGTGCGCAAGCTCGTCCTGACCGGCCGCGAGCAGCTGCCGCCGCAGCACGACTGGCCGGCGCTGCGCCACGAGCCCGGCCCGCGCGGCGAGAAGCTGCGCGCGCTGCACGAACTGGCCGCGGACGGCGTCGAACTGCGGGTGCTGTCCGTGCCGTTGACCGACGCCGCGGCGGTGGCGGACGCGGTGCGGGACGTCCGGGCGACGATGGGCCCGATCGCCGGCGTGCTGCACTGCGCCGGCCTCGTCGACGGGGAGCACCCGGCGTTCGTCCGCAAGCCGCTGGAGCGGGTCCGCGAGGTCTTCGCCCCCAAGGTCGCCGGCCTCGACGCGCTGGTCGCGGGGCTGGCCGACGAACCGCTGCGCTTCTTCGTGCTGTTCTCCTCGGTCGCGGCCGCGGTGCCCGCGCTGGCCGTCGGCCAGAGCGACTACGCGATGGCCAACGCCGCGATGGACTACGCGGCGCTGGCCGCCCCGCCCGGCCTGCCCCTGGTGAGCCTGCAGTGGCCGAGCTGGCGGGACAGCGGCATGGGGGAGGTGCGCAGCCCCGCCTTCCGGCGCACCGGCATGGGCAGCCTGACCGACGAGGAGGGGCTCGCCCTGCTGGACCGGGTGCTGGCGGGCGGCCACGGGCCCGTGGTCCTGCCCGCCGTCATCGACGACCCGGCGCTGTGGCGCCCGGAGGCGTTGACGGCCCGCAAGGCGCCGGACGCCCCCGAGGCGCGGCCGACGGCGTCGCCGACCGCCCCCGCCGCGCCGGACGTTCCCGACGAGGCGGCGGCCCCGGCCGTCCCCGCCCCGGGGGTGGCCCCGGAAACGGTGTCCGCGGCCGTCGACTGGATGCTGGACCGGCTCGCCGAGGACCTGGGCTTCGCGCGCCACAAGCTCTCCGCCGAGGTGCCGATCGAGGACTACGGCATGGACTCGATCATGGTGACCCAGCTGATGACGTCCGTCGGCAAGCGGCTGGGGTCCGAGGACCTCGACCCGTCGGCACTGCTGGAGCACTCCTCGGTCTCGGCCTTCACGAACTGGCTGGCGACGCGCCACGGCGCGGCGCTGACGGCGGCCTTCGGGCCCGAACCGGCCGCCGGACCGGCCACTGAGCCGGCCGCGGAGACCGCCGAGCCGACGCCCGAGCCGACCGCCGAGCCGACCGCCCCGGCCCGAACGCCCGCCCCCACGGCGGCGGTTGCCGCCGCCGAGCCCCGCCGCACCGTCACCGCCCGCGTCGACACCGACCCGGCGGCCACGGCCGACGCCGCGCAACCGGCCGACGCCGGCCCGCTCGACATCGCGGTGGTCGCGGTGGCCTGCCGGTTCCCCGGCGCGCCCACGCCCGAGGACTACTGGCAGCTGCTGCGCACCGGCCGCAGCGCCCTCGCGCCGGTGCCGCCGGAGCGCTGGGGCCGCCCGACCCCGTACCACGCCGGACTGATCGACGGATACGGGGAGTTCGACCCGGAGTTCTT
Source organism: Streptomyces diastatochromogenes (assembly GCA_001418405.1). GTDB lineage: Bacteria > Actinomycetota > Actinomycetes > Streptomycetales > Streptomycetaceae > Streptomyces > Streptomyces albulus_C. The sequence goes on along the minus strand of LIQL01000565.1, from coordinate 1,383 downwards.
CCTCGTGCCCGACAGCGACGCCGCGGCCATGGACCCGCAGGCGCTGCTGCTGCTGGAGGAGACACTCCAGCTGTGCCACCGCGCCGGCTACCCGCACCAGGAGCTCAAGGGCCGCCCGATCGGCGTCTACATCGGGGGCCGCACCCACCACGTGCCGGACGAGCGGACCCTCACGGCGGCCCGCAACCCCATCGTCGCGGTCGGCCAGAACTACCTGGCCGCCAACATCTCGCAGTTCTTCGACTTCCGGGGCCCGAGCGTGGTGGTCGACACCGCCTGCTCGTCCGCGCTGGTCGCCATGGGCATGGCCGTCCAGGGGCTGCGCACCGGCGAGATCGAGGCCGCGGTGGTCGGCGGGGTGAGCCTGCTCAACACCGACCAGGCGCACCGGGTGTTCTCCCGCCGCGGCATCCTCGGCACGGACCCCGCCTTCCACGTCTTCGACCGGCGGGCCCGCGGCATCGTGCTCGGCGAGGGCGCGGGGCTGGTCCTGCTCAAGCCGCTGCGGCGGGCGCTGTCCGACGGCGACCAGGTGCTCGCCGTCGTCAAGGGGCTCGCGGTCAACAACGACGGCCGCACCGCGGGACCGGCCACGCCCAACATCGCCGCCCAGCGCGCCGTCATGCGCGCCGCGCTGGAAGCGAGCGGCAAGCGCCCGGAGGACATCGACCACATCGAGGCCAACGGGTCCGGGGCGGCCCTCACCGACCTGCTGGAACTCAAGGCGATCAACGAGGTCTACCGGGCCGACTCGGCGCGCCCCTGCGGGCTCGGCTCGATCAAGCCCAACATCGGCCATCCGCTGTGTGCCGAGGGCATCGCCGGGTTCCTCAAGACGGTGCTGATGCTCCACCACCGCGAGCAGGTGCCGTTCCTGTCGGGCCAGGAGCCGCTGGACCACTTCGACCTGGCCGCCTCCCCGTTCCGCTTCGTCCGCAGCGCCGAGCCGTGGACCGGCGAACGGCCCACCGCCGCGCTCAACTGCTTCGCCGACGGCGGGACCAACGCCCACGTGATCGTCGAGGGGTGGCGGGAGCCGGCCGGCGGCCGGGCGACCCGGGCCGCGGTGGCCCTGCCCGAGCTGCACCGCCGGCCGGTCACCCGACCGACCCCCGAGCCCGTACCCGAAGGAGCGACCTTGCACCAGCGACTCGTCCTGACCGCCGAGCACCCCGCGGTCGCCGGGCACCGCGTGCACGGCAGGCTGCTGCTGCCGGCCCTGGCCTACGTGGACCTCGTCCACCAGTTGTTCCGCGCGCACGGCGGGACGCCGGAGCGCCTGGAGCTGCGCGACCTGACCGTGCTGCGGCCCCTGGTCGTCGAGGACGGCGGACACGCGGACGTCGACCTTCGGGCCGAGCCCCTCGACGACCAGGGGCCGCA
>LIQL01000564.1 GCA_001418405.1 Streptomyces diastatochromogenes | reverse complement strand
CGTCCCGCCCTGCTTCGGCAGGGCGGGACGATTCGTCGTCTGGGCGGTTCGGCTCCTGGTTGACGGAGCCCAAACCAGCCCCCCGGCCACGGTTAGGCGTCACTGGCATCGGGATTGTATGGGTCCTTCCACCGCGGACGGGTACCCAGCGGCTCGTCAGACTCGGCTGCCTCCTTGGCTCGCTCCTTCTCTGCCCTGGCCCGCTCTTTTTTCGCCTGCTCCTCAGTCATGGTTCCCAATGCGACCTCGGCGTCCCACTGGTCCCCCGGGTTGATCAACGGATCCAAGATCTTCTTGCCCTCGCGCTCGAAGACTGCGCGGATGTCCTCGTCATCGCCGGCCATATCTCAGCCCTCCGATCGGTGAACGTCACTCCTGATGTCGCCACTGGTGGGCCCCGAAGTCCGGTGTCATCGTGTTCGTCGCGCTCACTTTCCGACAACACAGTTGGTTCGGATGGATCGCCCACACCCTTCTCAGGTACGCACATCTGGACGCACACGGCCACTTGGCGGATCTCTCGGCGTCAACTACAGAGGGCTCTGCCTGCTGTCAGCATGGGCGCAGCGCACGGCTCGGGCTGAGCCTCCCCCCACCGCCGCCCGCCGCCACGCTTGTCCCTTGCCCATCCGCCCCGTCACCAAGGCGTCCCGCCCTGCTTCGGCAGGGCGGGACGCCTTGGTCGTTCAGTTCGGAGTCGGCTGGGGGTGGGTGGAGTTGGACCAGGCGGCGAGCAGTTGCTCGTACTCCGCTTGTTCCTCGGGCCAGAGCGCACGCCCCGCACGGGCGACCATGAACGCGCGGATCCGCGCGTTGGCCTCGGCGGTGGCACTGGTGACGCTTTCAGCGACCATAGCGAGGATGATACGGACGACGGCTGACAAGCCACGCACAATATAGGCCCCGCCCCATACCCTGACAGTGTCGAGCTGTTCAGAGAGGGGCAAGGCCATGACCGATGCTACCCCCGACCCGTACGCCGCGCCCATGGCGTTCGGACAGAGGATGCAAATTCTCCGGCAGCGGCGCGGTATGACCCGGGACGTACTGGCCGGGCTGGTGGGGATGTCGACATCGTGGGTGAAGCGGGTCGAGAATGGCCAGCTTCAACCTCCCCGCCTGGAGCTGATGCTCCGCATCGCCGAAGCGTTGCGGATTCGCGACCTCGCCGAACTCACAGGGCGCACCAACAGCATGCGAGTTGATCTCTTCACAGGTCCCGGCCACCGCAGGCTAGCTGCCGTGCGGGAAGCCGTGGACCTGTTCCCCATCGCTACCGACCGGCCAGCCCCCGCAGCTGAGCACATTCGGGCCCGCCTCAGGCATGCCTGGTCGGCTAGGCATTCCGCACCGAATCACCGAGAGGTGGTGGGCGCTCTACTCCCCGATCTCATCGAGGACGCTCAACTTGCGGCCCGACAAGCTGATTCGGTCACGGCTCGGCGCGCTGCGCAGGCGGCGCTATCGGAGGTGTACTCCCTCTCTCAGTTCTTCCTGGCCTACCAGCCGGAGCCGGCGTTGCTGTGGCGGGTGGCTGAGCGGGGCATAGTGGCAGCGCAGGAGTCTGAGGATCCGCACACGATCGGTGTTGCCGCGTGGCTCACCGCGCAGGCTCACCGGGACGCCGGTCTGTCCCACTTCGATGCCGCGGACGCAGTGACGAACTCGGCTCTTCGGTAACTTGAGCCGCTGCTTCCTGACGCCAGCGATGATGTCCGTGCGATCACCGGCGCGTTGCAGTTCGAGGCCGGCTACACCGCGGCACGGCGCGGGGACGCGGGGATCGCCTGGCGGGATTGGGACCAGGCCGAGCGGACCGCGCAAGCTCTCCCCGTGCACTACTTCCACCCTGTCACCAGCTTCTCCCGAGCGGTTATGGGAGCGCACGCGGTGACCGTTGCTGTGGAGTTGCGTTCGGGGACGGAGTCGGTGCGGCAGGCAGCCAGGGCCGAAGCTGCGGTGATCCCCTCCCGTCCCCGGCGGGCCCGGCACCGGATCGAACAGGCCCGCGGCTACCAACTCGACAAGCAGCCGGAAGCAACACTGGCCACCCTGGACCAGGCGTACGAAGCAGCCCCGGAGACGATCCGCTACAACGGATACGCGCGTCGGATCGTGCTGGAAGAGACCGAGGCGGCGTGTCCTGAACGGCGCCGGAGGGCTTCTGAATTGGCGGCAAAGATCGGGCTGTTGGCCGAGTGAGCTGAGGGGCACAAACTGTGTCCCCGCTTCCCACCGCATCACCCTACGGTCGTCGCATGGACACCGAGCGTGCGCAAGGGTCCACGGCGTCGGCTGTAAGCGGTCTGCCGGTGGACGTTGAGACGATCTCGGCCACGATCCGTCAGGCTCTCCGCTTCGGATCGATCCGGCCGAGCCGGGAAAAACTCGCGGGCACGGACGAGGCGTTGCGCGGCCATGTCGCGCTGCTCCTCGTCGAGGCCCGCCGGACCGCCAGCCCTCACCCGCCGGACCGCTACCGGCTCGACCGGATCTCGAAACACAGCCCTTCCCCTTGGGCAAGGGCATGCTGTCCACGTACGCCGAGGTCCCCCAGCGCGCCCGCGACTGCCAATGGCTGCTGGCCTACTTCACCGCCAGCCGCGACGAGTACAAGCCCCGCCCGGGACCGGTCCGCGCTGCGCCTGCCGCGGGGAGACGAGCGTGAGATTCCGGCAGTGCACCTCCCGCCACCCGTGGCCGGCCCCGCACCGCCCCCTCGGCCACCCGAAGTGGGCGCGGTGCGACGCGCGTCGAAAGCACAAGGGCGCTCACCGAACGCGGATCACCAGGCTCGGGATGGTCATGTGGTGGGTGCAGCGATGACGAGCGAACCGTACGGCGTGATGGCGGGCACCGTCGGCGACGACGTGATGACCGTCCACGAACTCGTCTGGGTCGCCGGGGAGCAGCGGCCGAAGTGCGGCGACGGCGCCCCGGAGGACCGGGTCGAGGAGTGGTTCCGCCGAGTCAACTGCCCCTACTGC
>LIQL01000563.1 GCA_001418405.1 Streptomyces diastatochromogenes | reverse complement strand
CCGCACCCCCGCCCCCCGCAGCGCCACGCACCGCCGCCGGTCGCCCGACTGGCCATCGCCCCGCACGGGGAGGTGACCCGGCGGATCGACGGCGTGTGGTGGCCGCACTCCACGGACCTGCTCACCGAACTCCCCGAGTTGCTGGCCGCGTTGCCCTTCGACTGGCCGCGGATCACGCACGCCACGGTGAACGGTGCCGGCTGGCCCGCACTGCCCGGCCGGATTCTCGTCGCCGGTCACGTCGTCCGGCTGCGCCACACCACCAACCGCCCCGGCCCGGACACCGTCTGCCTGGTCGCGGCCGGCCACGGCCGCTGGGACCTGCTGATCCTGGCGCCCGCGACCCCCGAGCCCGACGCGCTCCGGATGTTGGCGGAGACGGCGCGGGCCGGCGTGCCGACCCCGGCCTGACGCCGCATCACCTGGCCGACACCGCATCACCCCACGGAACGCGGCGGCCGCGCGCGGAGCGTGGCGGTCGGTCTCCGGCATACCGCGGGAATCCGGAGCGCGCATCCCGCGGCTTCGCCCCGCGGCCCCCGCACCGCCGCGAACCGGCCGCTCCGTCGCCCTCCGATCCCTCTGCTGCCTGGGGTTTTCCGGGGGCGACTACTGCGGACGGGTGGTGTTCATCGGAAGAACGCCGATCCGGGGGCGTGGGTCCGCGAATCCTCCCATTGCGTACTCATCATAAGAAAACGCAACAGGAAGAACTCTGTGGATCCCTCCCTGGGATCCCGACCGAAAGAGAGGGACCATGGCTGCGACCAAGGTCATGAGGTTCTGGGCGGTGTGCCTGGCGATGCTGGGCAAGCTGCTCGCGTCACTGGGGGTCTCCGCCGCCGCGTCCGCGGCCCGCCGGGAGGCCGCGCTCCACGAGCGGACCCCGGGCAGCACCGCCCCGGGCACGGCCCGCCCCGAAGCGCTGCACGGCGCCGAACCGGACCCCGATCCAGGTCCGTTGACGCCTGCCGCGGACCCCGTCAAGCCCTTCGTGCCCGCTGCGCGCACCGCCCCCCGGTACGGCGAGGCGTCGTCGGTCCGCCGACGGGACCCGCTGCCGACGCTGCCGCCGACCATCAAGCAGCGCATCCGCGCCGAGGCGCACGGGGCCTCCCCCACCTCCCGCGTCCGACGCACCGCCGGCGCCCTGCCGTTGTCCACCGGCCCGTTCGGCGACCCCGCGCACCTCGACACCGCTGCCGCCGCCCCGGCCATCCCGGCCGCCCGTCGCCGCGAGCGCAGCACCGCCCATGCCGTGTGAGTCGAAACGCGCATGCGCCCCGGCAATCCGACGCACCGCAGTCCGGTGCGCTTCCCGGCGGCAACCCCCGCGACAGGACCGGTACCACCGAGCGGCGCCCACAGCCGGCAGCAGCACCCGCAGCACGCTGCCGAACGCACCGGGCACCACCCCGAGCAGCACCCCGGACGTCCCGTCCGGCGTGACCGCACGCACCGCCGGATCCGATGGCGGAGCCCACGAACGGACCCACCACAGGCCCGACACCTGGCCCGTTGCCAGGTCGGACGCCAGGCCCGGCAAGAGGGCCGAACCCAGCTCCACGAGCACCCTCCACCGCAGTACCCACACACTTTGACGTGACGTTGCGTGCGACGTCGAGGGCACGAGGCCGGACACGAACCGGTGACGAAGCCATGAACGCCCCATGTGAGGCCGGACAGCGGAAGCCCCGCAGCAACCGACAGGAAGCCGCAGGCAGCTTCAGACCTCCAGCCCCCGGGCAGGCGAGGCTTCGGACATCCGTGGTTTCACGTGAAACGGCATACGGCAGACGGCAGTTCCGCTTCCAGGACCGGGATCGACCCCGGCGCACCGTGAGCGGAGTCCCGCCGCCCGGCCCACGATGACGAAGCGCACCGCACGGCCCCGGCGTTGACCGGGGACGGCCAGCACCCTCACCGACCGGCCGCAGGGACCGGCACGGCGCGCAGTGCTCTCGGGGAGAGCACACGGCCCGGCCGGAACACCGCCTGCGGCGGCCCACGACGCGCGCGACGCGTCCGTGACGAGCCGTCGGGAGCGATCACCGGACGCCGGACGTCCGCGTCGACCGGTGCGCGCGAGCCGTCCACCGCCTCCGCGCAGGATGCCGTCACGCAGCAGCCGTCCCGTGATGGGCGGCCCTTTGGCATGCCCGGGATTCCGGCGGGGCGGGGCGGGACAGTGCGGGCGCCGGACAGAACACCTAGGGCAGGATCACCGCGTGCGGATCCGGCTCTGCGGCGTTGCGGGCGCCGGCGCTCAGTTCCCGCCAGGACTCCATGGCGAGTCGGAACGCACCGGCCTGTTCGTACCCCGCGGCGGCCGCCTGGAAGAACTCGTCGGTCTCCGCGGCCCGCCCGCCGGCGCGGTGCGCGCGGGCGATCTGGAGCAGACAGCGTGCCCGGTCCAGCGGGGACAGTCCGGCCATGTCGGGGTCGATCGCGGCGGCCTGGGCGGCGGCTCCCGCGGGGTCGCCGTGGCGCAGCGCGCCGACCGTCTCCAGCACGGCCAGCCAGGTCCGCGCCGATGCGGTGTCCACCAGCGCCGCGGCCTGCCGGGTGCGGGCCAGTAGGGCGTCCGCCTCGTCCAACGGGCCGGCGGTGAGCGCCAGGAGGGTCCGGGCGCGGGCCAGGCGGAACCGCTGGCGGACGCCGTCCGTCGACGCGATCAGCGTCTCGGCCTCGGCCAGGAGCGCCAGCGCGCCGTCGGTGTCACCGGCCAGGTACTGCGCACCGGCCGCCGCCCACAGCGCACCGGCCCGCACTTCGCCCGCGGGCAGCGGTGCGACCTCGGCGCGCAGCTGCGCGCCGAGGTCGTCCGCGCGGCGCCACTCGCCGCTGTCCACGCACGCGGACAACAGCACGATGTGGGCCTGCGCCCGCTCCGGACGGCCGGGCTCCAGCCCAGCGGTGACCCGGACGGCGTCCTCGGCGGCCCGGACGGCGTCGGACAGCCGGCCGCCGGTGCGCAGCAGCTGGGCCAGTTCGACGGCGACCCGGGCGTACAGCACCGGCGCGGAGCGGGTCATCGGATCGTCGAGCAGCCGCCGCAGCGCCGCCTCGTGCGGGGCGGGGTCGTCGAACCGGCCGAGGACCGTGGCCAGTTCCCAGCGGGCTTCCCAGCGGACCGGGTCCTGGTCGCTCCCGTCGGCATGTGCGAGGACGGCCTCCAGTTGGCGCCGGGCCGCGGGCCAGTCGCCGGTCAACTGGCTTGCCCGGGCCGCCACCAACCGGCCGACCAGGTCGAGGCGTTGGGCCTGGCGGTCGGTCGGCCGGCGGACGGTGCTGAGCGCCTCGACGGTGGTGCCCAGCCGCTCCGCCAGGGAGCGGACGATCTTGGTGCCGGGGATCCGGCGGCCGTTCTCGACCAGCGAGACGTAGCTGGGGGAGAGGTCCGTCCCGGCGAGGTCCCCCTGGGAGAGCCCCTGAGCGCGCCGGATCTCCCGGACTCGTTGTCCAAAGGCGGGCTGCTCGATCGTCAAGGGAATCGCTCGCAGTTGACTTGGGGGAACGGACGGTGACGGCGAGTCTACCCACGGGCCCACGCCGCGGGGCGATCTGTGGACGGCCCGCCGTCGGCCCGGCCGGCTTCCTCGTGACGCCTTGTCAATTTTTGTCACGCCGACCGTCGGCTCGCCGCCTCGTTCTCTCCTGGGTGGCGACGATGCGCGGATTATCCGCCACCTGCTTGGGCGGTCCATTTTGTCAGAATCCGGAGGTTGAAATCCATGACTGGGCATGACGATAAGAGGTAATCGAGGGCGTTGTCTTCGGGTGGACTGCGCGCGAGTGGGCCGTGGCGTCGGCGGGTGAAAGGCGGGGTAGGGAAGCTTCTGCCTTTTATTCGACCGGCTGGCCGGTATTTTCCGGCGGAGGGGGTCCATTCCTGTCTCCGGCTCCCCTCCCCGGCAACTCACGCTCAACAAAACCGGACGCCAACACAAGGGTGTGGCGCGTCGGTTGGCTTGCGTGGAACGGCCGGCGGGTGGGCCGAATCCGTATCGACTTCTTGTTGACTGCTTGGTAAAGTGCCCGCTATTCGTTGCGACTTGACGACGACGTGGGTACCCGGCCGAAGTCCCGGGCCATTCGAAATCTGAAGGGTTTGTCGCATGCCTGAGCCGGTGGACACCGGGCGGCGAATCAAAGAGCTCCGGGTCAGTGCGGGAATGACCCAGCACGAACTCGCCGGACCGGACATCTCCGCCAGCTACATCTCCCTCGTCGAACGCGGCAAGCGCATTCCCAGCGGCCGCGCCCTGAAGATCCTGGCCGGGCGGCTCGGCGTCGGCATGGCGGACATCTCCGGGGGCGCCGCACGGGCAGAGTCCGCCGGCCGGGTCCGCCGGCTCGACCTGGTCGGCCGGCTGGTCGCGGCCCGCCGCCAGTGGGAGGGCGGCGATCCCGAAGGGGCGCTGCGGGCGTTCCGCGCGCTGGCCGGCACCTCACCGGTCGGCCGGCCGGACGACGTGTACACCGAGGCCCAACTCGCCATCGCGGAAATACTGGGCGTGCAGGGCCGCGCCGACGACGGCGCGGCCGTCCTGCTGCGGATGCTGGACGGCCTCGGCCCCGCCGGCTACGCGGAGACCCGGGTGCGCGCCCTGATCGCCCTGGCCGAGCTGTTGGAGTCGGCCGGCCGGGTCCAGGACGGACTGCGGTACGCGCTCACCGCCTCCCTGGAGGAGGCCGTCGCCCCGCCCTCGGAGAGCGCTTTCCACTCGCTGTTGCTCCTCGACGTGCTGACCCGGTGCGCCTACTGGAGCGGCTGCGCCCATTGGGCGACGGGGACCGGCCTGGGGGAGCCGCCGACCGACGGCGGGCTGCCGGGCCCGCGCGCCGGCATCGCCCTCCACCGGGCGCTGGACCTGTGGGACCGCGGCGCGACCGACCGGGCCGCCGCGCTGCTGGCCGAGACCGCCCGCCGGGTCACCCCCGCCGCCGGCTTCCGCCTCTGGGAGGCCGTCAACGGCCGCCATGCGCTGCTGCTGCTCGCCCGTGGCGAGCGGTCCGCCGCGCGGAGCATCGTGGAGCGCGGGCTGGTCGTCGCCTCGGTGGCCCAAGAGCCGGACTTCCCACTCTGGTTGACGACCGCGGAGGCGGTCTGCGCGGAGGCGGCGGGCGACCACGCCCGGGTGCGCGAGCGCGGCGAACAACTCGCCGCGCTGCCCGACGACGGGCGGTGCCACGAGAAGGCCGCCGCGCTGTCGGAGGTCGCGGGGGCCTGTGCGCGGCTGGGAGACCGGGAGCGGGCGGCCGGGTACCTCCGTTACGCCGCGGAGCTGTTCCGGCGGGCCCAGGCGTACCGGCACGCCGACCGGGCCCGGGAGCGGCTGTCCGACCTCCTGGAAATGAGGAACTGACGTCCGCCACAACTCCGTTGGGCATGTCCCACCGCTATTTCTTGGCCTTCCTGCCCGCTCCGAACAGGGCGAACAGTGCCTCCGCCCCGCCGACGAACGCCAGCACCAGCCCGACCTTGTGCAGCGAGACCACCGGCGTCTGCACCTCCTTGGTGGTGAGCCACAGGATGACGCCGACGACCGCCAGGATGACGCCGACCGCAATGCCCTTCATGAATTCCCACGTCCTCGTCGCTGGTGCGGTCCACCGGTTCCGCACCAGC
>LIQL01000562.1 GCA_001418405.1 Streptomyces diastatochromogenes | reverse complement strand
GGCCACCGGCGCCGGTGGCCGGCAGCACGCTGGTCGGGGCGCCCGGGTCGTAGGAGGACGCGTTGGTCGGCAGCACCTGGGTGGGCGCCGCGGCGCCCGACACCTGGGAGCCCTCGGTGCCGGGGACCGTGGCGGGGTCCGGGTCCGGGGCGAGCAGCGCGGCGACGCCCAGCGCCGCCTGGGCCTGCTCCGGGGTGGCCTGCGCGCCGACGCCCGCCGCGACGGTGCGCAGCCCGCGGGCGAGGTTCTCGGCGCTGGGGCGCTCCTCGGGGCGCTTGCGCAGGCACCGCTCGATGACCGTCCACATCGGGTCGGGGACCGAGGCGGGGCGCTGCGGCTCCTCGGCGAGGTGCTTGTGCAGGACCTCCAGGGCGGTCGCCCCGGCGAACGGCGGACGGCCGGTGACCAGCTCGTAGAGCAGGATGCCGGCGCCGTAGACGTCCACCGCGGAGGTCTGCGGGCGCCCCTCGGCGGACTCCGGCGCCACGTAGGCGGGGGTGCCGACGAACTCGTGCGTCCGGGTCAGCCCGGGGGAATCGGCGAGCCGGGCGATGCCGAAGTCGGTCAGCATCGGGTGCATCTCGCCGCTGCCGTCCGAGCCGGCGAGCAGGACGTTGGCGGGCTTGAGGTCGCGGTGGACGACGCCGTCGGCGTGGCTGGCGGCCAGCGCGTCGGCGATCTGCGCGGTGAGCAGCGCCGCCGCCACCGCGCTGAACGGGCCGTTGTCGCGCAGGTAGCGGTGCAGGTCGGGGCCGTCGACCAGGTCCATGACGAGCGCCAGCAGGTCGCCCTCGACGACCAGGTCGCGGGTCCGGACGATGTTGGGGTGGGTGAGCCGCAGCAGGACGGAGCGCTCCCGCAGGAAGCGCATCACCACGTCGGCGTCGGACGCCAGCTCCTCCTTGAGGACCTTGATCGCGACCGTTTCGCCGGGCTCCCCCGGGACGGCGGCCTCGGCACCCGCCGTCTCCCTCTGGCGGGCACGCCAGACGGTGCCCGTGGCGCCGCGTCCCAGCGGCTCCTCAAGCAGGTACTTGCTGCCTACCGGCCGCACGTCATGCGCTCCCTGGTCGTGGTGGATCCTTGCCTGGCCCGCTGGGTCAGCTCGCGGCCCGTCCGCCCCACTGTAGTGCCGTCGCACAAACATTTCGGTGCGCCGGACGGGGCGGGGCTCCTCGGAAAGACGCCGGTTCCGGGCCGTTGGTTGCCCCGGTCGCAGGCGCCGCACGGCCCGGCGGGCACGGCGCGGGCGACCGGGGCGTCAACTCGGCCGGAACCCACTTCAGCGGTCCGGGTGCCGTCCGCCACTGATCGCTTCCCCGGCATCCGATGATCGAAATCGGCCGGTTCAATGCGGGTAAGCAGGCAGTTTTCCGCCGGGCGTCGACCAATCAAGATCATTAATGGGCGGTCGACGGGCGTGTTGTCAGCGGCAGGTGCGAGGATGCATCCCAGCACGCACGCGGTGGGGGCGCGCGGTCACTGTCGCGACGTGCATGGGACATGTCCGTGCCGACGTGCCCGGGGTGCGGTGGGGGAGCGAGCGAGCCCCTGCCGGATTCCCGGCAGAAGGGACCGTTGACGGCGATGCAGATCCGGCTGACCGTCCTCGGGCCGCGCAGCGGCCCCACCACGCGGGCCTGCGACGTCCTCGTGACGGCCCCCGCCGGCACCGCCCTCGCGACGGTGGCCGGCTCCCTCGCGGCGGCCGTGGCGGGCACCGGCGCGGACGTCGGCACCACCGGCAGCAGCGCCCCCGTCATCCTCTACGCCGGCACCGAACGCCTCGACCCCCAGCGCGCCGCCCTCGGCGAGCCGCCCCTGATCGACGGCGCGGTGCTCTCCCTCCAGGGCCCCGGCCCCGCCCCCGCACACGGCCTGCCGCACGGCTCCGCCCGCCTGCGCGTCGTCTCCGGCCCCGACGCCGGCGGCGTCCACCTCCTGCACGGCGGACAGATCCGCATCGGCCGCTCCGCCGACGCCGACGTCCCCCTGGACGACCCCGACGTCTCCCGCCTGCACTGCGCCGTCACCGTCGAGCCCGACGGCGCGGTCTACGTCGCCGACCTGCGCTCCACCAACGGCACCGCCGTCGACGGCACCGAGCTCGGCGACCGCGCCGTCCTCCTGCCGCCCGGCGCCCTGCTGCGCATCGGCGAATCGGCGCTCCGCCTCCAGTCCCCGCCGCGCACCCCGGACCCGGCACTGAACGCCACCCCCGACGGCGAGGGCCACCTCCGCGTCGCCCCCGGCCAGCTGGGCCCCGGCGCCACGGCCACCGGGGCGACCACCTCGGGCGCCCTGTACGCCGGCCCCGGCCACTCCTCCACACCGGCCACCACCGGCACGGGACGCCGGGACACCCCGCTGCGCGGCATCCCCGCCCCCACCAGCCGCGCCGCACACGACAC
>LIQL01000561.1 GCA_001418405.1 Streptomyces diastatochromogenes | reverse complement strand
GCCCGCCGCACGACCCCCTCACTCCCCGAAGACCAGCACCGCCCGCGCCACCCGTCCGCGGTGCGCGTCCTCCGCCGCCTTGGCGAAGTCCGCCACCCCGTACGTCGCGGTCACCAACTCGTCCAGCAACAGCCGCCCTTCGCGGTAGAGCCGGGCGTAGAGCGCGATGTCCCGTTGCGGGCGGGCCGAGCCGTAGCGGCAGCCGAGGATGGACTTGTCCAAGTACATGGCCGAGACCAGGAACGACGCCTCGGCGGTGGCCGGCGGGACGCCGAGGAGCACCGCCTGCCCGCGCCGGTCCAACAGGTCGATCGCCTGCCGGATCAGCCGGGTGCTGCCCACGCACTCGAAGGTGTGATCGGCGCCGGTCGGCAGGATCTCCCGCACCGCCTTGACGGCGTCCGGCACGGCCGAGGCGTCGACGAAGTGCGTCGCCCCGAACTGCCGGGCCGACGCCTCCTTGTCCGGGTTGGCGTCCACCGCCACGATCACCGAGGCGCCCGCGATCCGGGCGCCCTGGAGCACGTTGAGGCCGATGCCGCCGGCGCCGATCACCACCACCGAGTCCCCGCGGTCCACCCGCGCCCGGTTCAGCACCGCGCCCACCCCGGTCAGCACGCCGCACCCGATCAGCGCGGCCGACGTCAGCGGGATGTCCTTCGGGATCTTCACCGCCTGGACCGCCTTGACCACCGTCCGCTCCGCGAACGCCGAGTTCGACGCGAAGTTGTACAGCTCCGCGCCGCCCCGCCGGAACGGCGTACCGGGCATCCCGATCGCCTTGCGGCACATCGTGGGCCGTCCGCGGTCGCACTCCGCGCAGGTACCGCAGTTCGCCAGCGTCGAGAGTGCCACGTGGTCACCGGGCACCACGTGGCTCACGCCCGCCCCCACGGCCTCGACCACGCCCGCGCCCTCGTGCCCGAGCACCACCGGCACCGGGAACGGAATCGTCCCGTCGATCACCGACAGGTCGCTGTGGCACAACCCGGCCGCCCGGATGCCCACCAGCACCTCGCCCGGCCCCGGATCCCGCACCTCCAGGTCGTCCACGTACCGGGCCTGTTCACCGTCGAATATGACGCCTTTCATCCCCGCTCCACTCTGGGCAGGCCGAGCACCCGCTCGGCGATGATGTTGCGCTGGATCTCGTCCGAGCCGCCGTAGATCGTGTCGGCCCGGGTGAACAGGAACAGCCGCTGCCAGTCGTCGAGCGCGTACGGCGCCGCGGCGGACCAGTCGGCGGGCCCCACGGCCCCGACCGCGCCCCGCACCCGCATCGCCACCTCGCCCAACCGCTGGTGCCACCCGCCCCACAGCAGCTTCGCCACGCTCGGCGCCCCCGCGTCGCCCGCCGCACCCAAGGTCCGCAGTGCGTTCCACCGCATGACCCGCAACTCGGCCCACTGACGGACGAGTTGCTCGCGCAGCACGGGATCGCGCACCGCCCCGCCGCGCACCGCGGCGTCGATCACCTCCGCCAACTCACCCGCGAAGCCGATCTGTTGGACGAGCGTCGACACCCCGCGTTCCAGGGCGAGCAGCCCCATCGCCACCCGCCAGCCGGCCCCCTCGCCGCCCACCACGTGGCCGGCGTGCGCCACCGCCCCGTCGAAGAACACCTCGTTGAACTCCG
>LIQL01000560.1 GCA_001418405.1 Streptomyces diastatochromogenes | reverse complement strand
AAATGTGTATACGAGACAGCCGCCGCACGCCGCGCCCCCGCTCCCGCTCCCCGCCGCTGACCGACCCGCCGACGGACAGTGCCCCGCTCACCGCAAGGACACCCTATTTCCACCAACCCCGTATTCCGATGCATCTCGCTCGGCGCCGGAATTCAGTCCAGCGCCATGCTCGCCCTGTCAGCCGAAGGAATTCTCCCCAAGGTCGACTACGCCATTTTTGCCGACACAGGGTGGGAACCGAAGGCTGTCTATGCCCATCTCGGACGCCTCGAACGCGAAGTCGCCGCCCCCGCGGGGATCCCCATCCTCCGCGTCTCCTCAGGCAACATCCGCAACGACGCCCTCAACCCCGAACGACGCTTCGCCTCCATGCCCCTCTACATCCGAAATCCAGACGGAAAGGAAGGGATGACTCGACGGCAATGCACCGGCGAATATAAAATCAAGCCAATAAAGAAGAAGGTGCGGGAACTTCTCGGCTACCCGTATCCGCAGCGCATACCCAAGGACGTCTTCGTCGAGCAGTGGGTGGGCATCTCCACGGACGAATTCCACCGGGCGAAGGACGCCGACGTCAAGTACATGCACAACCGCCATCCCTTGATCGATCTGGGCTGGTCACGCGCCGACTGCGTCCGCTACCTGACATCGCTCGGACTCGCCGATACCCCGAAGTCCTCTTGCCTCGGCTGCCCGTTCCACGGCAATGCACAATGGCGCCATATTCGCGACACCAGCCCTGAAGAATGGCGCGACGTCGTGGAATTCGACGCCGCCATCCGCAGGGGCAACGCCCGCGCGAACGCCGAAGGCAACCGGCTCCTGGGCGAGGCATATCTGCACCGCTCTCGCGTGCCTCTGGATCAGGCACCGATCGATCACGTCACCGCCGCCGAATGGGCCGCGCTACAGCAGGAACTCGGCGCCGAAGAAGACGCAGAGCAGCTGGAAGAGGGCGTCCCTGACGGTTGCTCGCCCTGGACCTGCCGCGGTGAGGTTCGGCCCCATCAGGACGACTTCGGGCTGGCCAGTTGATCCTTGATCTGTTCGCCGGCCCCGGCGGCTGGAGCCACGCGCTGACCGTGCTCGGTGCGCGCGACGTCGGATTGGAGTGGGACGAATGGGCCTGCAAAACCCGTGCGGCTGCGGGGCAGTTGACGATCCGCACCGACGTCGCGCGGTATCCGGTGTGGCCCTTCGCGGGGAAGGCCACCGGCCTTATCTGTAGCCCGCCGTGCCAGGCGTGGTCCGCAGCCGGCCGACGGCTCGGCCTGGTGGACCAGCCTCTGGTCCACCAGGCGGTCGCCGACCTCGCCGCCGGCCTCGACACTCGCGCCGAGCTGCTCGCCTCCTGCCGGGACACCCGGTCGCTCCTGGCCGCCGAGCCCATGCGTTACCTCCATGCTCTCCACCAGCACGGCGAGCCGGAATGGGTGGTCATGGAAGAAGTCCCCGACGTACTTCCGCTGTGGCGCCAGTACGCGGCGATTCTGCGCGCCTGGGGCTACAGCGCGTGGGCCGGGATCCTGAACGCCGCTGACTACGGCGTGCCCCAGACCCGCAGGCGCGCCATTTTGCTCGCCTCGCGTTCCCACGCCGCTGAGCCCCCGCATGCCCAGCATGGTAAGCCGGAGAGTCTGTTCGGGCCGGGCCGCGCACCGTGGGTGTCCATGGCCCAGGCGCTCGGCTGGGGTGCCACCGACCGACCGGTACCCACCGTGTGTGCCGGCGGCGGGCCGGGGGGCGGTCCCGAGCCCTTCCCCTCCGGCTCACGCAAGGCACTCGTCGATACCCGCAACAGCGGACGCTGGCACCCCCAACCCGACTTCGAAGAAAGCGTGTTGGAGCCACATCAGCGTGGTGCCGGGTGGACCGCTCACCACGGCTCCCGCGCCGCCACCCCGGCGGTCACACCAGCTCCCACCCTCACCGGCAAAGCCGGTCAGTGGAAGTGGGTGCTGCGCAGCAACAACCAGGCGAACGCCACTGTCCGCCGGGCGGACGAGCCGGCCGGAACGTTGTTCTTCGGCCACCGCGCCAACGAATGCGTCTGGGTTGCTGAACCCGCGCCAGCCGGCCCCATCCAGACGCCAGCAGCGGCGCCGCAGGCCGTCCGGATCACCGCCCAGGAGGCCGGCCTGCTGCAAACGCTTCCTGCCGACTACCCGTGGGCTGGGAACAAGGGGCAGAGGTTCTGCCAGATCGGCAATGCCGTGCCGCCCCGGCTCGCCGCCCACCTGCTGGCACCGCACCTTCGCGTGCCCCTCGACCCCGACGACTTCACCCTGGCGGCCTGATGCCCCGCACCCCGGCCTCCGACGAGGATGACCTCGACACCCCCACGTCGCCGGTGTTCTTCGCCGAGCAGGCGCTCCTCGGCGCCCTCCTCCTCGAACCTCACCGCCTCGGCGAGGTCCCCGGGATCGGACCCGAGGCGTTCTCCACCGCCGCGCACAGCGCCGTGTTCGCCGCGATCCGCTCCCTGCCCGCCCCCGACCCGGCCCAGCACGCCCAG
>LIQL01000056.1 GCA_001418405.1 Streptomyces diastatochromogenes | reverse complement strand
ATGACCTCGTCGCCGATCCGGGATTCGACGGTGACGCTGCCGGGGCGCATGCCGCGCGGGAAGAAGGAACCGGGGAAGGAGTCGTTGTGCCAGTTCGGGGCGTCGATGGCGCCTTGGAGGTCGAGTCCGCCGCGGACCTGCGGGCGCAGGGCGACGGACAGGAAGAAGTGCAGTTGCCACTGGTCCTGCTGGTCGCCGCCCGGGGTGCCGAACGCCATGACGGGGACGCCGTCGCGCAGGGCGAGGGAGGGGGTGAGGGTGGTCCGTGGGCGGCGCCCGGGGGTGAGGGAGTTCGGCAGGCCCTCCTCCAGCCAGGCCATTTGCAGGCGGGTGCCGAGCGGGAAGCCGAGGCCGGGAACGACCGGGTTGGATTGCAGCCACCCGCCGGAGGGGGTGGCGGAGACGAAGTTGCCCCAGCGGTCGACGATGTCGATGTGGCAGGTGTCGCCGCGGGTGGTGCCGTCGCGGTCGACCTCGGGGGCGACGGCCGTCGGGGCGCCGTGGCGGGGCTCGCCGGTGCCGCGGGCCACGGTCGGTTCCCCGGCGCCGCTCGCCGACACGCCGAGCGGATCGAAGCCACCGGTGCCGGTGGCCACCGCCAGGGCGTGCTTGCTCAGCCGCGGGGTGCGGCCGTCGGGGCTGCCGGGTCGCAGCGCGGCGGAGGCGCGGTCGCCGATCAGGGCCCGCCGGGCGGCGTTGTAGTCGTCGCCGAGCAGGGTGGCGAGGGGAACGTCGGCGGCGTCGCCGTACCACGCTTCGCGGTCGGCCATCGCGAGTTTGCTGCCCTCGACGAGCAGGTGGACGTAGTCGGGACTGCCGTGGGCGGGCAACTCATCTGGAAGCAGGGCGAGTTGCTGGAGGAGGGCCGGGCCCTGGGTCCAGCCGCCGGCCTTGGCGACGGTCCACCCCTGCCAGTTGTAGGTCACCGGGTCCTCGTAGGTGGCGCGGTAGGCGGCCAGGTCGTCGCCGGTGAGGGTGCCGGCGTGGCGTTCGCCGGAGGTGTCCATGGCGGGGCGGGCGGCGAAGGCGGCGAGCGCCTCGCCGATGAAACCCTCGCGCCAGATGCGGCGGGCGGCGTCGATCTGGGCGGCGCGGTCGGTGGCGGCGGCCCCGGCCTCGGTGAGGAGGCGGCGCCAGGTGGCGGCCAGCGGCCGGTTGGTGAGGAGTTCGCCCGGGCGGACGGCGCGGCCGCCGGGCAGGTAGAGCTCGGCGGAGGAGGTCCACTCGGTCGCGAAGAGCGTGCGGACGGTCTGGATTGTCTCCCCGATGCGTTCGACGGCGGGGTGGCCGTGTTCGGCGTACTCGATGGCGTAACGGAGCACCTCGGCCAGCGACTTGGTGCCGTGGTCGCGCAGCAGCAGCATCCAGGCGTCGAAGGCGCCGGGGACGGCGGCGGCGAGCGGTCCGGTGCCGGGCACCAGGTCGAGGCCGAGGGAGGTGTAGTGCGCCACGCTGGCCCCGGCCGGGGCCGGGCCCTGGCCGCACAGCACCCGCACCGGTCCGCCCGCCGGGGCCAGGATGACGGGCACTTCGCCGGCCGGGCCGTTGAGGTGCGGTTCGACGACGTGCAGCACGAATCCGGCGGCGACGGCGGCGTCGAAGGCGTTGCCGCCGTCCTCCAGGACGGCCATCGCGGACTGGGATGCCAACCAGTGGGTGGTGGCGGCCATGCCGAAGGTGCCTTGGAGCGTGGGGCGGGTGGTGAACACGGGGGCTCCTAGTCGTGGGTCGGTGTGCGGCGTCGAGGGTCGTCGCGGCGGGGCGGTCCCCCGTACCCTCCCCCATGCTCCGGGATCTCACCTCGCTCCCCGATGCCGTCCGCGGGATCCGTTGGGACGGGCTGGCGCTGCTCGCGGACGGACCGGCCCGGCCGGCGCTGCGCGGGCGCGGCTGGCCGCTGCCCGGCGGAGCCCCGGCCCTGGGGGTGCCGGCCCGGGAGGCGCTGGCCCTCCCGCACGCCCCGGGCCGGCACCCGGACGTCTCCCGCTGAGGCGGCGCCGGCCGGCGAACCCGGTCGCCGTGCCCCGCGCCGTTCCGTACGCTCGCCCCATGAGCAGCACCGACGACGGGCCCGCACGCCGCCCCCTGGTGGCGATCCTGAGCGGCGCCGGGATCTCCACCGACTCCGGGATCCCCGACTACCGCGGGCCGAACGGCCTGTGGCGGCGCGACCCGGAGGCCGAGAAGCTGGTCACCTACGACACGTACATGGCGGATCCGGAGATCCGTCGGCGGTCGTGGCGGATGCGGCAGGAGAGCCCGGCCTTCCGTGCCCGACCGAACGCCGCGCACGAGGCGGTGGCCCGGTTGGAGCGGTCCGGGGCGCCGGTGCGGGTGATCACCCAGAACGTGGACGGGCTGCACCAGCTCGCCGGGATGCCGGCCCGCAAGGTGCTCGAACTGCACGGCACCGCACGGGAGGTGGCGTGCACCCGCTGCCACGCCCGGTCGTCGATGGCGCAGGCGCTGGAGCGGGTGGCGTCCGGCGATCCCGATCCGGCGTGCCTGGTCTGCGGCGGGATCCTGAAGTCGGCGACGGTGATGTTCGGGGAGCGGCTGGATCCGCAGGTGCTCGGCGAGGCGTTGGGCGTGGCGAAGGCGGCCGAGGTGTTCTTCGCGGTGGGCACCACGCTCCAGGTGCAGCCGGCCGCCTCGCTCGCCGGGGTGGCGGTGGAGCACGGCGCGCGCCTGGTGATCGTCAATGCCGAGCCGACGCCGTACGACGCACTGGCCGCCGAGTTGGTGCGCGAGCCGATCGGGACGGCGTTGCCCCGCCTGTTGGACGCGCTCGTCTGACCTCGGCGCGGCACCGCCCTTGGCCGACGTGGTCCCAGAGCATCCGGGATCGTCCAGGATCGCGCCCGGATCGGTCCCTTTCGTCGGGAATGCTGCGGCCCGCGTTACGGTTGACGCCGCTGCCGGCCGCGCGCCGTGCGGGGGAACGGCAGCGGCGAGCGGGAAGGACGGTAGGGCCGTGCAGGGCAAGCACCACGGTGAGTACAAGGTGCCGGGCGGCAAGTTGGTGGTCGTCGACCTGGAGGTGGTGGACGGGGCGCTGCGCGGCGTCCGGGTGGCCGGGGACTTCTTCCTGGAGCCGGACGAGGCGCTGGACGCCATCAACGGCGCCCTGGAGGGCGCGCCGGCGGACACCGACGCGCGCGGGCTGGCCGCCCGGATCGACGCGGCGTTGCCCGCCGGGGCGGTGCTGTTCGGGTTCAGCAGCGAGGCGGTGGGCGTCGCGGTGCGCCGGGCGGTGGCCGGCGCCCGGGAGTGGACCGACTTCGACTGGCAGATCATCCACGAGGGGCCGCAGTCGCCGGCCCTGCACATGGCGTTGGACGAGGTGTTGACGGCCGAGGTCGCGGCGGGCCGGCGACCGCCGACGCTGCGGGTGTGGGAGTGGGACCGCCCGGCGGTGATCATCGGTAGCTTCCAGTCGCTGGCGAACGAGGTCGACCCGGAGGGCGCCGCCCGGCACGGCGTCACGGTCGTCCGCCGGATCTCGGGCGGCGGCGCGATGTTCGTGGAGCCGGGCAACACCATCACCTACTCGCTCTGCGTCCCCAACTCCCTGGTCCAGGGCCTGAGTTTCGCGGAGAGCTACGCCTATCTGGACGACTGGGTGCTGGGCGCCCTCGGCGACATGGGCATCACCGCGTGGTACAAGCCGCTGAACGACATCGCCACCGAGGCCGGGAAGATCGCCGGTGCGGCGCAGAAGCGCATGGCGGCGGGTGACGGCGCGGTGCTGCACCACGTGACGATGTCCTACGACATCGACGCCGAGAAGATGGTCCAGGTGCTGCGCATCGGCAAGGAGAAGCTCTCGGACAAGGGCACCACCAGCGCGAAGAAGCGGGTGGATCCCCTGCGCCGGCAGACGGGCCTGCCGCGGGCGGAGGTCATCGCCCGGATGATCGCCTCGTTCCGGACCCGGTACGGCGGTTCGATGGGTTCGGTGTCCCCTCGCGAACTGGCCCGGGCGGAGGAGCTGGCCGCCGCCAAGTTCAGCTCCCGGGAGTGGCTGACGCGGGTGCCGTAGCCGGGGCCGAGGGGCGCCGGCGGGCCGATCGGGGGTGCGGGGGGAGTCTCGGCATCCGCGCGATCAGCCGTGCCGTCGCCCACCGGCAGGCGTTCGCCTGTGTGGCGGACGACTCAACTACCTCGCCGGCGGTTCGCACGTGACTGGCGCTCCGCCGCGGAGGGCCTGTGGTGCCCGGGCAACTGCCCTTCGGGCATGGGGAACCGCCTGTTCACTCGCGAGCAGGCTCGTTCAGCACTGACCGGGAGTCCGTCTTCGTTCACCATGGCCGAGCATGACTGAACGAGACAATGCCCCCGGAAACAGCGCAGGGATGCGAGCCACCACTCAGCGAGCGGCGACTTGATCATTGATCACCGGAGGTGCGAGTGGCGCAATTTCACGAGCGAAGAATTCACCATACGGCTCACTGCGCTGGTACAGCACGTCGAAACTCGCAGAGGTGTCCTCGATTGCCGCTCGATCCGCGATGCGGTTTGCTCCGGCAGCGTTCCCGTCGTCATCGTAAGTCACTTCGTACATGACCTCGTCGCCGAGGATCACGACTTCGGGGACCAGGGATTCCGATTCAATTTCCGAGATGGCGCGGGAGTCCATCACCCTGATATTGTCCCCCAATTCTACGCGCAGACGAAGCACGAAGAGCTCCCACTGCACGTACGGGGTGACGGGGAATTCGACCACGCGAATCCGGCGCTCCAGAATCCCCAATTCGGCAGCCTTCCGGAACTGCGCGGAGTAGATCTCTCGTTTCTCCTCGATCAGGGAGATCGCCGTGCGCCATTCACCGACCGCAAAAGCTTCCCAACTGGGAAAGCCTCGCTCCTTGAAGTTCTGACCACGTTCGAGCTTGCGCAAGGAGCGGATGCCGCTCCCATAATGGCGACGAAAGTCTTCGTGATACCGCGGGCGGTCCAGATGCTCTGAGGTACTGCGCCGGAACGATTCAAACACTGGGAATGTCCGGCTTCGCTGCGACCATCATGCTCCTCGGGATGACCACCAGACGTTCGTCACTCCCGATCGAAACGCCCGCGGGAAGCACTTCCCCCAGCGAATCCGTGAGGTCTCGACCGATGATGGCGACGTCTCCGTTCTCAAGCTCCCAGATGTCCGGGCAGTCGGGATTATCGGTCGTGTGACCTAATTCTTGCGGCGACTTCCCCAGCCGCCTCTTAAATGTCGTCATGGGGTCAGCTTCCCACGGCCTGGACATAACACCCCTCCCAGAGATGACGAGAACGTACCGAGCGTAACGGTTGAAGCGTTGACCCACTAGAGCAACCACTAAGCCATCCGGGGAAAATCGACAACGGCATATGCCATAGTCATACATCCGCGAAGACACTTGCTGGTTCGGATTGCCGATGCCACCATGCTGACCACAAGGAGGGAACGCAACTCACCCATGGGCATCGATGGCCCGATTTGTAGCCTTATGGGAAGAGTTTTAGCCCGTCAATCATCCAAATGGGGGAACTATGGATGCAGAATTAACGTCCTTCGCACAGGCCGCTGGAACCACCCTGGTCACTCTGATGACAACTGAAGCCTGGCAACACGCTCGCGATAGTTTCACACGTGTATGGCAGCGCTGGCAGCCCGAAAGAGCACAAGACATTTCCCGCGCGTTGGACGTGAGCCAAGAGGAAGTACTGCGCGCCCACTCGGCAGACGACCAAGAGATGCTCGGTGAACTGCGAATGCAGTGGGTGGGATATCTCCGCCGGCTTTTGCTGTCCGATCCGGAAGCAATCGAGGATCTGCGCACATTGCTCAGCGAGCTCAGCCCCCATACCGACGCGAGTGCCCCGTCCGTGGCCCAGCACGGCACCGCGTCCGGGCGAGCTCGCATCTATCAAGCGGGCCGCGACATGCACATCAACGAGCGATGAGAGGAGCGATGGACGGCCATGCCGAGGACGGCGGCCGCGTCTACCAGTCATCCCGCGACCAGCACATCAGCGAGTACCACTACCACGGCAGTGAGGAACTCGGCCTCGCCGGGCCCGACTCCGTGAGGCGCCCGGCAGTCGGTCGGGCACCGGTGGTCCTGCGGGACCGCGCCGAAGTGCTGGAACGCCTGCGATCGAGCACCGCCGCGCGACATGGTGGCCGGGCCTTCGTGCTCCACGGCATGGGAGGCTGCGGCAAAACCGCCGTCGCCTACGCCTTCTTCCACTTCGCCACCGAGGGCAACAGCCGTGTCGGGCTCTGGGTCAACGCCTCCGACCGCGCCAGCCTCCGCTCCGGGATGCTCGCGGTGGCCGCTGACCGCGGGGCTGCGGACGGCGAACTCCTGGCAGCCAGGAACGGCTTGCGGCCCGGAGCCGACCTGGTCTGGGAACGCCTCAACCGTTCCACCGAGCCGTGGTTGCTGGTGTTGGACAACGCGGACGACCCCGAGATCTTGCGGGACGGGAGCTGGCTGCGCACCAGCCCCAACGGCATCGTCGTGGTCACGACGCGTCGAGCGGCGCCTCGCTGGTGGCCGGGAGCAGAGTTGCAGTACATCGGGGTGCTGCCGCGGGACGACGCCGCGAGGGTGCTGTGCGACCTCGCCCCACAGAGCGGCACGTTGAAGCAGGCCGCTGAGATTGCGGACAAGCTGGGTCGCCTGCCCCTCGCACTGACGCTGGCGGGCGGCTTCCTCTCCCACCAAGTGCTCGACCCCTGGACGATGGATGCCTACCGGCGCCACCTCGAGGAAGGAGAAGGCGTCGAGCTGATAGACCAAGGAGCTGACATCTTGTCTGACGACGACCCGCGCCACCTGGTGGCGCGCACCTGGCAACTGACGCTCGACAGCTTCGAGGCACGCGGATTGCCTGAAGCGGTGACGCTTCTTCGCTTGCTCGCGCGTTTCGCGCCGGAGCCGTTGCCGGTATCTCTCCTGAATCACCCGGAAGTCGGCCGCGCGTTTCCCCGTGCTCGTACGGAGGCGGCGCTCCGCGCGTTGCTCGACCAATCACTCACCGAGCTCATCGACGTCGGCGTACGGTGCGTGCAGACCCACGGCGTTCTGCTCGACAGCGTTGCTTCCGCGACGCCTCCTGAGACACTCGCGGTGCTCAGCACGACAGCTGGCAAGTTGTTGAACGCCGCCGTTCCGGAGCAGCCGGACGCCGGCCCGGAAGACCCTCGGTTACGTCTTCTCAGCCCCCACGCCATCGCGATGTTGCGGCATGGCGCGCCTCCCCAAACGATGGCTGAACTGGTCGGCACCGCCACACGATTGGCCACCGCCCTGCACCGCACGGGCGACTACCTCACCGCCTGGGAGACTGCGCATGGTGCAGTGCAGCTCCCCCGGGAAACCCTGGGCGCAGAGCACCGCTTGGTGTTGGCAGCGGATTCGAGGGCCGGCCGGGCGCTTTTTCGTTTGGGCAGGTACCCCGAGGCCGAGCGGGTGCTACGTCAGGTAAGAGGCGCTCAGGAGCAGCTGTTCGGAGCTGACGACCCGGACACTCTGGACAGCAGCCACGGACTCCAACTGGTCCTGGGGAATGTCGGCAAAAGATCGGAGGCCCTTTCGCTGCTCCGTGCCACGATCACCGGCCGGCTGGCATCTCTCGGACCTGCTCATCCGCTGACGTTGCGCTCCCAGGCCAGCTTGTTGACGATGCTGTCGAAGTCCGAACTCGAAATGCCGGAAAACGTCCCGCTGCTTTCCCTGCCCGCGGACTGCGAACGCCACCTCGGCGCCGATCACACGGTCACGTTGGGCGCGAGACACAATCACGCGTGGGCGCTCTACGTCCTGCACCAGCTCCACGAAGCGGATGAAGAAATTCGACTCGTCTCGGAGATGTACGAGCATCGCTTCGGGGCCGATTACCCTATCGCGCTCTCCGCACAGCAGTTGCACGCCCGTATCCACTACAAGCTTGGAAATGTCGAGGCAGCGGTGGACCTCATGGACGAGGTCGTGCAGAAGAGAGCCAGCAGTTTGGGGCCCGACCATCCGTTCACCACCGCCAGCAGACGTGTGCTGGCCGACTTCAGGGGCAACGGTCAAACGGCGCACTGAGGCAACTCCAGCCACACGAGTCCGCGTACGAACGGGGCGCTGGGCCGGGAGGGACTGCGGGGGCCCTGTGGCCCACGGTCCGTGCGGATCGACGGAGGCGCTGCGGACCTGCCCTGACCGTTGACCGGGCTCGGCCTCGCCACCGGGGCGTGTGATCCTGCGTTGGTCGTGCGACTGGCCCCGAGCAGGGTGACTCTCCCGTTCGGGGCCGCGCCGGTGGAACGGTCGGCCGGGTGCTCCGGCCTCAGCGGAGAGCGGGGATGACCTCCGCGCCGTACGCGTCGAGGGTGGATTCCTTGGCGTCGTGCATGGCGTAGAGCGCGAACTGGTCGACGCCCAGGTCGCGCAGGGCGCGCAGCTTCTCGCGGTGCGCCTCGGCCGGGCCGAGCAGGCAGAAGCGGTCCACGATCCCGTCCGGGACGAAGGCGGTGTCGGGGTTTCCGGTGCGGCCGTGGTGGGAGTAGTCGTAGCCCTCGCGGGACTTGATGTAGTCGGTGAGTTCGTCGGGGACGAGGCCGGAGTGTTCGCCGTAGCGGGCGACGAGGTCGGCGACGTGGTTGCCGACCATGCCGCCGAACCAGCGGCACTGCTCGCGGGCGTGGTCGAGGTCGTCGCCGACGTAGGCGGGGGCGGCGACGCAGATGGTGACCGCGGCCGGGTCGCGGCCGGCGTCCGCGGCGGCCCGGCGGACGGCCTTGATCATCCACTCGGTGAGGAAGGGGTCGGCGAGTTGGAGGATGAAGCCGTCGGCCAGCCGGCCGGCCATGGCCAGCGCCTTGGGGCCGTAGGCGGCCATCCACACCGGCAGGTGGCCGTTGGTGATCCAGGGGATGCGGATGCGGTGGCCGCCGACGTCGGCTTCGCGTCCCTCGGCGAGGTCGCGGATCTGGCCGATCGCCTCGCCCAGCCGTGCCAGGGTGTTGGGCGGACGGCCGGCCACCCGCATCGCGGAGTCGCCGCGTCCGATGCCGCAGACGGTGCGGTTGCCGTACATGTCGTTGAGGGTGGCGAAGGTGGAGGCGGTGACCTCGGGGGTGCGGGTGGAGGGGTTGGTGACCATCGGGCCGACGATCAGGTGGTCGGTGTGTTCCAGAATGCGGCTGTGGATGACGAACGGCTCCTGCCACAGCACGGCCGAGTCGAAGGTCCAGCCGTAGCGGAAGCCGTTGCGCTCGGCGCGGCGCATCAGCTCCACGACGGCGGAGGCGGGCGGATCGGGCTGGAGGACGACTCCGAAGTCCACTGCGGCGCTCCTTGGGGTGCGGGTCGGTCCGGTGCCGGCCGGGTGGGGTGGGCGCGGGGTGCTCACATGAGGTACTGGCAGGTGCCGCGCGGGATGTACTGGCCGTGGCCGGCGCGGCCGGTGAACTCGCGGCCGTCGATGACGAGTTCGCCGCGGGACAGCACGGTGAGGACCTGTCCGGTCAGGCGCTTGCCCTCGTAGGCCGAGTAGTCGACGTTCATGTGGTGGGTCCGTGCGGAGACGGTCTGTTCGGCGTGCGGGTCGTAGAGCACGATGTCGGCGTCGGCGCCCGGCGCGATGGTGCCCTTCTTCGGGTAGAGGCCGAACATCCGGGCCGGGGTCGCGCAGGCGATCTCGATCCAGCGGCGGCGGCTGATGCGGCCGTCCACGACGGCCTGGTGGAGCAGGTCCATGCGGTTCTCGATGCCCGGCATCCCGTTGGGGATCTTGGAGAAGTCGTCGCGGCCCAGTTCCTTCTGACCGCGGAAGCAGAACGGGCAGTGGTCGGTGGAGACCACCTGGAGGTCGTTGGTGCGCAGAGCCCGCCAGAGTGCCGCCTGGTGCTCGCGGGGCCGCAGCGGCGTGGAGCAGACGTACTTGGCGCCTTCGAAGTCCGGCTCGGCGAGGTTGTCGGTGGACAGGAAGAGGTACTGCGGGCAGGTCTCGCCGAAGACGTTGAGTCCGGCGTGGCGGGCCCGGGCGATCTCGTCGGCGGCCTGCTCGGCGGAGACGTGGACGACGTAGAGGGGGGCGCCGGCGACCCGGGCGAGTTGGATGGTGCGGTGGGTGGCCTCGGCCTCCAGCAGCACGTGGCGTACCTCGCCGTGGTAGCGGGGGTCGGTGTGGCCGGCGGCGAGGGCCTGCTCGACCAGGACGTCGATGGCGGGGCCGTTCTCGGCGTGCATCATCACCAGTCCGCCGTTGCCGGCGGCGCGCTGCATGGCGCGCAGGATCTGGCCGTCGTCGCTGTAGAAGACGCCGGGGTAGGCGGTGAACAGCTTGAAGGAGGTGACGCCTTCGGCGACCAGGAGGTCCATCTCCTTGAGCGAGTGCTCGTTGACGTCGGAGAGGATCATGTGGAAGGCGTAGTCGATGGCGCACTGGGCGTCGGACTTGGCGTGCCACAGGTCCAGGCCGGCGCGGAGTGCCTGGCCGCGGCTCTGGACGGCGAAGTCGACGAGGGTGGTGGTGCCGCCCCAGGCCGCGGCGCGGGTGCCGGTCTCGAAGGTGTCGGAGGAGGCGGTGCCGCCGAACGGGAAGTCCAGGTGGGTGTGGGCGTCGACGCCACCGGCACCTACGTCATCCCGGGGGCGTCGACGCCCACACCCAC